>NZ_CP109137.1:3030828-3338994 GCF_035918095.1 Streptomyces sp. NBC_01750
CAGGGCGGTCGGCGCGAACATCAGCCCGGCGCGCACCGCACTGTGGCCGAGACCGCCCTGGACATGAAGGGTGAGCGTGAAGAGGAAGCCCGCGTTCACCGCCATCACCAGAGTGATCCGCAACACCGCACGGCCCATACCCGGGATACCCATCACACGCGGCGCGATCAGCGGGGCGCCGCCGCGTCGGGCCAGCCCCGACTCGTACGCCAGAAAAAGGCCGAAGAACACCGCCGACGCCGCAATCGAGAGCCACGACCAGGCGGGCCAGTCCTGCTCCTGCCCGAGCACCAGCGGCACGGTGAACAGCGACACCGCGGCGGCGAGCAGCACCAGGCCGGGCAGATCGAGTCCGCGACCGCGCTCGGGCTCCTCGCGCCGGTCCTTCGGCAGCACCCGCGCACCCAGCACCAGCAGAGCGAGACCGATCGGGACGTTCACCAGAAAGATCGGGCGCCAGCTCGCACCGAAGAGGTCCGCGCTGACCAGCACACCGCCCACGACCTGCCCGGCGGCGGCCCCGGTGGCGAGGACCGCGGAGTAGGCGCCGAGCGCCCGCACGCGCCCCTCGCCGGTGAAGTGCCGCTGGATCAGGCTGAGTACCTGCGGTATCAGAAGCGCCGCGCCCGCACCCTGGACCAGCCGGAAGGCGATCAACTGGCCGGTGCCCGCCGCGAGTCCGCAGGCGAGCGAGGCGGCGGTGAAGAGCAACAGACCGCCCAGGTAGGCCCGTCGGTGTCCGAGCAGATCGCCGAGCCGGGCGCCGGTGATCAGCAGGACGGCGTACGAAATGGTGTAACCGGCGATGACCAGCTGCAACCCCGCTCCGGACGCACCGAGTTCGCCACGGATGGTGGGGGCGGCGACATTGACGATGAAGGTGTCGAGGAGCGCCATGAACTGCGCGGCGAGCACGATCGCGAGCAGCAGTCGTGGTCCGTTGTCAGTGCCGGGGGCTTTACTGAGCAGTGGGGTTTCCGCAGAGGTCGTCGTCATGGCTTCGAGCCTGACGGCGTTCCGGTACGGGTAACGAGAGCCCGCCGATGCTGGTACTGACAGCACCTGGCAAGGACGGGCCACTGCCTCGACCATGGGGGTGTGACCACGATGACCGCGACGACGAACACCGCAGGCGCGGCGGCGAACCACGCGAACCATCATCGCCGCAGACCCGAGCTGGCCGCGTTTCTGCGCAGCCGCCGGGCGCGGGTGACACCCGCCGATGTGGGTATGCCGCCCGGCCTGCGCCGTCGTACGCCGGGGCTGCGCCGCGAGGAGGTCGCCCAGCTCTCCGGCGTGGGTGTCACCTGGTACACGTGGCTGGAGCAGGGCCGCCCGATCAATGCCTCGGCACAGGTCCTGGACGCCGTGGCGCGTACGCTCCGGCTCGACCAGCCCGAGCGGGAGCATCTGTACCACCTGGCGGAGGTGCCCTACGCAACCGACCACCGGCAGGCGGCCGCGGAGCACGTCGGCCCGGAGATCCAGGGCATTATCGACGCCCTCGACCCGCGTCCAGCCGTGGTCTACAACGCGCGGTACGACGTCCTGGCCACCAACCCCGCCTACCGCGAGCTGTTCGCGCTCTCACGCCCGGAGCACTTCGGCATACGCAATGTGCTGTGGACGCTCTTCACGGTGCCCGAGCCGTCCTGCCCACTGGTCTTCCGGGAGGCGGAGCTGCCGCTGATGGTGGCGCAGCTGCGCGGTGCGTACGGGCGTCATGTGGGTGAGCCGGCCTGGGAGTTGTTCGTCCACCGGCTCTCGTCGGCGAGTGAGTACTTCGCCGAGCTGTGGGAGAGCGGGAATGTAGTCCCGCCGGGGCCGCGGGTGAAGGTCTTCCGGCATGCCGCCGTCGGCGAGGTGCGGATGACCTCGGTATCGCTGTCGATCAACGGAATGCCGGAATGCCGGATCGTCGCCTACAGCCCGAACGACGAGGAGAGCAGCCGCCGGATGGGCGCGCTGCGTGAGCTGCGGGACTGAGACACGGTCGGGACCAGGACCGGGACCGGGACGGGCCGGAGGCCGCCCGGAAAACCGGCGCATGGAAATGCGAAATCCCGCCTTCTGACGAAGGCGGGATCCGGATTGTGGAGCTAAGGAGAATTGAACTCCTGACCTCCTGCATGCCATGCAGGCGCTCTACCAACTGAGCTATAGCCCCGCGTGTTCTTCGCGCTCCGCGCTGCGAACAAGAAGAACTTTAGCCTGCGACCTGCCGGAAAGTGAAATCCGGGGGTGCGGGGCCGGACGCCCGGTCCGGCCCGGCTCAGTCGTCGTCGCCGAGGACCGGTTCCGGCAGCGTGCCGGCGTTGTGCTCAAGGAGCCGCCAGCCACGCGCGCCCTCGCCGAGCACCGACCAGCAGCAGTTGGAAAGTCCGCCGAGGCTCTCCCAGTGGTGGGACTCCAGGCCCAGCAGCCGACCGATCGTGGTGCGGATCGTGCCGCCGTGGCTGACCACGACGAGCGTGCCGTCCTCGGGGAGCTTCTCGGCGTGGTGCAGCACCACGGGAGCGGCCCGGTCGGCGACCTCGGTCTCGAGCTCACCGCCACCGCGGCGCACGGGCTCGCCGCGCTTCCATGCGGCGTACTGCTCGCCGTACCGCGCGACGATCTCGTCGTGCGTCAGCCCCTGCCAGGCACCGGCGTAGGTCTCGCGCAGGGCGGCGTCGTACGAGATGTCGAGCCCGGTGAGCTCGGCCAGCTCGCCGGCCGTGGCCGCCGCCCGCTTGAGGTCGGAGGCGATGATCACGTCAGGCCTCAGCGAGGCGAGGAGCCGCGCGGAGCGGCGCGCCTGGGCCACGCCGGTCCCGGTCAGCGCGATGTCCGTGGAGCCCTGGAAGCGGCGCTCCAGGTTCCAGGCGGTCTGGCCGTGCCGCCACAGGACGACGCGGCGTCCCGTGGCGCGCTCGCTGGTGTCTTTTCCGCTCAGCTCAGCTCACCGTCCGGGTCACCGGCGAGCTTCGCGTGCTCCTCGGCCTTGCCGCGGGTCTTCAGGGCGTCCTCGGGGAGAGGCAGCTCGGGGCAGTCCTTCCACAGCCGCTCCAGGGCGTAGAAGACGCGCTCCTCGCTGTGCTGGACGTGCACGACGATGTCGACGTAGTCGAGGAGGATCCAGCGGGCGTCGCGGTCGCCCTCGCGGCGCACCGGCTTGGCGCCGAGCTCCTTGTTCAGCCGCTCCTCGATCTCGTCGACGATCGACTTGACCTGGCGGTCGTTGGGCGCGGAGGCGAGCAGGAAGGCGTCGGTGATCGACAGCACATCGCTGACGTCGTACGCGATGATGTCGTGCGCGAGCCGGTCGGCGGCTGCCTGGGCGGCAGCGTTGACGAGCTCGATGGAGCGATCCGTGGCGGTCACAAGCAGGCTTTCGTCGGCGGTCGGGAACCCTTCAAGGGTCTCACGGACCGCCGACGGCCCATGACGCGTTTATTTCGGACCTGATGGTTCGCCCGTCATTGGAGCTTGAAGTCCTTGCCGAGGACGACCGAGACATCGGCGTTGGTGACGGTTTTGCCCTTCTGGACCGCGCTCACCGGCAGACCCAGGGTCTTGGCGACCTCGACCGCCTTTGCCTTCTGCGCCGCGTCTCCGTAGGTGACCTGCGACGACGTGACGGTGTCGGCGGCCTTGCCGCCGTCGAGGACGGCGTAGCCGCCGTTGACCAGGGCGATCCGGGCGAATTCGGTGGCCGCCGTGGTCCCGGTGGCGTTCTTGACGCCCACGCGGATGGCCGCGCCCTTCTCCGGTGCGGTGACCGTGCCGCCCAGGACGTCCTTGACGACACTGTTGGCGGTCTGTTCGGTGAGCGTGCCGTCCTGCTGGACCGGAAGCACTGCTGTTTTGTAGTCGCCGCCCTTTGCGTGCTCGGCGAGCTTCGCCAGCGAGGCGCCCAGGTCGCTCTCGCGCAGTGACGGGTCGAGGATCTGCGCCAGCGTCTCGACGGTGACGGTCGCCGCCTTCGGGTCGTCGGGGAACTTCCGCAGGACACCCTGCATGACCTGGCCGAAGCGCTGCAGCTGCTTCGCCTCGGCCTCGCCGGGCCCGAGGTAGGTGGCGTACGCGACGGCCATCCGCCCGTTCAGGGTCTGGTTCTCGCCCTTCTTCACCAGCGGCGCCTCGCCCTTCTTCGCGCCGGGCACCTCGGTGTCCGTGGTCAGGTCGATGGTGCCGACCAGCTCGACCAGATTCTCCAGGAACGGGGTGTCGAGCCGCCAGGTGCCGGTGATCTTGGCGCCGAGGAGGGTGCCGACCGCCTCACGGGTACCCGTCGAGCCGTCGTCCTCGACGGACTTGCCGAGCGTGGTGGCGGTGCCGTCGTCGTTGGCGACGGCGAGCGAGTTGGGAAGCAGGACGGTGGTGCCCTGCTTGGTGGTGGCGTTGTCGACGAGGAGGGCGGTGGAGGTGCCCTTCTTCTTGGTGTTGTGCAGATGCACCACGATCACGTCCCGCTTCTGCGGTCCGGTCGCCGTGCTGCTCTTCTTGTCCGCGTCCGACAGGCCGGGCAACTTGCCCGCGTACCAGAGGTAGCCAACGCCGCCCACCACGACCAGCGCCAGCGCGACGACGAGCGCGACAACGCGGTTGCGGCCGCGGCGCTTGGCCTCCTCGCGCCGCTCGGAGCGGCTCTCGGTGAACTTCAGCCAGTCGATGACGTCTTCGGAGTCCTCGTCGGGCTCCTCGATGAAGGAGAACTGCTCGGTCCGGTAGTCGCGGTCGGCGGCGGGGCGGCGCTGCTCCGGCACGGCGGCCGGTTCGGGCGCCTGCGGCTGCGTCCGCGGCTCGGCCGGACCCTGCTGCTGCGGGATGTTCCACTGCTGGGTGGTGTCGACCGCCGCGGGCTGCGTGCCCGTGTCATAGCCATACCCGTCGTAGCCGTATCCCTGGTCCTGGCCCTGCCCGGGGGACTGCGGCTGCTGGTAGTACGAGTCGTACTGCCGGGACTGCCCGGCCTGCGGTTGCTGCTGCGCGTACGGGTCGTAGCCGTACCCCTGCCCCTGGCCCTGCTCGGGAGCCTGCGGTTGCTGAGGGTGCTGGGGCTGCTGCTGCGCGTAGGGGTCGTACTGCTGGGGCTGCTGATACACCGGCTGTCCGTACTCGTCGTAGCCGATGATCTGCGGCTGCTGGTAGTACGGGTCGTACGGATTCTGCTGGTCGTTCACCGGTGCCCCTCTCCGTGGCTCACTCGCCGCGGTACAACTGGCGCTTGTCGATGTAGCGCACCACACCGTCCGGCACCAGGTACCAGACCGGGTCCCCGTTGGCGACCCTAGCCCGGCAGTCGGTCGACGAGATGGCCAGCGCCGGAACCTCCACCAGAGAGACACCGCCCTCGGGCAGCCCGTCGTCCGTCAGGTCGTGACCCGGACGGGTCACACCGATGAAATGGGCGAGTGAGAACAGTTCTTCCGCGTCCCGCCAGCCGAGGATCTGCGAGAGCGCGTCGGCTCCCGTGATGAAGAAAAGATCCGCGTTGCTGTTGAGGGCGCGCAAGTCCCGCAGCGTATCGTTCGTGTAAGTCGGCCCGCCGCGGTCGATGTCGATGCGGCTCACCGAGAACTGCGGGTTGGACGCCGTGGCGATGACCGTCATCAGATAGCGGTCCTCGGCCGGGGACACCGCCTTGTGGCTCTTCTGCCACGGCTGCCCGGTCGGTACGAACACCACCTCGTCGAGGTGGAACAGGGCGGCCACCTCACTGGCGGCCACCAGGTGTCCATGGTGGATCGGGTCGAACGTCCCGCCCATCACGCCGATTCGGCGCTTCCCGGAACCGGAACCGGTAGGCACTTCCTGCTCTCCCATGCGTGCAGAGCCTACTGGCACGACGGCCCGGCCCCGACTCAGCGGTCGCGGTTGAAGCGCGTGGTGATCCACAGCAGCAGGAGCAGCGCGAAGAGCGCGCCGCCACCGGTGAGGTAGGGGCTGAGGCTTGGGTGGTTGCCACCGTGCTCGGCGCCCTCGGCAAGAGTGACCAGGTTGGCGGCGGTGCTGGTGAGGCTCATCGTCAGCGGAACCTATCGATCGGGAGTCCGGGAGCCGGAGCTCGGGAATCGGAGCGGAGAGACTTCGCGCACATCGTATGCGGGCTGCCCGGGCACGCTCACGCCGACTCAGTCGTTGTGGTTTTCGTCGCTGCCGTTTCCTCGGTAGCCGCGCAGCAGGAACCAGGCGAGCAGAGCCGCTCCGGCGATCGAGGCGATCAGCAGGATGCGCAGTGTGCTGCCCAGTCCCTGCTGCTCGGTTACGGCGGCGAGCAGTGCGGCGGTCTCCGGCATGTCGGGTGTACTCCTCAGTTATCCACAGCCCCCGCCACACCGTAGCCCCAGCACCTACGCTGGGGGCCGTCAGGGGGACGAGCAGGGACTCGCGCAAACAGGGGGCATTGATGGCCGAAAGCAATCACGAGAGTGTTCCGAGCAGGCAGCGCAAGCGCTTCCCGGGCATCTCCTCACGGGCGTACGAACATCCAGCGGACCGCTCGGCGTTGGTCGCCCTGCGCAAGCTCAGCGGCTTCGACACCGTCTTCAAGGCGCTCAGCGGACTGCTGCCCGAGCGCAGCCTGCGGCTGCTCTTCCTCTCCGACTCTGTGCGAGTGAGCGACGCGCAGTTCATGCACCTCAACAGCATGCTGCGGGACGCCTGTTACATCCTGGATCTGGAGAAGGTCCCGGCGATGTACGTCACGCAGGACCCGCGGCCCAATGCCATGTGCATCGGCCTGGACGAGCCGATCATCGTGGTCACCACCGGCCTGGTGGAGCTCCTCGACGAGGAGGAGATGCGGGCGGTCGTCGGACACGAGGTGGGCCACGCCCTCTCCGGCCACTCCGTCTACCGCACGATCCTGCTGTTCCTCACCGGTCTGGCGCTGAAGATCGCCTGGATCCCGCTCGGCAACGTCGCGATCATGGCGATCGTCACCGCGCTGCGCGAGTGGTTCCGCAAGTCGGAGCTCTCGGCGGACCGCGCCGGGCTGCTGGTCGGCCAGGACCTGCAGGCGTCGATGCGCGGCCTGATGAAGATCGCCGGGGGCAATCATCTGCACGAGATGAATGTCGACGCGTTCCTGCAGCAGGCCGAGGAGTACGAGGCGGGCGGCGATCTGCGCGACTCCGTGCTGAAGATTCTGAATCTGCTCCCCCGCTCGCACCCGTTCACCACGGTGCGCGCCGCCGAGCTGAAGAAGTGGGCCGCGAGCCGCGACTACCAGCGGATCATGGACGGTCACTACCCGCGGCGCACGGAGGACGGTGACACCTCGGTGTCGGACTCCTTCCGCCAGTCCGCCTCGCACTACGCCGACACGGTCCGCACCAGCAAGGATCCCCTGATAAAGCTGGTCGGTGACATAGCCGGCGGCGCGGGCGACCTGGGCGGCAAGCTACGGGACAAGTTCACGGGCGGAGGCAGCAGCGCCAGTGGTGGGAGCTCCGGCGGGAGCGACGGCGGCAAGGACAGCGGTCCTGCGAACGACGGCGACAGCGGTGAGAGCGGCCAGAGCGGTCAGGGCAAGGGCTGAGCCCGGGGCGCCAGCGCCCCGCAGAGCGCCGCGGTGGCCTGGCCCGTCGCATACGGATCGGTGCCCGCCGGACCGTCCGCACTCGCCCGCTGGCCGGCGAGCAGCGGGCGCAGGGTGCCGGACGCGTCGGCGGAGCAGGCCTGCGGTCCGGCCTGGACATAGCTGACCAGCAGCTCGACCCGGTGCTGGCGCAGGTCCTCGCGGTCGAAGCGGAAGTGCAGTTCACGGCGGACGGTGAACAACGAGGCCTCGTTCGCCCGTGGGCCGCTCACACCGACCGGCCGCAGGGCATAGGCGAAGGTGTGGTCCGACGTCACCTCCAGGGCGTCGGGCCCCGCCTCGGCGACGGTCAGCGTGCCCTGCACGCGCACATGGGGGTCGGCCAGCGCGACCTTCGCGGGGTCGTAGCGCACCAGCCAGCCGGTGGCGGCATGGCGGCCGTCGCCGGCCGGGGAGGAGATGCTCTGGTCGAACTGCTCCAGCTGGGCCGGGTCGAGCAGCAGCCGCACGGGCCGCACTGCACCGCCGGTAAGCACATCGGGGTCGAGCGAGGACTCGACGAGGTAGTCCTTGGCCGTGGTCAGCGCGGTCAGTACCTGGTCCTCCGAGAAGTTCTTGGTGCGCCGGGCGCCGGGAAGTGTGATGCCCGACGCGCCGACGCGGAACTGCGCGGCGGGGCTGTGCGCATAGAGATCGGCGGGGGTGTCGCCCGGGACCGGGCCCTGCGGCGAGAGCGGGATCATCGTGATGCGCAGCGGTGCCGCGTCTTTGGCCTGCGGAACCTCGTAGGGGTGGCGGACGCCGAGGTAGATCGCGGTTCCGAAGGCCATCGCGACCAGCAGGATGAGCATCAGGACCTGCCTCGCGCCGCGTCTGCGGCCCCAGGCGGGGAGGCTGCGCACGGCCCGCGCGTGCTCGCCCATCCGCTCCTGCGCGGAGAATTCCTGCAGCCGGGCAGCCCGGACGAACGATTCGTCGAAGACGACGGATCGGTACTCGTCCTCACCACCGCCGGGGAGTCCCTCGGGTGTCCCCTCAGGCGGGTCTCCGCGCCCAGCCATACTTTCAGGGTAGGTCTGGCAGGGCCACGATAAACGCGCTGGTGCGCGACAAACTCTGACGAGTTCCCACGCAGTCGTTCAGTGGCTGTTCAGGGGGTGCGTGGAACGGCGGAAACCGGCGGCCCCGTGTACTCCGCGGAGGCGGAAGGTCCTGTGACCCGGCCGGTGGCGGAGCCGCTCGAGGGTGTGGAGTCGACGCCGGTCGTGGCGGGCGCCGGCACCCGGTCCTGGCGATTGCCGGCGGCCCCTCGGTACACCGCGGTGAAGGCGAGGGCGACCATCCCGATACCCATCAGCAAGGCCAGGATCCAGGCCACCGGGCGGTGCCAGCGGGCGCTGCCGCGGTAGGGGCGCAGGGCGCCACCGTGCCGTCCGTAGGGCCCGTGCTCGCCGTCGGCGGCCTCGTCATCGTCGTCGTACGCGCGTTCGCGGCCGTATTCGCCGCCTGGGCCGTAGCCGTCGTCGTAGAACTCGTCGTCGGCCGCTCCACCGCCGTATCCGCCACGTGCGGCCTCGGCCTCGGCACGCGCCTGCGCGGCGGCCAGGAGTCGCTCGACGGCGGTCGGTTCATGGATCTCGGCGGCCCGTACGAAGTCCTCGTCGAACACCACGGTGGCGAAGTCCTCGTCCGCGCCCCCGCGGTCGTCGTCGGGCTCCCAGCCGTCCGGGAACGGCTTGCCCCCCACGTCGTCCGGCACGTATTCAGAGTAGACCTGGCCGGTCAGTTTCGGCAGACAGAGTCCGAAGTCTGCCTGCCCTGGTGACCTCCAGCTGCCTGAAACCCTGCGTGCTGCGGGGTACCGGCTCGCCGGAGGCAACCCACCACCCACCGTGGGAGCCGCCGCGCCCCCAGGCCCACGTCCAGCACCCGGCTACCGGCCACCGGCCACCGGCTACCGGCTACCGGCTACCGGCTACCGGCTACCGGCTACCGGCTACCGGCTACCGGCTACCGGCTACCGGCTACCGAGTGTGACCGTCTCCTGTCACGATGTACTTCGTGGAGGTCAGCTCCGGCAGGCCCATGGGCCCGCGCGCGTGCAGCTTCTGCGTGGAGATTCCAATCTCGGCGCCGAATCCGAACTGGCCCCCGTCCGTGAAGCGCGTGGACGCGTTCACCGCGACCGTCGTGGAATCCACCAATTGGGTGAAACGGCGGGCGGCGGCCTGCGACGTGGTCACGATCGCCTCGGTGTGCCCGGAGGACCAGAGCCGGATGTGGGCGACTGCCGCGTCCAGCGAGTCCACGACGGCGGCGGCGATGTCGTACGAGAGGTACTCCGTCTCCCAGTCCTCGGCCGTCGCCGCCACGACCGTGGCCTTGGTGGCGTCGGAGTACTCCAGCACGCGCTCGTCGCCGTGCACGGTCACCCCGGCCTCGGCGAGCGCGTCCAGGGCGCGCGGCAGGAAGTCGGCGGCGATGTCCTGGTGGACCAGGAGCGTCTCGGCCGAGTTGCAGACGCTCGGCCGGCTCGCCTTGGAGTTGATCAGGATGTCGACGGCCATGTCGAGGTCGGTTTCGGCGTCCACGTACACATGGCAGTTGCCGGTGCCGGTCTCGATGACCGGGACGATCGACTCCTCGACGACCGTCCGGATCAGTGCGGCTCCGCCGCGCGGGATCAGTACGTCGACCAGACCGCGGGCGCGCATCAACTCCCGTACGGATTCCCGGCTTTCACCGGGCACGAGCTGTACGGCGTCGGCCGGCAGACCGGAGCCGCCGACGGCGTCCCGCAAGACCTTCACCAGGGCGGTGTTGGAGGAGTACGCGGAGGAGGAGCCGCGCAGCAGGACCGCGTTGCCGGACTTCAAACAGAGCGCGGCGGCGTCCACGGTGACGTTCGGCCGGGCCTCGTAGATGATCCCGACGACGCCGAGAGGCACGCGCACCTGGCGCAGATCGATGCCGTTGGGCAGGGTCGAGCCACGCACCACCTCGCCGACCGGGTCGGGCAGGGCGGCCACGTCCCGTACGTCGGCGGCGATGGCCCGTACCCGCTCCGGGGTCAGGGTGAGGCGGTCGATGATCGACTCGCTGGTGCCGGCCTCCCTGGCGCGCGCGATGTCCTCGGCGTTGGCCGCGACGATCTCGCTGGTACGGACCTCGAGCGCGTCCGCGATCGCCAGCAGGGCGTCGTCCTTGGCCGACCGCGGCAGTGGCGCGATGTCGGCGGCAGCGCCACGGGCCCGGTAGGCGGCCCGTGCGACCGGGGAGAGGTTGTCGTACGGCGAAAGCGGCGAGAACGTCGTCATACCCGCAGGGTAGTGCGCGCCCCGCGGGCGTCCCTCACGTATCCCGCCCTGCGAGACAGAAGCCTCAGAAGGGGTGCACGCCCACCGGGGCGGCGGGCGGCGGGCCGTAGCCCTCCGCGATGCGCTGGTGGTACGTCTGGCGGTCGATGACCTCCAGGCCCACGATCTCCCACGGCGGCAGCTGGGCGCTCGATCGGTGCTCGCCCCACAACCGCAGCGCCACCGCCGCGGCGTCGTGCAGGTCACGCGCCTCTTCCCAGTAGCGGATCTCCGCGTGGTCGTTGGCGTACCGGCTGGTCAGCAGGAAGGGATGGTCGTGCGCGAGCTGCTCAAGGCCGCGCCTGACCTCCTTCAGCGGGGCTTCGGAGCCGGAGACGCTGAGCGTGATGTGCCACAGCTTGGACAGCACATGCCCCTCGCCGTACGTGTCCGTTCCCGCCCCCGTCTCCCGATCCTCCTCGGCGTCGCCGAAGTCGGCGCCCGCTCCGACGCTGGTCAGGGCTCGTTCCTCGCCCACGGCCCTACGGGCATGAGGGATACCCCCCGCCCCGCGGGGCACATCCCCCGGGCGCGCTCGTCTCACCGGCGGCCTCCTGTCGCATGTGTCGTCCTGCTGTACCCCGCCATACCCCCGCAACAAAGTTGACCAGTCCCGGGCGGAACGCGGGGCGGTTTTGGTAAAGGTCTCTGCGAGAAGACCGGTCTTTCAGCCGTTTCAGGGTTGGAGGACGACCAGATCGTCTCTGTGTACGACCTCACGCTCGTACGCCGGGCCCAGTTCCTGCGCCAGCTCCCGGGTGGAGCGGCCGAGCAGCTGCGGGATCTCCTTCGCATCGAAGTTGACGAGCCCGCGGGCCACGGCGTGACCCGCGGTGTCGCGCAGCTCGACCGGATCGCCCGCGCTGAATTCGCCCTCGACCGCGGCGATCCCGGCCGCCAGGAGCGACTTCTTGCCGTGCACCACGGCCCGAACCGCACCGTCGTCCAGAATCAGCGCGCCCTGCGGGGTGGAGGCGTGCGCGAGCCAGAGGAGCCGGTCGGCGGAGCGGCGTCCGGTGCTGTGGAAGTACGTGCCGGTGACGCGACCCGCGAGGGCGTCGGCGGCGCGGCTGGCGGAAGTGAGGACGACGGGGACCCCGGCGGCCGCCGCGATCCTGGCGGCCTCGACCTTGGTGACCATGCCGCCGGTGCCGACGCCGGCCTTGCCCGTGCTGCCGATCTGTACGTGTGCGATGTCGGCCGGGCCGCGTACCTCCTCGATCCGCGAGGTGCCGGGCCGGGAGGGGTCCCCGTCGTACAGCCCGTCGACGTCCGAGAGGAGGACCAGCAGATCGGCGCGTACGAGGTGGGCGACGAGCGCGGCGAGACGGTCGTTGTCGCCGAAGCGGATCTCGTCCGTCGCCACGGTGTCGTTCTCGTTGACGACGGGGACGGCGCCCATGGCGAGCAGCTGGTCCAGGGTGCGGTAGGCGTTGCGGTAGTGCGCGCGGCGGCTGGTGTCGTCGGTGGTGAGGAGCACCTGGCCGACGCGTACGCCGTAGCGCGCGAAGGAGGCGGTGTAGCGGGCGACGAGCAGGCCCTGGCCGACGCTGGCGGCCGCCTGCTGGCGGGCCAGGTCCTTGGGCCGGCGGGCCAGGCCCAGCGGTGCGAGGCCCGCGGCGATGGCACCGGAGGAAACCAGCACTATCTCCCTCTCGCCGCCGCTGCGGACCTTGGCGAGCACGTCGACGAGTGCGTCGACGCGGTCGGCGTCGAGTCCGCCCGTGGCTGTGGTCAGGGAGGACGAGCCGACCTTGACGACGATCCTGCGGGCCTGTGTTACCTGTTGTCTTGCCACTGTCACAGGGCCGAACCTATGTCAGGGCAGGTGGTGGGTGCTCGGTCATTTCATTCGCTGGACAGCACGACCGAGGGCCGAGGACCGAGGACCGAGGGGCAGAGCCGCCGGCCGCCGACCACGCCACCATCGCGGAGGCGGAGTAGTACGGCACTACGCCGCCGTGCGGGTCCCGGGCCGCCGCCGTCGCACCTCCCGGCGCAGCCGCCGCACCACCCGCCTGGCGAAGGACACCTTCCGCGGCGCGTCGGGCGCGAGCAGCGTCTTCTTGAGCAGATCAGGCCGCCCCTCGGCGACACACGTGAGCCGCTGACGGTCCCTGGCGCCCAGCCGCCGCGCCACTCCCGGCGTCCAGTACGCCTCCATCAAGGGCGCGGCCAGCTCCATCTTGTGGTGCAGGATCTCCTCGCTCTGCCTCAGCACGACGGGCCCGAACTGCGGCAGCAGCGTCACCGCGAACGGCCTGATCATCAGCTGGTCGCGCCGCGCACCCGGCGGTTCGTGGGCGGCGATGAGCTCCATCAGCCGCTGCGCCGAGTCGAAGCGCAGCGTGTAACTCCCGCTCTTGGTCACATGTTTGCCGTCGTCCCGGCCCACCAGGTAGTAGCAGGTGTAGTCGGCGACGACGGAGACGCCGTTGCCCCGCAGGTACGCCTCCATCGTGAACAGCGCGTCCTCGCCGGTCCGCATGGTCTCGTCGAAGCGCATGTCCAGTCGTACGAGCAGCTCGCGCCGGAACAGCTTCTGCGCGCTCAGTGTGAACTTCACGTTGGAGGTATGGATGTCGGCGTGCTCCAGGTTCTGGTCCCACATCGACTTGGCGGCGTTGCGGTTGACGCCCTCGACCCTGCCGAGCACCACATCCGTTCCGGCGCGGTCGGCCATCGCCACCAGTCGCTCCAGTGCCTCTTCGCCGAGGTAGTCGTCCGCGTCGAGGAAGAACACATAGCGGCCGCGGGCCAGCGACAGGCCGACATTGCGCGGTCCGCCGGGGCCACCGGAGTTGGCCTGCCGCAATACCCGCGTCCGGATCCTGCTCGCGGCCGCGAACTTCTCCAGGTACTCCCCCGTACCGTCGGTGGAGCCGTCGTCGACAGCCACGATCTCGATCCGGTCGGCACCGATGGTCTGCGCCTCCACCGACTCCAGACAGCGCACCAGATACGGCATGGCCTCATAGGCCCCGATGATCACGCTGACATCGCACATGGACACTCCGACAGTCTTACGCGGTGGAACGTCGCGCCAGGGTGCCCGGCTCATGTGTCACATGCGTGTCGGACGCGACACGGCCCGGAAACTCGCCTTCGCGGGCGGTTTCCGGGCCGTGAAAAGAGATGCGGCACGCGTCAGCGCGCTACCGGGGCCTCGGCTCCGTTGCGCTCGACACCATTGGCCTCGCCGCCGACCAGCTGCTCGCCGCCGGCGTCGGACTCTCGGTCGAGCTCGCCCAGGAACTGTCCGCCGATGCGCTGCTCCACAGCCACGTTGCGCTCCTCGGCCATGTCCGTCAGCACCCGTACCGCCGCGTTGAACCGCTCGGTCGAGGTCGGCTCGTCGGGGCCGAGCAGATACTCCTTGAGCTCACGCCGCGCGTCTGCCTGCCGGTCGGCGGCCGGGTCTGCCACCGCGTCCAGCAGCTCGCCGAGCTCCTCGGCGCCGTTGGAGAGGATGACCGCGGCCCGCACGGCGGTGTTCTGCCGCTGGAACTCCTCGATGCCCAGCTCGGCGGAGTCGGTGACGGCATACGGCTTGCCGCTCGCGATGAAGTCCGAGACCACGCTGGAGATGTCGGAGACCATGCCGTCGGCCTCGTTGAAGCAGTCGTACAGCTTCGGCTCGGCGCCGGTGACGACCTTGTGCTCCCACCAGCCGAAGGAGCGCCAATAGGCGTTGTTCCACTCGGCCCGCAGCTTCTTGATCTCGGCAAGGCGCACCGGGTCGGCGAGTGAGACCCGCGACTGCTCGGACTCGTCCCCGCCCGCGCGCCCCGGCGCGGTCACCACGGCCAGTGCGGCCTCGATACGGGTCAGCTCGGCCCGTGCGGCGGCCTGAGCGGACTGCGCGGCGGCGGCTTCCTTCGCCCAGCGCGGGTCGGCGGCGCGCTCGGCGCCGGCGGCCTGCACCAGCGCGGTGATCCGCTCGTGGACGGCCTTGGCCTTCTTGTTGCGGATACCGGTGAACGGGTGCGGCTTGTAGATGACGCGGACCGGCTTCTCCGCCTCCAGCAGCCGCCGGACGATGTTCTCGCCGGCCAGCAGCAGGGAGGTGTTGCCGGGGTTGTCGTCCCAGCCCTCCCAGGTGGGGGCGTACAGGATGGTCGGGATGTCGTTCTTCGGGGCGCCGGTCCAGGTCTCTATCGGGGCCAGCTGCGGGCGTCCGACCTCGACGATGTCGTCGTCGCGCACGCCGACGTCGGCCAGCGCGTAGCGGTCGCGGCCCGCCCGGCCCGCGGTCCACACCTCGTCGTACACCTTGGAGAAGGGGTTGACGCTGGCGAGCTTGTCGCTGTCGCCGTGGCCGATGAAGACGTGCTTCATGGTCGGGACACGCAGCATGTGGATGTTCTTGCCGACGTTGGCCGGGTACAGCGTCACGCGGACCATGGAGAGGTCGAGGTTCATCAGATGCGTGCCGCCGGGAACGCAGATCACCGGCACGGAGGTCGGGGCGAGCTTCGGCACCAGGCTGCGCTCACGCATGAGGATCAGCGGCCGGCCCTCGGCCCGCTCCATCGTCTCCAGCCACATGTTGACCTGGTACGCGGACTCGTCGGAGCCGGAGAAGTACAGCACGACGGTCGGCCGGTACTCGCGCAGCCAGGTGCTCACGGCCTTGAGCACGGTGGGCGCGCCCGGCACCCTGCGCTTGCGGCGCAGATACGGCACGAGGACGGCCGTGTAGATCAGTCCGAGAGCGAGGGTGGTGGCGATGCCCGCGTAGCCGATGACGTCCTTGCCGGTCCCGGCGGCGAGCACCACACCGGCCATGGCGGGGATGTCGAGGTGGAGCATCTTCTCGCCGGAGCGGCGCAGCAGCGCCTTCGGCGGGGCGTCCGGGATGCGTATGGCGTGGAGGTCGACGTTGCGGGTGACGACCGGCATGGTGCGGCGCAGCCGGATCAGGGTCGCCAGGGCGCCCTGCGGCGCCTGCAAACCGTAGAAGACCAGGAAGCAGGCGACAGCTGCATAGAAGAGCGGGGTCTCCGCCATGTTCTCCCGGGCGAGCAGCAGGACAAGCAGCAGCTCACGCAGCAGGAAGCGGATCGGCAGGCCGATCCGGACCTTGTTGAGGCGGTTGACCAGGTAGCTGCCCTTCTGGTGCAGATACCAGTCCGCCGCATAGGTCACGGCACCGGCAGCCGCGAAGAACCAGATGTTCGGGATCAGCGCGGCGATCATGACGCACGGATAGCCGAGTCCCATCAGAGCTGCCGCGGCCAGCTCTGACAGGCTGCCTACGCGTGCCAGACGAATGGCGGTCGAAATCACGAAGAACCTGCTCCAAGGGTGCCGGTTGTTTCACATTTGGCGGGAATTGTGAAGGTGGGGCTTCACGAACTCGGGCCCCTGCTTTCGCCTCAAGGCGATAACAGAGGCCCGAAAGTAATTTAATGGAGGATTATTACACATCTTCCTCGCGGTCCAGGGCCGCGGCGAGGGCCTGCTCGAAGTCCGATGCCTCGCTCGCCTCGCGGGTCGGATCCTGCTGCCGCACATCGATGACATGACCGGTCAGCTCGGAGAGCAGCACGTCCAGAGAGGACCGCGCCACAGCGTCGGAGGAGAGCAGCGAGCCCTCCGGCTCCGTGCCGAATGCCTTGGTCCGCATCGGGGTGGCCGTGCGCTCCGGATTGACGCAATTCACCCGGATTCCCTCGCTCGCCCATTCGTCCGAGAGGGCCTGGGTGAGATTCACCATGGCCGCCTTGGTGGAGGAGTAAAGGCTGTATTCGGCGCGGCCGCGGGTGTAACTGGAGGAGGTGTAGAGCAGCAGTTGGCCCTTGGTCTCCGCCAGGTATTTGTACGAAGCTCGCGCAATCTGCACCGGCGCCAGATAATTGACGTTCAACGCCTCCTGGATGGTGGTGTTGTCCGTCTCGGCCAGCTTGCCGATGCGCAGCACGCCGGCGGTGTTGATGACGTAGTCGATACGGCCCGTCTCGGAGTACGCCTTGGAGAGCGCGTCGTCCACATGCTCCGGGTTCTCGACGTGGGTGCCCGTGGTGGAGCGGCCCAGTGCGTACACCTTGGCGCCGTACTGTCCGGCCAGCGCCGCGATGTCGGCGCCGATGCCGTACGAACCGCCGAAGACCACCAGCGTCTTGCCGGACAGCAGCGCGCGGTAGGCGGCTTCGTCGGCCTGGCGCGGGGCCGCGGTGGAGGCCAGCTGGAAGAGCTTGTCCGTGATGAAGACGTCGACCGGCTGGGTCACCTTCATGTTGTACTCGTCGCCCGCGACGACATAGATCGGCACGTCCGGCAAATACCTCAGCACCACTGAACAGTCGTCGGTGGCCTGGAAGTTGGGGTCGCCGGCAGCGATCTCGTACGCCCGGCGGATCGTGGAGAGCTTGAAGCCCTGCGGCGTCTGCCCACGGCGAAGCCGGGAGCGGTCCGGGACGTCGGTGATGAACTCGCCGTCCCCGCCGTGGGTGCGGGTCACGATGATCGTGTCGGCGGAGGGGATGGCGACATCGACGGCCTGGTAGCGGTCGAGGGCTTCGACGCAGGCCTTGATCACACGCTGCGACAAAAGCGGACGCACTGCGTCATGGAAGAGGACGTTGCGGTCCTCGCCCTCCGCGAGCCCCTCACCGAGAGCCTCGATGGCGCGCTCGGTGGTCTCGTTCCGGGTCGCGCCGCCTTCGATGACCTTGCTGACCTTGGTCAGCCCGGCCTTCGCGATGATCTTCTCCACATCGGGCACGAACCCCGGCGCCATCAGCACAATCACGTCGTCGACCGACTCGGCCTGCTCGAAGATCGACAGCGTGTGCTCGATGACGGCCTTGCCGGCGATCTTCAGCAGCTGCTTCGGAATTGCCAGTCCGACGCGCTGGCCGGTACCACCGGCGAGCACGACTGCTGTGGTGCGGGGCTTGGCTTGGTGCGGCACAGACAAGACGACCTACCTTGCGATGAGTGGGGGACGGGGCGATGGTCGCACTCTCCGTGACCGTCCCGCAAGGCGGACGTCGAGAGCTCCACACCTCTTCGAAACGGGAAGTTCACCCTGTGGCCAGGGAGATAGCGGCGACCCGCCGCACCCGCGGGGTGACTGACACCACATGTGCCAATGATGCGCTCAGCTACTTGATCGGCTTGTCGACAACGCTCAGTACAAGATCGTTGGAAGCACTGTAGAAGACCTTGACCGTGACCCGCTGCTGGGGCCTGCCCCGCAGCTTGCGGGCCACCGCACGCACCACGGCGAACGGTCTCTTCTTCAAAAGCTCGATGCCGGGATACGGGACGAGTGACCCCTTCTCCACGACATCGTCGAGCACCCGGCCCGGCCTGACCGGACCGGCGTCGGACGCGTACCGCAGCCACAGGTCCCAGACGTCGTGCGGGGCCGACCGGCGAGCGGCCGGCGCCGCGCACGGAACGGTGACCCGGAAGCCGTCGCTTCCCTCCCGGCCGACGGGGAACGTCAGCTCGACCGGGTCCTTGCCCCGTCGGCGCAGCAGCAGCACCGGGTCGTCGGCCAGGGCGCCCTTGCCCAGCAGCCGGCCGGAAAGGGTGATCTTCCGGTCTGCGAGCAGGATGTCGCCGACCTCCGCGTGGACCGGTCTGGCCCAGGAGCGCAGAGAGAGCACTGACTGCCTCACATACGGGACGAGCTGGCCGACGGCCGCGCCGGCCACCGCGCGGTCCGCGGCCCGCATGGCGCCGCGCTGGTCGACGGCACGGGTCGCGAGCGCCACCCGCTCGCCCCCGGGCGGCTCCACATGGCAGGTCCAGACGCCCTCGGGGAAGTCGGCACCGGCCGGGACGGTAGCCCGGCCGGCGGCGTCGAACGCGAAGGTCCGCTCCTCGACCGAGGCATCCTGATGTGTACAGACCAGCCGCAGTCCGGTGCCCCGGCTCAGACCCGCGACGTCCTGGCCCTGCGGTCTCCGGGGAAGCAGGGTGACGGCCAGCCCGCCGTCCCCGCCCACCACGCAGTCGGCGACGGGAGCGAACTCCCCGCCGCCCCCAGCGGCGGAGGCGGTGCGCGGGGCAGCCCCGCGCGAGGCGGTGGCCGCGCCGAGCTCGGCGAACAGCTCCTCGTACTGCTTGGCGACCGGGCCCGGGTCGAAGCGCCGTGCGTTGCGCAGCGCGGCCGCACCCATCCGTCGGCGCAGATCCTCGTCGTCGATGAGCTTCAGCAGAGCGTCGGCGATGGCGTCGACGTCACCGACGGGGACCAGCAGCCCGTCCACGCCGTCGTCGATGATCTCCCGCGGTCCGTAGTCGCAGTCGGTGCTGACCACCGGCAGACCACAGCGCATGGCCTCCACGAGCGTCATGCCGAACGACTCGTGGCGGGAGGTGGATACGGCGATCGCGCCCTTGACCCACTCCGGCTCGATGGGCGAGCGGGGGCCCATGAGATGGACTCTGTTGTACAGACCCAGTTCGTCGATGCGTCTGCGGAGCCGGTCCTTCTGGTTGCCCCAGCCGCAGATCCGCAGCGTCCACTCCGGCCGGACGGCGGCGACCTTGCCGAAGGCCTCGATGAGTACCTGGTACTGCTTCTCCGAAGCCAGCCGTCCCGCCGCCACCACCGTGGTGCCCGAGGTGTCGGAAGGCGCGACCATCGGCTCGGGCACGCTGTTCGCAATGGCGAGCACGCGGGTGCCGGGCAGCGGCATCTGCTCCCGGTAGGAGGCCGCGTCGCCCTCGGAGACCGTCACGAAGGCGTCGAGCCTGGCGAGGTGGTCGTACATCTCGTCGCGCAGCTCGGGCTTGTGATGATTGTGCGTCATGTGCTCCTGGCCGATGAGCACGGCGCCCTCCGGCGCGAACTGCGCGACGTACGCGACCAGTCCGGGCCGGGTCCCGATGATCACATCCGCGTCCGACCCGGCGTAGTGGGCCCGCACCCGCTCGTCGCTGAGCTTGCTGTACTCCTTGTAGCGGGCGTCGGTCTTCGGGAACAGCTCGGCGGGCTGCAGCTGGAGCGGGTGCTTGATCTCGTTCGTCGGCGAGGACGGACGGGTGTCCACGAGCGGTACGACGCTGATGCAGGGGTCTATGGCGAACAGCGGGTTGTCCCGGTGCCGGAAGACCGAGACGATCTCTACCTCATGCCGGTCGGCAAGCTCCTCCGCAAGGTTCAGCGTGGTGCGGATGGTGCCGCCGATGCCGTAAATGGTGTGGATGAGGAAGGAAATCTTCATCAACGCTCCGTTCCGTGTACCGGGGCACTTCGCCCCGCCCCCGCGTACAAGACGGTCATTGGGGGCGGGAGGTTGCGCCGCCGCACGCATGGATACGGATCGGACTCATCGGGGCGACCCGGCCTCCCGCCGTGCCGCCCCGTGCCGGTGCTCCTAGAACGGGTCGAACTCGTCGTACTCACGCTGGGACTCGTCCCGCTCCGCATCCCGGTCCCGGCGACGCTGCGCCGCAGGCCGCGGAGCCTCAAGACGGTGGTCCTCGCCGCGACGGCCGAGCATCTCCGCACCCGCCATCATCGTCGGCTCCCAGTCGAAGACGACAGCGTTCTCCTCGGGACCGATGGCCACGCCGTCGCCGCTGCGGGCACCGGCCTTCATCAACTCGCTCTCCACACCGAGGCGGTTGAGGCGGTCCGCGAGGTAACCGACGGCCTCGTCGTTGTTGAAGTCGGTCTGGCGCACCCAGCGCTCCGGCTTCTCGCCGCGCACCCGGAAGATGCCGTCCTCCTCCTGGGTGACGGTGAAGCCCGTGTCGTCGACCGCCTTCGGGCGGATGACGATCCGGGTCGCCTCCTCCGCCGGCTTGGCCGCGCGCGCCTCGGCGATGACGCCGGCGAGCGCGAAGGAGAGTTCCTTGAGGCCGGTGCGGGCGATCGCCGAGATCTCGAAGACCTGGTACCCGCGCTCCTCGAGCTCCGGGCGGATCATGTCCGCGAGGTCCTGGCCGTCCGGAATGTCGATCTTGTTGAGGACGACGAGCCGCGGCCGGTCGTCGAGTCCGCCGTACTGCCTGAGCTCGGCCTCGATCACATCGAGGTCGGAGACCGGGTCCCGGTCGGACTCGAGCGTCGCGGTGTCCAGGACGTGCACCAGCACCGAGCAGCGCTCGACATGGCGCAGGAACTCCAGACCGAGGCCCTTGCCCTGGCTGGCGCCCGGGATCAGGCCGGGGACATCGGCGATGGTGTAGACGGTCGAGCCGGCGGTGACGACGCCCAGGTTCGGTACGAGCGTCGTGAACGGGTAGTCCGCGATCTTCGGCTTGGCGGCGCTGAGCACGGAGATCAGCGAGGACTTGCCGGCGCTCGGGTAGCCGACCAGCGCCACATCGGCGACGGTCTTGAGCTCCATGACGACGTCACGGGCCTCACCCGGCTCACCGAGCAGCGCGAAACCGGGGGCCTTGCGGCGGGCGGACGCCAGCGCGGCGTTGCCGAGGCCGCCGCGGCCGCCCTGGCCCGCGATGAAAGTGGTGCCCTGGCCGACCAGGTCGGCGAGGACGTTGCCGTGCCTGTCCAGGACGACGGTGCCGTCCGGTACGGGCAGGACCAGGTCCTGGCCGTCCTTGCCGGAGCGGTTGTCACCGGCGCCGGGCTGGCCGTTGGTGGCCTTGCGGTGCGGGCTGTGGTGGTAGTCGAGCAGCGTGGTCACCGACTGGTCGACTACCAGGATGACGTCACCACCACGGCCGCCGTTGCCGCCGTCGGGGCCGCCGAGCGGCTTGAACTTCTCCCGGTGAACGGAGGCGCAGCCGTGGCCTCCGTTACCCGCGGCGACATGCAGCTCGACGCGGTCCACGAAGGTGGTCATGGGTGTTCCTCCAGTTACATACGGAATGTCTATCTAGTAACAAGCGAAAGGCGGACCCGCTTCCCGATGCCGGGAAGCGAGGTCCGCCTCACGAAGAAAACCGCTCTACAGCGACCGAATTACTCGGCGACCGGAACGATGTTCACGACCTTGCGGCCGCGGTGGGTGCCGAACTGCACCGCACCGGCGTTCAGCGCGAACAGGGTGTCGTCGCCACCGCGACCGACGCCCGCACCCGGGTGGAAGTGGGTGCCACGCTGGCGGACCAGGATCTCACCGGCGAGCACGACCTGACCGCCGAAGCGCTTCACGCCGAGCCGCTGAGCATTGGAATCGCGCCCGTTCCGAGTGGACGATGCGCCCTTCTTGTGTGCCATGTCTCCTCAGTCCCTTACTTCGCAGCCGCGGGGATACCGGTGACCTTGATCGCCGTGTACTGCTGACGGTGACCCTGGCGACGGCGGTAGCCGGTCTTGTTCTTGTAGCGAAGGATGTCGATCTTCGCGCCCTTGTGGTGATCCACGACCTCGGCCGTGACCTTGATGCCGGCCAGCACCCACGGGTCGCTGGTCACAGCGTCGCCGTCGACAACGAGCAGGGTCGAGAGCTCGACCGTGTCGCCAACCTTGGCGGTGGGAATCTTGTCAACCTCAACGATGTCGTCGACAGCAACCTTGTGCTGGCGACCACCGCTGCGCACGATGGCGTACACGCGGACTCTCTTTCGCTCGGAACGGATCCCCTGATGCCAGCCGCTCGCACAGGCCGAAGCCTGCGGCGATCCGGAAGGATGAGCGGCCTCTCCCGGCCGGCAGAACCAGCGGGAGGGAGTTGCTCAGGGGTGGCTGTGTATGGAAACACGCCGAGGGTCAAGGTTACGGGCGCCCGGGCAAGGGGTCAAACCGGGGTCGGCGCTCCCATTGGCCCTGCGTCACCCCTTGGTACGCGGCGGCTCCGGCCTGTTCAATGAGCGCTCGTGTCCTTTCGTTCACTCATCACCCTGCCTCGCATGCTCCGTCACGGCTCGTCCGTGGGAGCGGATCTGCCGCCGGACGAGGCCGTGAGCGTCGATCGGGTCGCCGAGCCCGCGCTGCGGGCCGCGCTGGCGGTGGCCGCGGCGGGCGACGCCGGTCCCGCCCGCGAGCTGCTCGCCGGGACCCGCCTCGACGCGCAGTGGGAGCGGCGCAGCGTCTGCGTCTCGGAGCTGGCCGAGTACGCGCTGCGGAGCCCCGGCTGGCTGGAGGCGTGGCTGGCGGAGTCCCCCGAGGATCCCGACGCGATGCTCGTGAAGGCGGAACTCTGTATCCAGCAGGCCTGGGAGATACGTACCGGCTACCGCGCCAGGCATGTGTCCGAGGACCGGTTCCGGGCCTTCTTCACACTCCTCGACGATGCCACTGCGGTGATCGCCGCCGCGGCCGGGCTGAACCCCGGCGACCCGGTGCCCTGGGAGGTCGCGCTCACACACGCACGCGGCACCCAGGCACCGCGCGATGTGTTCGACGCGTACTGGGCGGAGGCCGTCGCCCGCGCCCCGCACCACTACGGATGCCATGCCACCGCCCTGCAGTATCTGTGCGACAAGTGGTACGGCTCGCACGAGGAGATGTTCGCCTTCGCCGAGCAGGCCGCCGAGGGTGCGCTGCCCGGCTCGAAGCTGCACGCGCTGCCGCTGCTCGCCGCCGTTGAGTACGAGGTGGTGTCCCACGACTCCACCGAGAACGGCCCGATCGACCGCGCCCGGATCGATGCGGCGATCGACCGCGCCCTGGAGCTCTCCGGCTGGTACGCGCCCGGCGACCCGGAGGCCGCCGGGTTCCGCAATCACCTCGCCCTCATGCTGATCTTCGGCGAGCGCTGGGCCGAGGCGCTCGACGTCTTCCGCGCGATCGGGGTGCACGCGCGCGAGTACCCGTGGGCGTACGTCGGCGAGAGCCGCAAGGAGTTCCTGGAATTCCGTCTGGGTGTACGGATGCAGGTCGCGTCGCAGACCCCGTTCTTCGGCCACCCGCCGAAGCCCGCCACACCGGCGGCTGCACTCTCCGCCGGCCCCGGCGTCCCCGTGCCCACGCCACGCTCGCTCGCGATAGCCGCGGCCCCGCCCCACGAGGTCGCCGACGCGGCACTGATGTGCGGTGTCTCGCTCCGTATCGCCCCGGCACCGTCCCGTATGAGTTACGTCGAACTCGTCCCCGACCCCTCCCCCGGCAGACGCGCCACCCTCGCGACCGGCGGAGAGATGCTGACGGCGGCCGCGGACAACTTCACCACCGGCGAGAAATGGCCTGCCCTCGTCCTGCGCCGCACCGCCGACCGCTACGGCTTCACTCTGTTCCACAAGGGCAGGGCACTCGCGACGCATCTGTGGGACCCGGCCGCACCGGTCACCGACCACGCCGAGGCCGCCGCCACCACCCAGGCCATCGCCACCGTCTTCCCGGTGCCCGACCCGCGCCCGCTGGTCACACTGCTGCGCGGCTCGGACAGCCCGGCCCGGCGCCAGTCCGAGCTGGTGGCCGCGCTCGGGCTGCCGCCCGTCCCGGACGGCTTCGGCGAGCGCGACGAGATCCTCAAGAGCCTGCCGGGAGCCCAACTCCTCCCCCGCCGCGGGGTGTTCAAGGGAATCAGGGACACCCTGTCGACGGACCTGGGCTCCCCCGCTCTCCCGGTCCGCCACCCTGCACGCTGGTGGATCCTGCGGATTCTGGGCCTGCTGCTCCTCACCTCGGCGGCGGCGTACGCCTGGTGGTCCCCGGACGTGGGCTGGTACCGCACCATCGCCCCGACGGCCGCCGCGCTCTACCTCGCGGTCCAGCTGCGGAAGGCCCGGGTCCACAGCCGGTGAGCCTGCCCTGGGCCGTATGCTCGCCGGGCGAAGCCGCGCACCGGAAGGCAGAGAAGTGAACTACAGGGTCCAGCCCACCGCCCAGGTCGACGAGACCGCCGAGATCGGCGCCGGGAGCAGTGTCTGGGAGCTCGCCCAGATCCGCGAGGGCGCGAAGCTCGGTGAGGGCTGTGTCATCGGGCGCGGCGCCTATGTCGGCACCGGCGTCACGATGGGCGACAACTGCAAGCTGCAGAACTACGCGCTGGTCTATGAGCCGGCCGAGCTCGGCGACGGTGTCTTCATCGGCCCCGCCGTGGTGCTCACCAACGACCACAACCCGCGCTCCGTCGACCCCGACGGCAAGCAGAAGCGCGGCGGCGACTGGGAGGCGGTCGGCGTGAAGATCGCCGACGGTGCCTCGATCGGCGCGCGTTCGGTGTGCGTCGCCCCGGTCCGTATCGGGCGCTGGTCCATGGTCGCCGCGGGCGCCGTCGTCACCAAGGACGTACCGGACTTCGCGCTGGTCGTCGGTGTGCCCGCCCGGCAGATCGGCTGGGTCGGCCGCTCGGGTGTCCGCCTGGTGGAGCGAGCGGACGAATCCGGTGTGTGGGAGTGCCCGCAGACCGGCGTGGTGTACGTCGAGAAGGACGGTGTCCTCGCCGAGCAGGCGGTCTGACACCAGGTTCGGCGGGCCGGTCCCGACAGCGGGTCCGGCCACCCGTCCCGACAACGGTCCCGCCGACGGCCCGGAACCGCCCCCGGTCGGTCCCGCCTACGCCCGGGTCCAGGCCTCCAGGGCCAGCCCCGACTCTTCCTTCTGGCGGGTCACCCGCAGCGTGCCGTCCGTGCCGAACGCCGCCATCACCACCCGGCCCCTGGCGTCGATCGCCAGCGCGGGCGCACCCACGCACGGCTCGCCCGTCAGGGTCCAGCTGACGCCGCTGGACTCGTCCTCCGACGGATAGGCGGCGAGGGCCGGGCGGCCGGTCTCGGCGTCACGGTGGGCGAGGATCGTGCAGTCGTAGCCGTCGACCGGGGTACGCAGCAGGGCGACCGGGCCGGTGCCCGCACCGTTGCCGAGTTCGGACGGCGTGTCGTCGGACTCGCGCCAGGCGCGGACCGTGCGGTCGCCGGCGTCGTGCCAGAAGTGGGTGAGCCGGTTGCCGCCGGTGCGCTCGGCCGTGAGCGAGTCGGGAGCGGCCGATGCCGGGATGTCGTCGGCGCGCTCGAACTTCACGCCCGCCTCACGCTGCTCCCAGCGCATGATGTGGTCCGCCGCGGGCGCGAGGAGTTCCATCAGGCCGTCCGCGGTGACCGAGGCGGAGACCGTGCCGGACGCTCCGCTGCCCTTGAAGTCGGCCCACTTGTTCCACTTGCCCGAAGGCACCTGGCTGCGCCCGCAGACGCCGCCGCCCGCGTTGCGCACAAAGACGTGCAGTGAACCTTCCGCGTCCACCACCGCCGACGGCAGGCCGATCTTCTCGGCAAGGGCGGGGTCGTTCGGGTACGGGCTGCCGAGCGGATACCAGTCCCGTATCGCCAGGCCCGACTGGTACTGGAGGGCGTACACCACATCGGTGCCGGTCCGGCCGTCCGCGAGACGCTTGCGCCGCAGCCCCACCATGTGGACATAGCCGTCGGCGCCCTGCGCCAGGCAGAGATACGGCAGTACGCCCGGGGCGGGGATCAGATCGGGTGCGGACCACTCCGGGCCGCCCGGACGGGTCTCGGTCCAGCGCAGGACACCTTCGGCGGCCGGGGCGTACGCCGTGAGCCTGCCGTCCTTGCCACGCAGCAGCCAGCCGGTGGTGGCGGCGAGGGAGGTGTCCACAGGAGGTGTTCTGCCGGCCTTGCCGCTCGGCGGCGCATCCGTACGACGCGCAGATTTCCGTCCGGACCAGACCGCCATGGCACACCGTCGACTTTCCCGTGACCGCCCCGCGAAACTTGCGCGACGATAGTACGACAGGCGGCCCGCACGGGCAGGCCGGAGGACCGCTCAGCCGCCACACGGCCCGTTCACAGAATCGTTATCCGATCACTCGTCGCACAGGTGGGACGTCCTGACCATGGACGGGAAGGCACCGACTTACGTGCGACGGCCGGGCCGTGAGCCTGCTCACCTCGGCGATTGCCTACCATTGCGTAGAACACCCCTGGGCGCGTGTGCCGCACCGGGCTGACCGGCCGCACCGGCGGCGGCGCGATCGCGCGGGGTGTCTGCCAGCAGTATGAGACCGTGACACGCCCCTGCCAGTGACCTGACCCAGAAGAAGAGTGTTCAGTGAAAGTCATCAGCATCGTCGGTGCCCGTCCTCAATTGGTGAAGCTCGCCCCCATCGCGGCCGCGTTCTCCGAGACGGAGCACGAGCACTTCATCGTGCACACCGGGCAGCACTACGACGCCGACCTCTCCGACGTCTTCTTCGACGGTCTCGGCATCCCGGACCCGGACGTCCACCTCGGTGTCGGCTCCGGCAGCCACGGCGTCCAGACCGGTTCGGTGCTCACGGCGCTCGACCCGGTCCTCGAACGCGAGCAGCCGGACTGGGTCCTCGTCTACGGCGACACCAACTCCACGATCGCCGGTGCGCTGTCGGCCGTGAAGATGCACCTGCCGGTCGCGCACCTCGAAGCGGGCCTGCGCTCCTTCAACCGGCGTATGCCGGAGGAGCACAACCGCGTGCTGACCGACCACTGCGCCGACATCCTGCTGGCCCCGACCGAGGAGGCCATGCGCCACCTCGCCGACGAGGGCCTCAAGGACCGCGCCGTGCTGGCCGGTGACGTCATGGTCGATATCTGCCTTCGCATCCGCGACGCGGTCCTCGCCGGCGAGCACGCGGCGCCCGAGCTGCCCGAGGGCATCGACCCCTCGAAGCCGTTCCTGCTGGCGACCCTGCACCGCCCGGACAACACCGACGACCCCGAGCGCCTCGCCGCGATCATCGGCTCGCTGGCCAAGCTGCCGGTGCCGGTGGCGCTGCTCGCGCACCCGCGCCTGGTCGCGCGCGCCGAGCAGCACGGAATCGACCTCGCGCAGGGCTCTGTGCACGTCGGCCGCCCGCTGCCGTACGCCGGTCTGGTCGCCGCGGTCCTGGCTTCGACCGGTGTCGTCACCGACTCCGGCGGTCTCCAGAAGGAAGCCTTCCTCCTGGAGCGGATCACCACCACGATCCGTCCCGAGACCGAGTGGGTGGAAACCGTCGACACCGGTTGGAACGTCTTGGTTCCCGACCCTCACGAGCTCTCCGCCGACGAGTGGGCCGCCACTGTCACCCGAGCGGTCCCGACGACCGACCCGGGCACGCCGTACGGCGACGGACGAGCCGCGCAGAATGTTGTCCGGATCATGGAACAGTGGAAGGGGGGCAGCCGGCGCGCGTGACGGACACAGGGCTTCACAGGGGCCCGAATCCGTACATGTCACCGTGCTAGCGTCACCGTTTATGTCAGCGTCTCCCAGGTCCGGGCTGCCCTCAGAAGGCGCTCGGCCTCATGTCATCTATCTCGCCATCGGCTTCCCGCCGGCTGCGAAGAGCAGCGCTTACCGCATGCGCGAGACGGCGAACCAGTTCTGCAAGGCGGGCTGGGATGTCACTGTCGTCAATATCGCCCAGGAGTCCTGGGAGCGGGACTCGGGCGTCGACCTCACGCTCCTCGAGCAGGTCGACCCGCGGGTGAAGATCATCGAGCTGCCGCTTTCCCGCGAGGACCTGGAAACGGACATCCGCCTCTACGCGGAGGAGCGCGCGCTCAACCCCAACAAGTGGGTCACGCAGCTGCGCAAGCGGCAGCAGAAGCCGTTCCCCGAGCCGAACTTCGGCGAGTGGCGCGGCGCGCTCGAGCAGGCCGTGCTCGACATTCACCGGGAGCACCCGGCGGACCTGCTCGTGGCCAGCTGCGTTCCGTATGTGAACCTCGCGGCCGCCTGGAAGCTCTGGGAAGAGGCCCGAGTTCCGTACGCGGTGGACTTCCGCGACGGCTGGTCCATCGACGTGATCACCGGCATCGAGGCCTTCACCAAGGACTCCGAGCTGGGCCACTGGGAGCAGAAGGTCCTCGACCACGCGGTCTCGCTCTGGGTCGTGAACGACCCGATCGCCGACCACTACCGCGCCCGCTACCCGGAGGTCGCCTCCCGCGTCGAGGTCGTACGCAACGGCTACGACGCCGACAGCTCGCCCGGCCGGGCGCACCGCCCGGACACCGAGGCCGGTCTGGTCTTCGGCTACCTCGGCACGGTCAACTTCACGCCCGCGCACCTGGAGACGGTGCTCAACGCCTGGCGTGCGGCCCGTGAGCGGGAGCCGCTGCTCGCCAACGCGCGCTTCGAGGTACGCGGCCACATCGGCAACGGAGCGGGCCGCGAGGCCAACAAGCACTCCGAGATGCTCAAGCAGGCCGAGGCCTACGGCGTCTCGTTCGGCGGGCCCGCCGCCAAGGCCGAGGTCTCCTCCATCTATGCCCGCTGGGACGCGATGGTGCTCATCCTGATCGGCGGTCGCTTCGTGACCTCCGGCAAGGTCTACGAGTACATGGCCACCGGCCTGCCGATCGTCTCGGCGCACGTCGTCGAGCACGACGCCTCGAACGTCCTGCAGGGTCACCCCCTGTGGACCGGCGCCGTGGGGATCGACGAGGAAGGCCTGGCGGAGTCGTTCGTCAGGGCGGCGCACATGGCCGTCGAGACGAGCGACGAGGTGCACGCGGAAGCGATGGCGCACGCCGATCAGTTCACCCGCGAGGCGCTGATGTCCGTCGCCGTGAAGAACCTGGTGAACCGGCTCGCCGCGGATCACGACGGGCCGGCCGTGCTTCCCGGGGCCACCATCTCCCAGTCTGCGGGAACCGCGGATGTGGACAACCGCTCCCCGAAGTCGATCGTCGCCGGAGGTCCCACCCCGTGACCGATGTGCTGTTCGTCGCCGCCACCCAGCCGCAGCTCGGCGTGCTGGCCGGTGCGGTGCAGAAGTTCCGCGCTCTCGGCGCCAGCGTCTACCTGGCCTGTGCCTTCGACACCAAGGGCCTCCAGGAGGAACTCGACCGCCTCGAGCTGGACGGGTACCACCAACTGCCGTACGGAATAGGGCATCTGAGCACCTCCACGCGGCGCAAGCTGAAGAAGGTGCCGCACAGCCGTCGGCTGTGGGTCCAGAGCCGTCGCAACGTCTGGCTGCGCCGGCACGGTCTGGGCGCGCAGCACCTCGTCGCGCTCGACGCGAACGCCGTGTACACGGTCTGGCGGCTGGCCCAGTACAACCCCGGCGCCGGTGCCTCCTTCGGTATCGCGCCGGCTCTGAGGGCCATGGAGAATCCGCGTGTCCCGGGCCGCCCGTCCGGGGCTCCGGCCAAGCGCAAGGCGCTCGTGCCGCCGCCGGCGCTGCTCGCCAGCGATGTACGCCGCCAGGCCAAGTCGCTGCCCCAGACCGTGCTGCGTACGGCCACCGCGCGCCCCGTGATGCGCAGCTCCGTCGGCGCCCGGCTGTGGCGCACCGCCCTCGGTGCGCCCGGTGTGCCCGCCAAGGTGCGGGCCGCGCTGTCCCGCCAGGTGGCGGAGGGCATGCGCTGGGCCGGCCGGCCCGGTGGCGCGACGCTCGCCCTGACCACCGCCGCGGCGCGCATCTCGGACCGGAAGATCAGGACCGGGCTGCTGGACGAGGCGGTCAAGACCGAGCTCAACAAGGGCATCGCACCGCGTGCTCTGGACCAGACGGTCAACGAGCTGCTGGCCTCCGCGGACGAGTACCACAAGGCCGGTGACCCGGCTGCGGCGGCGTCCACGCTGGACCGGGCGCTCGTTCTCGGTTTCCACCGGGTCGTGCACATCGACCAGTTGAGCTCTCCGCTGGCCGCCGACCCCGGGGCATTCTCCGCGCCGGTGCACAGCTCGGCGGTCATGAAGAAAATAGGGGAGCCGCGCGGCAGGAAGACTCCCGCCGCCACACCGCCGTCCGACCGGCCGCTGCGACTCCTGGTCACGACGAGCGCCAACGACAACTTCCTGAAGCTGATCCTGTCCCACTACGAGGCCCACCAGGGCGTCGAGGTCCGCTACCTGGACCTCGCGGCCACTCCGGCCCTCAAGCGGATCTCGTGGGCCGGACGGCGGATGATAGAGAACCGTCTCGGGGGCGACGCCCTCTACGCGGATCAGGTCGAGCAGCTCATGCGGCCCCATCTGGACTGGGCCGACACGGTGTTCCTGGACTGGTGTGTGGCACCGGCCGTGATGCTCACGACGATCGACCCGGGCGACACCCGGATCGTCGTCCGGCTGCACAGCTACGAGGCCTTCACCCGCTGGCCGCACCTGGTCGACTTCTCGCGTGTGGACGACCTCGTGTACGTCGCGGACCATGTGCAGGACCTGGCGACCTCGCTGGTTCCGCAGCTGCGCGGTCCGCAGGCGCCGCGCACGCACATGCTCGACAACGCCATGGACCTGAGCGCCTTCAACCGCGCGAAGCCGGCCGACGCCCGCTTCAACCTCGGGCTCATCGGTATCTCGCAGGTCGCGAAGGACCCGCTGTGGGCCATCGACGTACTGCAGCGGGTGCGCAGGAAGGACGAGCGCTACCGGCTGCTGCTGGTCGGCGGCGACATGGACCGCAAGACCAGCCGTGCCACCAAGGACTACCTCGCGGAGTTCGAGAAGCAGCTGGCTCCCCTGGAGGAGTCCGGTGCGGTGGTACGTCTCGGACCGACCGACGATGTGCCGTCCGCGCTCACCGAGATCGGCACGATCCTCAGCTCCTCGGTGCGTGAGGGCTGCCACGTCGGGCTGATGGAGGGCGCGGCGAGCGCCGCCGTCCCCGTCGTCCGCGACTGGCCGTTCTACGCCGGGCGCGAGCACAGCGCTCGTACGCTCTACCCCGAGGGCTGGGTCGTCGGTTCTCCCGAGGAGGCCGCGAAGCGCATCCTCGAGACCACGGCGACCGAGGAGAGCTGGCGGAATGCGGGCAAGCTCGCCTCCGAGCACGCGCTCTCCGCGTGGGACTGGCCCGTGGTGAGCCGGCGCTTCGACGAGTTGCTGCTCGGCGAGTAGCACGGAGCCTGTACGCAGGAAGGGCCCCCGGGAATCCCGGGGGCCCTTCCTTGTCTCGTACGTGCGGGGGATCTGCGCGGTGGATCCCGCTCAGCCGCGTGCCTCCGGGTGGCGCAGGCACCAGCCCGCCCAGGCCGATGTGACCATCGCGCGGACGTCGTGGCGTGCCTGCCAGCCCAGCTCCTCGCGGATCCGGTCGGCCGCCGCCACGACCCGTGCGGGGTCGCCGGGACGGCGCTGGGTGACCACCGGCTTGAGGTCGTCCCGTCCGGTCACGTCCTGGATGGTGGTGACCATCTCGGCGACCGAAACGCCTTCCCCGCGGCCGATGTTGAGGATCAGCGAGGCCGCGGCGTCATCGGCGAGCCGCCGCGCCGCCGCGACATGGGCGGAGGCGATGTCCTCGACGTGGATGTAGTCGCGGATGCACGTGCCGTCGGGCGTCCGGTAGTCGTCGCCGAAGATACGCGGCGACTCGCCGGCCGTGAGGCGCTCGAAGACCATCGGCACCAGGTTGAAGATGCCGTCGTCACCGAGTTCGGGCGAGGCGGCGCCCGCGACGTTGAAGTAGCGCAGCGAGGCCGTGGCCATACCGTGTGCCTTGCCGACTGCTGTGACCAGCCACTCGCCGGCCAGCTTGGTCTCGCCGTACGGGCTCATCGGCAGGCACGGCGTCTGCTCGGTGACCAGGTCGACATCGGGCATGCCGTAGACCGAGGCGGAGGAGGAGAACAGGAACCGGCGCACACCGGCGTCCGCGGCCGCCGCCAGGACGGTCCGCAGGCCTTCGACGTTCTCGTAGTAGTAGTGCAGCGGCAGCGCGACGGACTCGCCGACCTGCTTCTTGCCCGCGAGGTGCACGATGCCGGTGACGGAGTGCTCGCGCAGGACGCGGCCGACCAGCTCACGGTCGAGTACCGAGCCCACTTCCAGCGGGACTCCGGCGGACAGCCGCTCGGTGCTGCCCGTGCTGAGGTCGTCGAGGACGACGACACGCTCGCCGCCGTCGGTCATCGCCTTCACCACGTGCGAGCCGATGTATCCGGCTCCGCCAGTGATCAACCAGGTCATGGGGAAACCCTCTGCAGGTCGGCCCTGCCCCACAAGTACGCGGGGCAGGGCCTTCGTCTCGTAGATCAGCCATCAGTTGAGCAACCCCCGCGGAGAGCAACGTCTCCGCGAGAGCGGCGCCGGTTCAGGCGCAGGGGCAGCGTCAGCCGCCGATGACGACGCGGCGGACGCCTTCCCAGCGCGCCGGGTCCGTGGTGCGCCGGCCGTCGACCAGGACGCGGACGTCCGGCAGGTCGGTGGCGGCCAGCTCGCGGTACTCGGCGTGGTCGGCCTGCAGGATCGCGGCGGTGACGACCTGGCCCTCGTGCGGAGTGAGACCGTGCGCGGCCAGCTCCTCGGAGGTGTACATCGGGTCCGACACGAAGGGGACGGCCCCGCGCGCCTTGAGCGCCTCGACGGTCGGGAAGACGCCGGAGAAGGCCGTCTCCTTCACACCGCCGCGGTAGGCGGCGCCGAGCACCAGCACGCCCACGCCGTCGAGGTCGCCGTAGGCGGCGGCCAGCAGGTCGACGGCGTACTCCGGCATGGCGGCGTTCGCCTCGCGCGCCGAGCGCACGACGGTGGCCTCCGGGTCGTTCCACAGGTACATCCGCGGGTAGATCGGGATGCAGTGGCCGCCGACCGCGATACCGGGCTGGTGGATGTGGCTGTACGGCTGGGAGTTGCAGGCCTCGATGACCTTCTTGACGTCGATGTCGTTCTTGTCGGCGAAGCGGGCGAACTGGTTCGCCAGGCCGATGTTGACGTCGCGGTAGGTGGTCTCGGCGAGCTTCGCCAGCTCCGAGGCCTCGGCGGTGACCAGGTTCCAGACGCCGTTCGGCTGCGCGAGGTCCGCGCGCTCGTCGAAGTCCAGGACCTGCTCGTAGAACTCCACACCGTGCTGTGTGGAGGCCTCGTCGATACCGCCGACGAGCTTGGGGTAGCGGCGCAGGTCGGCGAAGACGCGGCCGGTGAGCACCCGCTCCGGGGAGAAGACCAGGTGGAAGTCCTTGCCCGCGGTGAGGCCGGAGCCCTGCTCCAGCATCGGGGCCCAGCGGGTGCGGGTGGTGCCGACCGGCAGGGTGGTCTCGTACGAGACGAGGGTGCCGGGCTTGAGACCAGCGGCGATCGCCTTGGTCGCGGAGTCCATCCAGCCGAAGTCCGGCACGCCCTCGGCATCCACGAAGAGCGGGACGACGACCACGACGGCGTCGGACTCGGCAACGGCGGCCGCGGTGTCGGTGGTGGCGGTCAGCAGCCCGGCGCCGACGGTCTCCTTGAGCAGACGGTCGAGGTCGTGCTCGCCGGGGAAGGGCTCGGTGCCGGCGTTGACCAGCTCGACGACCTTCTCATTGACGTCGGCGCCGATCACCCGGTGGCCCTTGGCGGCGAACTGCACGGCGAGCGGAAGCCCGATCTTGCCGAGCGCGACTACACAGATATTCATCGGGTTACTTTCCTCTTCAACCGAACCAGCAGGGGTCGCACGCGCGACCACCATCTTTGCGCGGGCGGGAACAGCAGGCCGGTCTGGATGACCATCCGGCCCTTGGGGTTCACGCGCGCCGCCACTCGATACGGGGTGCCACTGCGCCAGCGCCGGGCGAGCGGCATCGGCAGATCCTTGCCGCGCACCGGGATCTCGTACGTCCAGCCCGCGACGTCCACATAGACGCGCACGCCGAGCGAGGCCTGGCGGGGCTGGATCGGAATCCGCGCACGGACGACCGTGCCGAGGCCGTCGGCAGTGACTTCCTGGGTGAACTCCCCCACAGGTTCGGGGAGTTCATGGCCGGCGGGCAGCCTGCGGGCGCCGGCCTTGTCCGCGCTCTTGGGCATCGCGCCCTGGACGAGCCGGACGACGGCCGAGTCGGTGTCACCGGTGAGCCCGGTCCGTACCGCCAGGGCCAGGGCCAGATCGTCGCCGTTCTGCTCCCATTCGGCCGAGACCAGCTCGGTCCTGGCCGAGAGCCTTCCGGGCACCGATTCCCCGACCACCTCGAAGACCCGGTCGGGGACATCCATCACGGGGTCCCTGAAGCCCGGGTAGAGCGCGAAGGCCCTGCCGTCCTCCAGATGGAACGGCGGCGCGCCGTTCTCCTCCTCCGCCGCGATCGCCGCGACGAGCTCGTCCACCGCGCCGCGCCGGGCCAGGGTGAGCCTGACCCGCCTCATGACCGGCAGCGAGTCGCTCAGACCGTCCGTGAGGTACTCGTCGGCCAGATCGGCGATACCGGCGCACACCTCGCGCCTGGTCTGCGGGTCGAGCGCCGGGAAGTCGCCCTGGATGAGCTTCGACAGCTCCCAGGTGAAGTGGCGCTTGAAGACCGTGTCCCGCTGCGGGCCGGGCTCGATCAGCGCGGCCGCATGTTTCATGATCTTCGCCGTGCAGCCCAGCCGCGCCAGATGATCGGCCCGGTAGGTGATGTTGCTCGCGTCCCCGCGCTTCACCGCGTAGTAGTACGTGTAGTCCGCGAGCACCGAGATCTTCCCGGCCCGGACACACGCCTCGATGGTGAACGGCTGATCGCTGCCGACCGGCAGGTCCTCGGGGAAGCGCAGGTTGTACTTCTCCACCAGCTCACGGCGGAAGAGCTTGGTGTTGGCCAGCGTGAACGGCAGCGCCGAGTCGTACAGGCTGATGTCCGGGTCGCTCTTCTTGAAGAGCGCCTGGTGGACATAGCGGCCGTTGGTGCCGACCATCTTGCCGATCACGACATCGGAGCCGTGCTTCTCGGCACAGGCCACCATCCGCTCGAGCGCCTCTTTGCCGAGGTAGTCGTCGGAGCCGATGAAATACACGTAGCGTCCGGTGGCCACGTCCAGCGCCCTGTTGCTGGGCGCGGCCGGGCCACCGGAGTTCGCCTGGTGGATCACCTTGACGGTGTCCGGGTACTTCTTGGCGAAGCGGTCGAGCTCTGCTCCGCTGTCGTCCGTGGAACCGTCGTCGACGGCCACGATCTCGAGCCTGTCCAGGCCAATGCTCTGCCCGACAAGGGAGTTAAGGCATTCCGTCAGGTACGGCATCGTGTTGTACACGGCGACGACGACGGTGACATCAGGACTGGTCAAGGCTCCTCGCCCTACTGGGCCGCGGTGTGCGCGGAGAGATCGACGGTGATGCCGTGGGAAGCGGATTCCAGCACCGCGGCTGCCACCTCGACCGTACGAAGGCCCTGGCGGAGCGTGCAGATGTCCTGGGACTTGCCGAGGACCGCGTCACGGAAGAGCTCGTGCTCGACCAGCAGCGGCTCACGCTTCGGGATGGCGTAGCGGATCATGTCGCCCTCGGCGACACCGCGGAAGGCCTGCAGGGCCTCCCACTCGGTGGCCTGGGCGGCGTTGGAGTAGAAGGTCAGGTCGGCGGTGAGGGTGTCCGCGATGAAGCAGCCCTTCTCACCGGTGACCGAGGTGAACCGCTCCTTGAGCGGGCTCAGCCAGTTGACCAGGTGGTTGACCATGGTGCCGTCGGAGAGCTGACCGACCGCGGAGACCATGTCCTCGTGCGGACGGCCGGACTTGGAGACCGTACGCGCGGAGATCGAGGTGTACGTCTGGCCCGTCACCCACCCGGTGAGGTCGATGTCGTGGGTGGCGAGGTCCTTGACCACGCCGACATCGGCGATGCGGTGCGGGAAGGGACCCTGGCGGCGGGTGACGACCTGGTAGACGTCGCCGAGCTCGCCGGCCTCCAGGCGCTGGCGCAGGGAGCGCAGCGCGGGGTTGCAGCGCTCGATGTGGCCGACGCCGGCGACCAGGCCGCGCGACTCGAAGGCCTCGACGAGGCGGCGGGCGCCTTCCACGGTGTCCGCGACCGGCTTCTCGACCAGCGCGCTGACACCGGCCCCGGCGAGCTCGAGGCCGACTTCCTCGTGCAGGGCGGTGGGGCAGGCCACGACGGCGTAGTCGATGCCGAGCGCGATGAGCTCCTCGACGGTCGACAGCACAGGGGCGCCCTGCCCCCAGCCGTTCTTGTCACCCATCGGGTCGACGACGGCGACAAGCTCGACGCCCTCGAGACCGGCGAGTACGCGGGCGTGGTGGCGGCCCATCGAGCCGAGGCCGATCAGGCCGGCTCGCAGTCCCCGGGTGGTCACAGATTCTCTCCAAGATCGTTCACGGCGGCGACGATACGCTCGAGGTCCTCCGCGGTCAGCGAAGGATGCACCGGCAGCGAGACGACCTCGGAGGCCGCACGCTCGGTCTCGGGCAGGTCCCAGTTGCGGCCGGCCTTCTGGTCCGGCTCCCAGTACGGCTTCAGCCGGTGGATCGGGGTCGGGTAGTAGACGGCGTTGCCGACACCCGCCTCGGTGAGCTTCGCCATGGCGGCGTCGCGGTCCCCCGTGATCCGGATCGTGTACTGGTGGTAGATGTGACGCGCGCCTTCGGCGACCGTCGGCGTCTGCACGTTCGGTGCCGTGATGTTCTCGGTGAGGTACGCGGCGTTGGCAATGCGCTGCTCGGTCCAGCCGCCCAGCTTCGACAGCTGTACGCGGCCGACGGCGGCGGCGACGTCGGTCATCCGCATGTTGGCGCCGACGATCTCGTTGGCGTACCGCTGCTCCATGCCCTGGTTGCGCAGCAGGCGCAGCGTGCGGGCGACCTCGGCGTCACCGGTGGAGATCATGCCGCCCTCGAGGGAGTGCATGTTCTTGGTCGGGTAGAAGCTGAACGTACCGCCGGAGCCGAAGGCGCCCACCGGGGTGCCGTTCAGCGCCGCGGCGTGCGCCTGGCAGGCGTCCTCGACCACGGCCAGCTTGTGCTTGGCGGCGATGGGCATGATCTTGTCCATCGCGGCCGGGTGGCCGTAGAGGTGCACCGGCATGATCGCGGCGGTGCGCGGCGTGATGGCCGCCTCGACCGCTGCCGGGTCCAGGCCGTAGCTGCCGGGCTCGATGTCGGCGAAGACGACGTCGGCGCCGACCAGGCGGACCGCGTTCGCCGAGGCGGCGAACGAGAACGAAGGAACGATCACTTCGTCACCCGGGCCGATGCCAAGTGCAAGCAGAAGGAGGTGCAGTGCGGAGGTACCCGAGTTGACGGCCACGCAATGGCGCCCCTCGACCAGCTCCGAGAAGCCCTCCTCGAATGCCGCTACTTCCGGGCCCTGTACGACCCTGCCGGAACGCAGTACGCGTACCGCCGCCTCGATCTCTTCCTCACCGATGACCGGGCGGGCAGCGGGAATGGGCTGCTGGTTGCTGCTCGTCATGGACGTCCTCCTTGAACACCGCTGAACTCTTTATGGCAGAGGATCAGGGGCCGTGCGGACGTCTCACGAGGCCGCGCAAACCCCTCCGGCGCGAAGCCGACGCCCTACCGAGGATTCTGGGACCGGTCTTGTCCCGAACCGGGCCGGTCACCCACCGTAGTGTCTGGAACGAGACCGCACCCGGCAGCGACCGCCGTCACATTATCAGGGATTTCCTAGCGAATTTCGGGGCTGTTAACGGAGCACGGCATCGATTCGGCGACAAAAACCGTGTCCCACCCCGCGGGTTGCGGGATGGGACACGGCCTGTTCACTGAAGGCTCATCAACTGTTCAGCTGTTCAGCTGTCGGTCGATGCCGAGACCGACGTCGGCGTCTGCTGCTCGGCGGCCGCGGTCTTCTTCGCGGTGGCCTTCTTGGCGGTCGTCTTCTTCGCCGCGGTCTTCTTGGCCGCAGTCTTCTTGGTGGCGGCCTTCTTCGCGGTGACCTTCTTGGCGGTCTTGCGGGCCGCCTTCTTGGCCGGAGCCTGGTCCTCGCTCTCGGCGGCCTCCGAAGACCCGGCGTCCGGCTCGGCCGTGGCGGGGACCACGACGATCGCGGCCTCCTCCGTGCCCGAGGGCGAACCGGCGGGAGCGGTGACCTTGCGGGTCACCCGGCGGCGCGCACGCGGCGGGGCCGCGACGGGAGCCTCCTCGGACCCGGCGGTCTCGACTGCCGTGGCCTCGACCGCGGCGGCGGGAGCCTCGGCCTTCGCCTCGATGACGATCTCCGGCTCCGCGGCCTTCGGCGCACCGGCCGGAGCCGTCGCCTTACGGGTCGCCCGGCGGCGGCCACGACCGCGCGACACGGCCGCCTCGGCCTCCGCGGGAGCCGCCGACTCGGCGACCGGGGCCTCGGACGTGACCTCGACGGCTTTCGGCTCCTCGGCCCTGGACTCGGCCACCGTGACCTCCGCGGCCTTCGGAGCACCGGCCGGAGCCGTCGCCTTACGGGTCGCCCGCCGGCGGCCACGACCGCGCGACACGGCCGCCTCGGCCTCCGCGGCACTGCTGTAGAGCTCCTCGTCCGGGACGAACTCGGGCTCGGCCAGCGCGACCGGGGCAGCCACCTCGGCGGCGACCTCCGCCTCGGTCTCGGCCTCGGTCTCGAGGACGGCCTCGTGCTCGTGCTCGTGCACCTGATCGGCGCCGCCGCGGCCGCGCTTCTTGGAGCGCTTGCCGCCACCACCGGCGGTGGTCGGCTGCTCCATGTGCACGATCACACCGCGGCCGTTGCAGTGGACACAGGTCTCGGAGAAAGACTCCAGGAGGCCCTGGCCCACCCGCTTACGGGTCATTTGGACGAGGCCCAGCGAGGTGACCTCGGCCACCTGGTGCTTCGTACGGTCACGGCCCAGGCACTCGAGCAGCCGCCGCATGACCAGGTCCCGGTTGGACTCCAGCACCATGTCGATGAAGTCGACGACGACGATGCCGCCCAGGTCGCGCAGCCGCAGCTGGCGCACGATCTCCTCGGCCGCCTCCAGGTTGTTCCTGGTGACGGTCTCCTCAAGGTTGCCGCCCTGGCCGGTGAACTTCCCGGTGTTGACGTCGACCACGACCATGGCCTCCGTCTTGTCGATCACCAGCGAGCCACCGCTCGGCAGCCAGACCTTGCGGTCCAGCGCCTTCATCAGCTGCTCGTCGATGCGGTTCGACGCGAAGACGTCCACCTCGCTGGTCCACCGCTGCAGGCGGTCGACCAGGTCCGGCGCGACGTGCGAGACATAGCCGTGGATGGTGTCCCACGCCTCGTCGCCGCTGACGATGACCTTGGTGAAGTCCTCGTTGAAGATGTCGCGGACGACGCGGACGGTCATGTCCGGCTCGCCGTAGAGCAGCGTCGGGGCGTTGCCGCTCTTGGCCTTCTTCTGGATGTCGTCCCACTGCGCCTGCAGCCGCTCGACGTCGCGGCGCAGCTCGTCCTCGCTGGCTCCCTCGGCCGCGGTACGCACGATGACGCCCGCGTCCTCGGGGACGATCTTCTTGAGGATGGTCTTCAGACGCGAGCGCTCGGTGTCGGGCAGCTTGCGGCTGATACCGGTCATCGAGCCCTCGGGCACATAGACCAGGTAGCGGCCGGGCAGCGAGACCTGGCTGGTGAGGCGGGCGCCCTTGTGGCCGATCGGGTCCTTGGTCACCTGGACGAGGACCGACTGGCCGGACTTGAGCGCGGCCTCGATACGGCGCGGGCCGTTGGCCATGCCCAGCGCCTCGAAGTTGACCTCGCCGGCGTACAGGACGGCGTTGCGCCCCTTGCCGATGTCGACGAACGCGGCCTCCATGGACGGCAGTACGTTCTGCACCTTGCCCAGGTAGACATTGCCGACGTACGAGGTGGCCTGCTCCTTGTTGACGTAGTGCTCGACGAGCACGTTGTCCTCGAGGACACCGATCTGGGTGCGCTCGCCGTTCTGCCGGACGACCATCACACGCTCGACGGCCTCACGGCGGGCCAGGAACTCGGCCTCGGTGATGATCGGCACCCGGCGGCGGCCCTGCTCGCGGCCCTCGCGGCGGCGCTGCTTCTTCGCCTCCAGACGGGTCGAGCCCTTGATGGACTGCACCTCGTCGGACGGCTCGTCGCTCTTCGCACGCGGGGCGCGCGGCTCGCGGACCTTGACGACCGTACGCTCCGGGTCGCCCGAAGCCGTCTCCTCCTCGGGGCCGGAATCACCGCTGCGACGACGACGGCGGCGACGGCGACGGCTGCTGCTGGTGCCGGCGGCCGAAGGGGTCTCGCTGTCGCCCTGCTCGTCGTCCTCCTCGGCTTCCTCGTCGTCCTGGATGTCCTCGGCGGTGGCCTCGTCCGCCTGCTCCTCCGAGGTCTCGTCGGCGTCGGCCGGCTCGCCACGGCGGCGGCGACGGCCACCACGGCGGCGGCGACGCGACGGGCGGTCCTCGAACTCGTCCGACTCCTCGCCCTCGGCGGCCTGCTCGGACTCGGTCTCCGCCTCGGCGGGCTCGGCCTCGTGGGCCACGGGCGCCGGGGCCTCGGCGGGCTCACCACGGCGGCGGCGACGGCGACGTCCGGCGGGCTCGGCAGCGACGGGCTCGGCGACCGGCTCGGCGAACTCCTCGTCCACCTCCGGCTCCGCCTCGACGGCAGCGGCGGCGGCCGCGGCGGCCGTCTCCGGGGTCTGGAACATCGGCTCGGTGAAGACCGGTGCCTGGAAGACGGCGACGGCGGGCCGGGTGGCCCGGCGGCCGCGCGCGGGCGCCTCGCTCTTCTCGGCCTTGGCGGCCTTCTCGCTCTTCTCCGCCTTCTCGCTCTTCTCCGCCTTCTCACCCTGCTCGGCCATGGCGGCCTTCTCCGGCTGGGCGGTGAACTCGGGCGAGACGGCACGACGGCGCGAACGGCCACGGCTCGCCGCCTTCGCGGCGGCCTCGACCTCGGCCTCGTCCGCTGTGATCTGTGCCACCACGTCCTGCGGCAGGCTCTCGCCCCCGTCGGCGACGCCGTTCTCGTCGGCCTCGGCGGCCTGCGGGGCGTCGGCGGGCGCGGTGGCCCTGCGGGTGGCGCGGCGGCGGGTACGGCCTGCGGGGGCCGCCTCCTCGGCGGGCGCCTCGGGCCCGGCTGCCTCCGCGGCCTCGGCACCCTGCGGCGCACCGGCGGGCGCGGAGGCCCGGCGGCGGGCACGGCCGCGCGGCGCGGGGGCCTCGGCAGGGGTCTCTGCCTCGGCGGACACGGCCTCGGCGGACACGGCCTCGCCGGTCACGGCCTCGGCGACCGGCTCGGGCGCGGTGACCTTACGGGTCGCGCGGCGGCGCGTACGGGGCGCGGCCACCTCGGCCTCGGGCTCGGCGGCCTCGGCGGCAACAGTCTCGTCGGCCTCAGCGGCCTCGTTGGACTGCGGCGCACCGGCGGGCGCCGTCGCCTTACGGGTCGCACGGCGGCGCGAACGCGGCGCGGCGGCCTCGTCTTCAGGCTCGGACGCCTCGGCGGCGGGAGCCTCGGGCTCAGCGGCCTCAGCGGCCTCGTCGGACTGCGGCGCACCGGCCGGCGCCGTCGCCTTGCGAGTCGCACGGCGGCGCGAACGCGGCGCGGCGGCCTCCGGCTCGGCGCTCTCAGCGCTCTCGACGGCCGCTGCGGCCGGAGCGGCCGTCTCGGTGACGTCCGTGGCTTCCACGGCGTCCTTGGTGCCCGCGGCCGCCGTGGGCGGCCCTGCGGGACGCGACGCGGCGCGACGCCTGCGGCGCGGCGGCAACGTGTCGCTGGGGGAGTTGTTCTCAGTGTCTCCGGCGGTGCCGGATTCGATCGGTTCGAGCATGCGGGCGGTTCTCCCGTCACGCTCCCGGGCGCCGCGCCTGATTCCGGTCCGGCCACGGCCCGCGTGATGTGCGCGGTGCCGCCGTCCGGGGCGCGGGCGCCGCACGGGAGCTGATGTATGGCTCGCCGGTTCCCTACGCGATGTACGTACGGCCTGGCGAAAGTCTCCTGTCAGTACGCGGCCCGACCCAGGTGGCTCCCGAGTACCAGGGCTGCGCTACAACGACTGCCCTTACGCGGCGGGACCTTCCGGCGCCGTCGCGGCGGCTGTTCCGGCGGCCGTGGGTGGAGCGGCCAGAACTGCCTCGCGGTCGGGCGCGAGCGGGTCGGTCACCGTGCCGGACTCCTCGTCGAAGAGCCCCTGCGCCAGCCTGGTCACCGCTGCGGGGACCGGCGGCGCCAGGTCGGCCACAGCTCGGAGACCGGACAGGACGTCGTCGGGTCGCACGGCAGGTGTCACGTGCCGAACAACCAGGCGCAGTATCGCACAGGGCCCGTCCCCCGGCCTATTGATGAGCGCGGTGGCAGCCGCTCCGGTGGTGCCGACGCCGGCATCGGACGCCGGACGGAGCGCCTGCAGCTCCGCTACGGCACCTCGTGCGTCGAAGGTCCGCATACCGTTCTTCGTCTTCCGCTCGACCTCGACGGTCTCGGCGGCGAGGAAGCCGGAAACGGCCTTCTCCGCGTCCTCGACGGGCACGCCGTCGAGCCGCAGCTCCCACACGGATGCGGTGAGCCGGTCGGCGAGACCCGAGGTGCGGGCCTCCACGGCGTCGGTGATGTCGAGCCCGCCGGGCAGCGACTCGTCGAGCAGCTCACGCAGCTTGTCCGGGTCACGGTGCTCGGTGAGGGCGATCTCCAGATACTCGGCCTCACTGCCCGTACCGGTGGGTGCGGCATTGGCATACGAGACCTTGGGGTGCGGAGTGAAGCCCGCCGAGTACGCCATGGGCACCTCTGCACGGCGCAGTGCACGCTCGAAAGCGCGCTGGAAGTCACGGTGGCTGGTGAACCGGAGGCGGCCGCGCTTGGTGTAGCGCAGTCGGATGCGCTGCACCGCCGGTGCGGGCGGCGGGCCTTCGGGCTGTCGCTTGCCCAGTGGTTCTTCTCCTCGGTGCGGAGCGAGCGCGGGTGGCGCGCCCGCCCTCGGACGTGCGGTGGTGTTCCTCGGGGGCCGCCCGGCTCACCCCTGGTTGTGCAGGGAGATCTCGGGTTCGGCCGCCGCGCCGGGAACAGTCGTTGTACTACCCAGCGTACGCGCCTGCCGCACTGCCGGTTCCACGGGCTTCAAAGCCCGTGGCTCGCCGACGAGCGCCCGCCAGGCGTCGCGCCGTGCCTGCCGCACCGTTTCGCCGGCCGACCGCAGCGCGGCCCGCGCCGCCCGGCCCACCTCGACAGCGGCTTTCCTGGCCGGACGCCAGACGCCGTCGCGCAGCACATGCCCCACTGGGGTGCAGACGTACTGGTAGAACCAGCGCACCGGCCGCCCGACGAAGTTCCGGGCAAGCCACTTGAGGGCCCGGCCGACGGCGCGCGAGATATGTCCGGCGATGCTCCAGGCGACGCCGATCGCGTCGGCGATCTCCCGGCCGACCGGAGCGAGGACATGGCGGTACACCCAGGCGACGGGCGTGACGAGCAGCGTCACCACGAGCCAGACGACCGCCGTCCACACAGCGCGGCACACGGTGCTCACGAGCCAGGCGACGCCGTGGCCGAGCGGGGTCACCAGCTGCCGGTGGATCCACACCAGCGGCACCACCAGCCCGTACATCACCACCGGCACCAGCACATAGCGCCACAGCGCGACCCACGGCCAGACGAACAGCGCCCTGCCCAGCCATCCGAGGACCGCGGCGATGCCGTGACCGGCGGGTGTGAGCAGCCGGCGGTAGGTCCAGCGCCCGGGCGCGAGCAGCAGATGCTCCACGAGCCAGGCGATGCCGTGGCCGAGCGGGGTCACCAGCTGCCGGTAGATCCACACCAGCGGCACCACCAGCCCGTACATCGCCACCGGCACCAGCACATAGCGCCACAGCGCGACCCACGGCCAGACGAACAGCGCCCTGCCGACGAAGGACGCGAGCCGGGCCAGACCGTGTCCGATCGGGGTGAGGACGTTCTCGTACACCCAGGCCAGCGCCCGGCGCAGCGGTCGCAGCAGCACGCGGTCGACGGCGAGCGCGCAGACGACGAGGACGTCCCAGACCATCCGCACGGGAAGGACGACAAGCAGCACCACGATCCGCACCGGAATCCGGATGACCGTGGTCAGACAGCCCGCGCCGGGCTGGTAGTGCGCGGGAGCCTGGTGACTCCCGTAGGTCTGAGGCGACTTCTCGAACTCCATGTCAGAGATGACGCATTACAGCCCCGTCCGGATCCACTACCTGCGCTTTTCGCCGCGCTCGTCCGCCGTCGGGACGCAGGAAAGCCCGGCCACGGGGCCCATACGGCCGGGCCTTCGCGCAGCTGTTACTTGACGACCGTCAGCGGCAGCAGCTTCTTGCCGGTCGGGCCGATCTGAATCTGCGTGTCCATCTGAGGGCAGACACCGCAGTCGAAGCACGGCGTCCAGCGGCAGTCCTCGACCTCGGTCTCGTCCAGCGAGTCCTGCCAGTCCTCCCAGAGCCAGTCCTTGTCGAGACCGGAATCCAGGTGGTCCCAGGGCAGGACCTCCTCGTACGTACGCTCACGGGTGGTGTACCAGTCGACGTCCACACCGAATTCGGGCAGCGTCTTGGCGGCGCACGCCATCCACCGGTCGTACGAGAAGTACTCGCGCCAGCCGTCGAAGCGGCCGCCGTCCTCGTAGACGGCGCGGATGACGGAGCCGATACGGCGGTCACCGCGCGAGAGCAGGCCCTCGACGATGCCGGGCTTGCCGTCGTGATAGCGGAAGCCGATCGAGCGGCCGTACTTCTTGTCGCCGCGGATCTTGTCGCGCAGCTTCGCCAGGCGCGCGTCCGTCTCCTCCGCCGACAGTTGCGGGGCCCACTGGAAGGGTGTGTGCGGCTTGGGCACGAACCCGCCGATCGAGACCGTGCAGCGGATGTCGTTCTGGCCGGAGACCTTGCGGCCCTCGGCGATGACCTTGACCGCCATGTCGCCGATCTGCAGCACGTCCTCGTCGGTCTCGGTGGGCAGGCCGCACATGAAGTACAGCTTCACCTGGCGCCAGCCGTTGCCGTACGCCGTTGAGACCGTGCGGATCAGGTCCTCTTCCGAGACCATTTTGTTGATGACCTTGCGCAAGCGCTCGGAGCCGCCCTCGGGGGCGAAGGTCAGACCCGACCGACGGCCGTTCCTGGTCAGCTCGTTGGCGAGATCCACGTTGAACGCGTCGACACGGGTGGACGGGAGGGACAGGCCGATCTTGTCCTCCTCGTACCGGTCGGCCAGGCCCTTGGCGATGTCGCCGATCTCGCTGTGGTCCGCGGAGGAGAGCGAGAGCAGGCCGACCTCCTCGAAGCCGGTCGCCTTCAGACCCTTGTCGACCATGTCGCCGATGCCGGTGATGCTTCGCTCCCGGACAGGGCGCGTGATCATGCCGGCCTGGCAGAAGCGGCAGCCGCGGGTACAGCCGCGGAAGATCTCGACCGACATCCGCTCATGAACGGTCTCGGCGAGCGGCACGAGGGGCTGCTTGGGGTACGGCCATTCGTCGAGGTCCATGACCGTGTGCTTGGAGACACGCCACGGCACGCCCGACTTGTTCGGGACGACGCGGCCGATCCGGCCGTCGGGAAGGTACTCGACGTCGTAGAAGCGCGGGACGTAGACATTGCCCGTCTTCGCGAGGCGGAAGAGGACTTCCTCGCGCCCGCCCGGTCGGCCTTCGGCCTTCCAGACGCGGATGATCTCGGTCATGTCGAGGACGGCCTGTTCACCGTCGCCGATGACCGCGCAGTCGATGAAGTCCGCGATCGGCTCGGGGTTGAAGGCGGCGTGGCCGCCCGCGAGCACGATCGGGTCGTCGACAGTACGGTCCTTCGACTCGAGCGGGATGCCCGCGAGGTCCAGGGCGGTGAGCATGTTGGTGTAGCCGAGCTCGGTGGAGAAACTCAGCCCGAAGACGTCGAAGGCCTTCACGGGACGGTGCGAGTCCACGGTGAACTGCGGGAGCTTGTGCTCGCGCATGAGCTCTTCGAGGTCCGGCCAGACGCTGTAGGTGCGTTCGGCCAGCACTCCGGCGCGCTCGTTGAGTACCTCGTAGAGGATCATGACGCCCTGATTGGGCAGCCCGACCTCGTACGCGTCCGGGTACATGAGCGCCCAGCGGACATCGCAGGCGTCCCAGTCCTTGACGGTGGAGTTGAGCTCTCCACCGACGTACTGGATCGGCTTCTGGACGTGCGGGAGAAGCGCTTCCAGGCGTGGGAAGACCGACTCGACAGGCATTGTGGTGTCTCTCGTGAGCGGGCAGGGTGACCATCAAGCGTACCCCGGGGCTCAGCCGCTGAGCGCCGCCCGAAGATCTTCGTCCGAAGCCTCCCGCCACACCTCGGGCAGCTCCCGCTCGCGCTCGGCGGCCTGCGCCTCCTCCTGGCCGTGGAGCAGTCCCCAGGTGAAGGCCGACTCCCCGGCCGCGTGCGCCTGGATCCCGAGATTCCGCAGCGCCTCGCGGGCGACGACGCTGTCCTGGTGATCGCCGAGCACCGTCTGCACGGCCTTCATCCGCTTGGCGAAGCGCTTGGCGGGCTTGCCGAGCGCGGGGATCGCCGCCTCGGCCGCGTACCTCGCGCGCTTGGCGGCCTTGCGGGCGTCGTGCATCGCCAGATCGCGTTCGTGTCCCGGGGGGAGCTCGAGGGCGTGGTCGATCCGGCCGGCCAGCCGGTCGTAGTCCTTGAGGACGGCCTTGGGGACGACCCGTGCGGCCGCGCCGAACGCGGCCTTCAGCAGCGGAGGGTCGGCGAGCAGCGTGTCCAGCGAGTCGAGCAGCGCGAAGTACCGCTTGCTGTCGAGTACGGCGATGGCCTTGCGGCGCGCGCCCGAGCCATGGGCAACGGACCAGATGCGCAACCTCCCGCGTACCGGGCCGAGCAGCAGGGTCCTCGGCAGGGCGTCGATCCGGGAGCGCAGTCGCTCGGTGAGCACTTCCTGGTCCCGGGCGACGCCCAGCTCACCGGCCAGCCATCGGAGCTCCTCGCCGATCGGGTCGGTGACGGTGCGATCGATGATCTTGCGGTAGGTCTTGAACGCGCTGCGCATCCGCCGGGTGGCGACCCGCATCTGATGGACGGAGTCGGGCAGATCGCGGCGCACGGCAGGGTCGTACGCGAGGATGGCGTCGAGCTGTTCCCGCAAGAAGGCGAGGATGTGATCGCCCGCGTTCGCCGGTTCCTCCACGAGGGCGGGGGCCGCCGGCTCCGCGGCCGCTTTCGCGTGCTCGCCATCCTCGGGGGCCGTCTCCGCCAGGGCCCTGGCCAGCTTGGACGGCCACTTGGCCGGGCGCACGCCCGCCTTGCGGAGCTTCTTGTCGACCGCGTCGAGGAACGCCGGGTCCGCGTCGTCGGCGAGCTCGACCTCGATCTCGTCCCACTGCGCGGTGCGGCCGCCGTCCGTGAGGCGTTCCGCGCGCACGCCGTCTCTGCTGAGCTCGGCCAGCGGGGCACCGTCCGCGTCGAGAAGATGGTGGATGTGCCGCGAGGACCGCAGGCGCACCACGGGGACGAGTTCGGCGCCCCGGGTGCGGGCGCGGACCAGACTCTCCAGGGCGTGGGGAACCGGCTCGGCCAGCGGCGCGGTGATCTCGTCCCGCACACCCGGTGCCACGGGGAGCTTGAGGTGCCAGCCCGCGTCCGTACCGCCCGTCCTGCGGCGCAGGGTGATGGAGGAGGCGGCCAGTCTCAGGTCTGCCGTGTCGTAGTAGACGGCGTCGAGTTCGGCGACGCCGTTGTCGATGACGGCCGCGACGCCGGCCACCCGGGTCAGGTCCGGCAGCTTGGTGTCGGGGGTGGCCTCGTACTTCCGCTCGATCTCGCGCTTTGTGTCCGCCATGAACCGAACTTAGTCGCCGAAGCTCGTTTGTGGCAGACCCACTCTCGTGACGACGCTGTCCTCCAGCGCCGGTCGGGCTTGCTGTGCTGTGCCCTGAAGCGCCGGGCAGGCCGGTCGGGCCTGCCCGGGCTACGCAGTTATCGGCCGCTGCACCCGGATCGACTGGAGTAGTCCGATCGCGATCCAGACCGCGAACATCGAGGTGCCTCCGTACGACACGAACGGCAGCGGCAGACCCGCCACCGGCATGATGCCGAGCGTCATCCCGATGTTCTCGAAGGCCTGGAAGGCGAACCAGGCGATGATGCCCGCGGCGACGATCGTGCCGTACAGCTCGGTCGTCCCGCGTGCGATACGGCAGGCACGCCACAGGACGACGCCGAGGAGCAGCAGGATCAGGCCGGCACCGAGGAAGCCGAGCTCCTCGCCCGCGACCGTGAAGACGAAGTCGGTCTGCTGTTCGGGGACGAACTGGCCGGTGGTCTGGGAGCCCTTGAACAGGCCCGTGCCGGTCAGTCCGCCGGATCCGATGGCGATCCGCGCCTGGTTGGTGTTGTAGCCGACACCGGCCGGGTCGAGCTCCGGGTTGGCGAACGCCGCGAAGCGGTTGATCTGGTACTCGTCGAGCAGTCCGAGCGCGGTGACCAGTACGGCGCCGATGGCTCCGGCGGTGATCAGACCGAGGATCCAGCGGTTGGAGGCACCGGAGGCGAGCAGCACTCCGAGCACGATCACCGCCATCACCATGACCGAGCCGAGGTCCGGCATCAGCATGACGATCGCCATCGGCAGGGCCGCCAGGCCCAGCGACTTGGCGACCGTGCGGTGGTCCGGGTGCAACAGGTCGCCGGCGTCGACGCGCGCGGCCAGCATCATCGCCATCCCCAGAATGATCGTGATCTTCACGAACTCCGAGGGCTGGAGGGAGAAGCCGCCGCCGATCACGATCCACGCGTGCGCGCCGTTGATGGTCGCGCCGAGCGGTGTCAGGACGAGCAGGACGAGCAGGACGGACAGCCCGTACAGGACCGGGACCGCGCCGCGCAGGGTGCGGTGCCCGAGCCAGATCGTGCCGATCATCAGCGCGAAGCCGATACCGGTGTTGAGGGCGTGCCGGAGGAAGAAGTAGTACGGGTCGCCCTGGTTGAGCTCGGTGCGGCCGCGCGTCGCGGACCACACCAGCAGCGAGCCCACGAAGGAGAGCGCGAGCGCCGAGAAGAGCATCGGCCAGTCGAGCCTGCGCACCACCGAGTCGCGGGCGGAGAGCTGGGACCACAGACCTCCGCGCTCGGGCCCGTAGCCGGAGACGGAGAAGCCATTCGAGCCGGCCATGTCTCAGTCCCTCCGCGCGGGCGGGCCCGCGAGCTGTTGGTCCTCGGCCGGGGGCTCCTTCTTCTCCGGCTCGTACGGCTCGATCTTCGGGGCCTCGATGGAACCGTCCGGCTCCATCTTCGGGAGCGTCTTCTGCGGTTCGGGCAGGAGTGCCTTCTTCAGGTCCTGGCCGCCGTCCTTGTCGAGTCCGTACATCGCCTCGTAGATGTTGCGGACGGCGGGACCCGAGGCGCCGGATCCCGTACCACCCTGGGCGATCGTCATGATGATCGTGTAGTCCTTGGTGTACGAGACGAACCAGGAGGTCGTCTGCTTGCCGTAGACCTCGGCGGTACCCGTCTTGGCGTGCATCGGGATCTTGTCCTGCGGCCAGCCGCCGAATCGCCAGGCGGCGGAACCGCGGGTCGTGACTCCCGCGAGGGCTTCGTCGATCTGGTCCCGGGTCCGGGCGTTCATCGGCAGCTTGCCGTGCGATGTGGGCTTGATCTCCTGCACGTTCTTGCCGTCCGCGCTGATGACGGCCTTGCCGATGGTGGGGTTGTGCAGGGTGCCGCCGTTGGCGATGGCGGAGTAGATCGTGGCCATCTGGATCGGGGTGACGAGCGTGTCGCCCTGGCCGATCGAGTAGTTGACGGAGTCACCCGCTCGCATCCGGTTGCCTTCGAGGCAGTTCTCGTACGCGATCTTCTCGACGTAGTCGCCGTTCTTCTTGCCCTGCTTGCACCAGCCGTCCTTGTTGGCCTCCCAGAAGTTCTGCTTCCACTGGCGGTCCGGGACGCGGCCCTTGACCTCGTTGGGGAGGTCGATGCCGGTCTCGTTGCCGAGGCCGAACTGGTGGGCGGTCCTGTAGAACCAGTCGTTGGTGCGCTTCTTGGGCTTGGTGCCGCCGTCCTTCTGCCACTCCCGGTGTGCGATGCCGTAGAAGACGGTGTCGCAGGAGACCTCCAGGGCCCTGCCGAGGGAGATGCTGCCGTAGCCCTTGGACTCGAAGTTCTTGAAGACCTGGCCGCCTACGGAGTACGAGCTGGGGCAGGGGTAGCCGCCGTCGAAGGGGTAACCGGCGTTGACCGCGGCGGTCGACGAGATCACCTTGAAGATCGAGCCGGGGGCGGCCTGGCCCTGGATCGCGCGGTTCAGCAGTGGGTAGTTGGAGGCCTTGCCGGTGAGCTTGGCGTAGTCCTTGCCGGAGATGCCGCCGACCCAGGAGTTGGGGTCGTACGTCGGCTGGGAGGCCATCGAGACGATCCGGCCGGTCTTGTTCTCCATCACCACGACGGCACCGGCGTCGGCCTTGTAGTTCTCGTCGGTGTTCTTGTCGAACTCCAGACGGGCGGCCTTCATCGCGTTGTTGAGCTCGTACTCGGCGACCGCCTGTACGCGTGCGTCGATCGAGGTGACGAGGTTGGCGCCGGGCTGGGCCTCGTCCCTGGCCGCCTCGCCGATGACCCGGCCGAGGTTGTCGACCTCGTAGCGGGTGACGCCGGCCTTGCCGCGCAGCTCCTTGTCGTAGGTGCGCTCGAGGCCCGAGCGGCCGACCTGGTCGGAGCGGAGGAACGGCGAGTCGGTGTCCTTGGCCTTGATGATCTCCTCGTCGGTGACGGGCGAGAGATAGCCGAGAACCTGCGCGGTGTTGGTCTTTCCCGGCCCGATGTAGCGGCGTACGGCGGTGGGCTCGGCGGTGATGCCCGGGAAGTCCTCGGCGCGCTCGCGGATCTGGAGGGCCTGTTGGGTGTTGGCCTCGTCGGTGACCGGGATCGGCTGGTAGGGCGAGCCGTTCCAGCAAGGCTGCGGGGTCTTGGCGTCGCAGAGCCGGACCTTGTCCATGACGTCCTTCGGCTTCATGCCGAGGACACCGGCGAGCCGGGTGAGGACGCCTTTGCCGTCGTCCTTCATCTTCATCAGCTCGGTGCGCGACGCGGAGACGACAAGACGGGTCTCGTTGTCGGCGAGCGGGATGCCGCGGGAGTCGAGGATCGAGCCGCGGACGGCGGGCTGGACGACCTGCTGGACGTGGTTGTTCTTCGCCTCGTTGGTGTACTCCTGGCCGTTGCGGATCTGGAGGTACCAGAGCCGTCCGCCGAGGGTGAGCAGGAGGGAGAAGACAAGCACCTGAATGACGATGAGCCGGATCTGGACCCGGGGGGTCCGCCCGGTCTCCGGAATGTTGCTCACGCTGCCCCCTCGATCACAGTCGCTTGACTCCCTTGATACGGCCGGCCCGTGCCACCTTGGCCCGGGTGGCCTTCACCCGCAGTCCGCCGCGCTGTTTGCCGATGCGCAGGCCGGTGCCGGAGCTGGTCCAGCGCGCGGCGATATCACCGCCCCCACCGCCGCCCTTGCTCTCGCCGAGCGGATCGTTCTCCGAGCGTCTGGCCAGGGCCATGATCAGCGGCACGGTGAACGGCGCGAGCAGCAGGTCGTAGACGGCGGCGGTGAACAGCAGGCTGCCGAGGCCCACATGGCGGGCCGCGGTGTCGCCGACGAGGGCGCCCACGCCCGCGTACAGCAGTGTCGAACCGATGGCGGCGGCGACGACCGCGATCATCGGTGCGGTGGCGGACCTGAGCTGGCCGTTGTCGGGGCGCACCAGGCCTGCGAGGTAGCCGATCACGCAGAGCACGAGCGCGTAGCGTCCGGCGGCGTGGTCGGCGGGCGGGACGAGGTCGGCGAGCAGTCCGGCGCCGAAGCCGATGAACGCGCCTGCCACGTGCCCGTACACGAAGGCGAGTCCGAGAACGACGAGCAGCAGCAGATCGGGGACGGCGCCGGGGAGCTGGAGGCGGGCGAGGACGGAGACCTGGATGACGAGGGCGACCACGACGAGTGTCGTGGAGAGCAGCATCCGGTTGAAACGCATGACGGATCAGCTCCTACTACTCGACATCGTTCTGGCCGTCGGCGTTCGCCGGGTCCTGCCCCTTGCCGTCGGCTCTGGCGCCGACGTCGCCCTGGGCCTGCTGACCTTCACCCTCGCCGTTCGGTGACGGGGTGACCGTCACCGTGACGGTCGGGGTGGGCTTGGGCGCGGCGGGCTTGGGCGGCAGGACCGTGTCACGCGGATCGGATCTGGGCGCCTGGACGACGACGCCGACGATGTCGAGCTGGGTGAAGCCGACGAAGGGGCGGACGTAGATGTTCCTGGTGAGGTCGCCGCCGGAGGGGTCGACGCGGACGACCTCGCCGACCGGGACACCGGGCACGAAGGGCTTGTCGCCCTGCGAGCCGAAGGTGACGAGCCGGTCGCCGTTCTTCACCTTGGCCTTGCCGTTGAGCAGCTGGACGGAGAGCGGCCGGTCGCCCTGGCCGGTGGCGAAGCCGAGTTCGTTCGTCTTCTCCATCCGGGTGCCGACCGTGAAGTCCGGGTCGTTGGCGAGGAGTACGGTCGAGGTGTTCGGCCCGACGGTGGTGACCCGGCCGACGAGTCCGTCGCCGTTGAGGACGGTCATATCGCGCCTGATGCCGTCGCCCGAGCCGACATCGATGGTCACCGTCCAGGAGAAGCCCTGGGCCGCTCCTATGGCGATGACCTCCGCGCCCTTGATGCCGTACTGGCCGGCGCCTGCCTTCTTGAGCATGGTGTCGAGTTCGCGCACCCGGCTGCGGTTTCGGTCGTCGCTGCCGAGCCTCTGCTTCAGCGCGGCGTTCTCCTGCTCCAGTTTGCCGATGCGGTCATGACGCTCGCCGGAGTCGCGAACGGCCCCGATGACGTTGCCGATCGGGTCGACCGCACTCGCGACGCCCTTCTCGACGGGTCCGAAGACCGTGGCGGCGGCCTGCCGGGCGCCGTCGACCGGCGACTCCTCGCCTCCGCGGATGTCCACCGTGATCAAAGCGAACGCGATGGCGATCAGCAGCACCAGGAGCAGCCGGCTCTCTCGTGTGTCCCTCACGTGCGGCGGCCGTGCCTTCCTCGTAGGAATGTGGATGTCTGTATATCAACGATCCGCCGTACGGGTTGGCAGGCCCCCGGACGGCGGATTCGTGAGTCTCCGCGGCGAGATACGACCTAGCGGCGGGGCTGGGCGTCCAGCACCTGCTGGAGCGCCTCGAACTCCTCGACACACTTGCCGGCTCCGAGGGCCACGGAGTCCAGCGGATCCTCGGCGATATGGATCGGCATCCCGGTCTCGCGGCGCAGCCGCTCGTCGAGGCCGCGCAGCAGCGCGCCACCGCCGGTGAGGACGATGCCCCGGTCCATGACATCGCCGGAGAGCTCGGGCGGGCACTTGTCGAGGGTGGTCTTCACGGCGTCGACGATCGCGTTGACCGGTTCCTCGATCGCCTTGCGGACCTCGGCATCGGAGATCACCACGGTCTTCGGCAGACCGGAGACGAGGTCACGACCGCGGATCTCGGTGTGCTCGTCCTTGCCCATGTCGAACGCCGAGCCGATGGTGATCTTGATGTTCTCGGCGGTCCGCTCGCCGAGCAGGAGCGAGTACTCCTTCTTGATGTGCTGGATGATCGCGTTGTCCAGCTCGTCGCCGGCGACGCGGATGGACTGTGCTGTGACGATTCCGCCGAGTGAGATGACGGCGACCTCGGTGGTCCCGCCACCGATGTCGACGACCATGTTGCCGGTGGCTTCATGAACCGGGAGTCCGGAGCCGATGGCCGCGGCCATGGGCTCCTCGATGATGTGCACCTGCCGGGCGCCCGCCTGCGTCGATGCCTCGATGACCGCGCGGCGCTCAACACCCGTGATGCCGGAGGGCACACAGACGACGACGCGCGGACGGGCGAGGTACCGGCGCTTGTGGATCTTCAGGATGAAGTAGCGGAGCATCCGTTCGGTGATTTCGAAGTCGGCGATGACGCCGTCCTTCAGCGGCCGGACGGCAACGATGTTGCCCGGTGTCCGGCCGATCATCTTCTTCGCCTCGGCGCCGACCGCCAGGATGCCGCCCGTGTTGGTGTTGATGGCGACGACGGACGGCTCGTTGAGGACGATCCCCCGGCCCCTGACGTACACCAGCGTGTTGGCGGTCCCGAGGTCGACAGCCATGTCACGGCCGATGAACGACATGTTGTTCCCCATGAGGATGCGTCTGGCCTTCCCAAATCGAGCGTTGATGGCTTTTCAGGATGGCGAGGTGGGTGCGCTGTGGCGTGGAGGTTTCCATCGTAGTGCCGCCTGCACGGACACCGCGCGGTGGTCCACCTCTCTATTAGGTGACGAGGTGTCGGACCGATGCGTTCCCGCAATGCTCGTCCATATGCCTGGGGGCGACCGAAATTACTTCGGTCGCCCCAGGTCATGAGCGCTGTATGGCTGACGCCCAATCAGGAACTCGCTGCCCTCATGGCTGCGTGGCCCGGGCGCCTGGGCCGCCGGGAGTGGCGAGGCCTACTTCTGGTGGTCCGCGAGGCCGGGGAAGAAAATCTTGAGTTCCCGAATGGCGGACTCCTCGGAGTCCGAGGCGTGGATCAGGTTTTCCCGGACGATCGTGCCGAAGTCACCGCGAATGGAGCCGGGCGCGGCGGCGATGGGGTCGGTCGGGCCCGACAGCTGGCGCAGGCCTTCGATGACCCGCTCGCCGTCGACGACCAGCGCGACGACCGGACCGGAGGACATGAACTCGACCAGCGGCTCGTAGAAGGGCTTGCCCTTGTGCTCGCCGTAGTGCTGCTCAAGGATTTCCCGGTCGAGGGAGCGCAGCTCCAGCGCGCCGATGGTCCAGCCGGCCTTGGCCTCGATACGGCCGATGATCTCGCCGATCAGGCCGCGGCGTACGGCGTCGGGCTTGAGCAGGACGAGCGTGCGCTGGCTCACGGTACGGGCTCCTTCATGTGCGGATTCAAGAGTTCAGAGGCTACAGGGCCAAAGGGGTTACCGATTACGCAGCGTCAGGTCCGGGGGCCGACGCCAGGGCCGTCCGCCGAAGGCCCCCGGGCATCCCCCACCGGACAGCAGCAGACAACGCCCCGGCACGCCCAGCAGGACCGGGCACTAGGCCCAGGAGGCCTTGGCCTCGTCGATCTTGCGGCCGTAGTGGACCGAGGCCCACCACAGGGCCGCGAAGACCGCGCCCAGGAAGAACATCGTCGGCACCACGAAGCCGCTCGCGATCAGCGCGATCTGCAGCGCCCAGCCGAGCTGCACTCCGCCCGGGCGGCTGATCATCCCGCAGAGCAGCACCGAGAGCAGCATCCCGATACCGCAGACCGTCCAGACCGTCGCCATCGACAGGTCGTCGGACTTCATGGCGACCAGACCGGCGAAGCCGATCACGAAGAATTCACCGATCAGGGTGGATGCACAGAGCGTACGCATCGGTTGTCAGGCCCTTCCCAGGAGCAGCCGGGCCTCGCCGACCGTGATCACGGAGCCGGTCACCAGGACGCCCGCGCCCGCGAACTCGGACTCCTCCTCGGCAAGCGTGATCGCCGCTTCCAGCGCGTCGTCGAGACGAGCCTCGACGACCACCCGCTCGTCGCCGAAGACCTCCACGGCGACCGCCGCCAACTCGTCGACGTCCATCGACCGATGGCTCGAGTTCTGTGTGACGACGACCTCGGCGAAGATCGGCTCGAACGCCTCGAGAAGTCCCCGGACGTCCTTGTCCCCGCTCGCGCCGACCACACCGATCAGACGCGAGAAGCCGAAGGCCTCGCTGATGCCCTCGGCGCTCGCCCGGGCACCGGACGGGTTGTGCGCGGCATCCAGGACGACCGTCGGGCTGCGGCGCACGACCTCGAGGCGGCCGGGCGAGGCCACCGAGGCGAACGCCTTGCGAATGGTGTCCATGTCCAGCGTGCGGGACTGCTCGGCACCGACGCCGAAGAACGCCTCGACCGCGGCGAGCGCCACCGCGGCGTTGTGCGCCTGGTGCGCCCCGTACAGCGGGAGGAAGATCTCCTCGTACTCACCGCCGAGCCCGCGCAGCGTCACCTGCTGACCGCCTACCGCGACTTCGCGGGCGACCACACCGAACTCCATGCCCTCGCGGGCAACCGTGGCGTCGACCTCGACGGCCTTCTTCAGCATCACCTGCGCGGCGTCGACCGGCTGCTGGGCGAGGATCACCGTCGCGCCCTGCTTGATGACACCGGCCTTCTCGGCGGCGATCTCGGCGTGCGTGTTGCCGAGCCGGTCGGTGTGGTCCAGGTCTATGGGGGTGACGACGGCGACGGACCCGTCGATGACGTTCGTCGCGTCCCAGCTGCCGCCCATGCCGACCTCGACGACCGCGACGTCAACGGGCGCGTCGGCGAAGGCGGCGTAGGCCATGCCGGTCAGCACCTCGAAGAAGGAGAGCCGGTACTCCTGCGCGGAGTCGACCATCTCGATGTACGGCTTGATGTCGTTGTACGTCTCGATGAAGCGCTCGGCCTCGATCGGGGCGCCGTCCAGGCTGATCCGCTCGGTGATCGACTGGACGTGCGGCGAGGTGTAGCGGCCGGTGCGCAGGTCGAAGGCGGCAAGCAGGGCCTCGATCATGCGGGCCGTGGAGGTCTTGCCGTTCGTACCGGTGATGTGGATCGAGGGGTACGCGTGCTGGGGCTCGCCCAGCACATCCATCAGCGCCGCGATCCTGGCGACCGAGGGCTCCAGCTTGGTCTCGCCCCAGCGCCCGGCGAGCTCCTGCTCCACCGCGCGCAGCGCCTTGTCCACCTCCGGGTCTGCGGGCCGGGCGGGCACGGGGTCACCCTGGGGCGAGCCGGCCTGCGCGCGCAGGGTACGGCTGCCGGCCTCGATCACCGCCAGGTCGGGGTCACGGTTGGTCTCGGCGTCGACGATCTCTTCGAATGGGTCCGGCTGCTCACTCACAGGGCCAGTCTACGGAGGAGGAGTGACACGACGTTCCCGCCCTGTTCCCCACACCGCCGGTCACGCCGCTGCTACGCCCGGGGACCGGGGCAACGCGAGAGGCCCCGGGGAAATCCCGGGGCCTCTCGTACGTATCCCGCGTGCCGCTACGCCTGCGGCAGGCTGTTCAGCTGCGCGGTGATCCGGGCGATGTCCTCCTCGGCCTTGGCCAGGCGCGTACGGATCTTGTCGACCACGTTGTCCGGTGCCTTGGCGAGGAACGCCTCGTTGCCGAGCTTCGCCTGTGCCTGCGCCTTCTCCTTCTCGGCCGCGGCCAGGTCCTTCGCCAGCCGCTTGCGCTCCGCGCCCACATCGATCGTGCCGGACAGGTCCAGCGCGACCGTGGCCCCCGCGACCGGAAGGGTCGCCGTGGCGCTGAAGCCCTCGCCCTCCGGCTGCAGCCGCAGCAGCTGCCGGATCGCGGCCTCGTGCGGCGCCAGCGCGGTGCCGTCGAGGGTGAGCCGCGCCGGGACCTTCTGACCGGGCTGCAGGCCCTGGTCGGAACGGAACCGGCGGACCTCGGTGACGACCCGCTGGACCAGCTCGATCTCCCGCTCGGCCGCCTCGTCCCGGAAGCCGCTGTCGCCGGGCCAGTCGGCGATGACGACGGACTCCTTGCCGGTGAGCGTGGTCCACAGCGTCTCGGTGACGAAGGGGACGATCGGGTGCAGCAGCCGCAGCGTGACGTCGAGGACCTCGCCGAGCACACGGCCGGAGACACGCGCCTGCTCGCCGCCCGCGAAGTACGTGGTCTTGGACAGCTCGACGTACCAGTCGAAGACCTCGTCCCACGCGAAGTGGTAGAGGGCGTCGGACAGTTTGGAGAACTGGTAGTCCTCGTAGTACGCGTCGACCTCGGCCACGGTCGCGTTGAGCCGGGAGAGGATCCACCGGTCGGCCGCCGACAGCTGCTCGGTGGGCGGCAGTTCGCCTTCCACCGTCGCGCCGTTCATCAGGGCGAATCGGGTCGCGTTCCAGATCTTGTTGGCGAAGTTGCGGGAGGCCTGGACCCAGTCCTCGCCGATCGGGACGTCCACCCCCGGGTTGGCACCACGGGCCAGCGTGAACCGAACGGCGTCGGAGCCGTAAGTGTCCATCCAGTCCAGCGGGTTGACCGCGTTGCCGAAGGACTTCGACATCTTCTTGCCGAACTGGTCGCGGACCATGCCGTGCAGGGCGATGGTGTGGAACGGCGGGGTGCCGTCCATCGCGTACAGGCCGAACATCATCATCCGGGCGACCCAGAAGAAGAGGATGTCGTACCCGGTGACCATGACGGAGTTCGGATAGAACTTCTCGAGGCTCTCGGTCTGTTCGGGCCAGCCGAGGGTGGAGAAGGGCCACAGGCCGGAGGAGAACCAGGTGTCCAGGACGTCCGTGTCCTGGGTCCAGCCCTCGCCCGTCGGCGGCTGCTCGTCCGGTCCGACGCAGACGACCTCACCGTTCGGCCCGTACCAGACGGGGATGCGGTGGCCCCACCACAGCTGGCGCGAGATGCACCAGTCGTGCAGGTTGTCGACCCAGCCGAAGTACCGGGACTCCATCTCCTTCGGGTGGATGGTGACCCGGCCGTCGCGGACCGCGTCGCCCGCGGCCTGGGCGAGCGGGCCGACCTTGACCCACCACTGCATGGACAGCCGCGGCTCGATCGTCGTCTTGCAGCGCGAGCAGTGGCCGACGGAGTGGGTGTACGGGCGCTTCTCGGCCACGATCCGGCCCTCTGCGCGCAGCGCGCCGACGATCGCGGAACGGGCCTCGAGCCGGTCCAGCCCCTGGAACGGGCCGTGCACGGTGATGACCGCGTGCTCGTCCATGATCGCGAGGTTCGGCAGGCCGTGCCGCTGGCCGATCTCGAAGTCGTTCGGGTCGTGGGCGGGCGTCACCTTGACGGCGCCCGTGCCGAATTCGGGGTCGACGTGCGTGTCGGCCACGACGGGGATCCGGCGGCCGGTGAGCGGCAGCTCGATCTCCGTGCCGACGAGGTGGGCGTAGCGCTCGTCCTCGGGGTGGACCGCGACCGCGGTGTCACCGAGCATCGTCTCGGCGCGGGTCGTGGCGACGACGATGGACGCGTCGCCCTCGCCGTAGCGGATCGAGACCAGCTCGCCCTCGTCGTCCTGGTACTCCACCTCGATGTCCGAAATGGCCGTCAGACAGCGCGGGCACCAGTTGATGATCCGCTCGGCGCGGTAGATCAGCTCGTCGTCGTAGAGCTTCTTGAAGATCGTCTGGACAGCCTGGGAGAGGCCCTCGTCCATGGTGAAGCGCTCGCGGCTCCAGTCCACGCCGTCGCCGAGGCGGCGCATCTGGCCGGAGATCTGTCCGCCGGATTCCGCCTTCCACTGCCAGACGCGCTCGACGAACGCCTCGCGGCCGAGGTCGTGGCGCGACTTGCCTTCCTTCGCCAACTCGCGCTCGACGACGTTCTGGGTGGCGATACCGGCGTGGTCCATGCCGGGCTGCCACAGCGTCTCGTACCCCTGCATCCGCTTGCGGCGGGTGAGGGCGTCGATCAGCGTGTGCTCGAAGGCGTGGCCCAGGTGCAGGGAGCCCGTGACGTTCGGCGGCGGGATGACGATGGTGTACGGCGGCTTCTCGCTCTTGGGGTCCGCCGCGAAGTAACCGCGCTCTACCCAGCGCTCGTACAGCTTCCCCTCTACCTCGGCCGGCGCGTACTGGGTCGGCAGTTCGGGGTTACTGGCTGGCTGCTGCTGAGCGTTCTCGGTCACGGGCTCAGTTTAGAGGTGTCACAGGGCCGTACTGAAACTGGAATGTTCGGTAACGGTGTGACCCCTGCCGCCCCATGCCGTTGGCGGTTGGGCGAGGATGTTCGGACGACATAAGTATGTGGAGGGGAACCCAGTAATGAGCTACAACCAGCCGGGCCCGTACGGCGGCCAGCCTCAGCAGCCCGGACCGTACGGTCAGCCGGGTCCCTACGGCCAGCAGCCGCCGCAGGCCCCGCAGCCCGGCTACGGCCAGCAGCCGCCGCAGGCCCCTCAGCCCGGTTACGGCTACCCGCCGCAGGCCCCTCAGCCCGGTTACGGCTACCCGCAGCAGGCTCCGCCGGGCGTTCCGCCGCAGCAGGGCCAGTGGGGCCAGCCCCAGCAGCCGGGCCCGTACGGCCAGCAGCCGTACGGCGGCGGCCAGGTGCCGCCTCCGCCGGCCGCGCCGAAGAAGAAGACGGGCCTGATCGTGGTGGCGTCGGTGGTGGCGCTCGCGGTGATCGGCGGCGGCGCGTATCTGCTGCTCGGCGGTGGCGGCGGCAACAGCGATGTCGCCGACAGCACCAAGGGGTACAAGCTCACCCCGGCGGCGTCGGTCGACGACTACAAGAAGGACAAGGACACCCCCAGCTCTCTCTCCGACAAGGAGAAGAAGAAGGCGGAAGCGCTCGGGGTCAAGAACCCGGCGCAGGCCGGCGCGCAGTACAAGTCGGCAGGCGCCAGCTCCCCCCTGGAGGGGAAAATCGTCAACCTCACCGGGCTGTGGGGCGAGATCGCCGACCCGGAGAAGGCAGTCGACGGCTACTTCGCGAGCATCAAGGAGGGCGACGAGAAGGACGGGGACGTCTCGGTCGAACTCGTCGGCAGCCCCACCTCGGTCACGCCTTCCGGTTTCGAGGGCGCTCTGATGAAGTGCCAGAACGCCAAGCTCAAGGCGGTGGGTGACGCGGCCTCCTCGTCGGCCAAGGGCCCGAAGGAGTTCGAGATCCCGATCTGCGTCTGGGCCGACTACAGCACCGTCGCCGCCGTGAACGCCCTCGACGCGGCGCAGATGCTGGGCACAGGCGGCAAGCCCGTACCGCAGGACCAGGTCGCCGAACTCGCGGCCAAGCTGTACAAGACCTCGCGCACCAAGGTCTGATCTTTCAGCTCAACACGAAGGGGCGCCCGGCCGGTTCAGCCGGCCGGGCGCCCCTTCGGCGTAAGTACCTGACCGCTACGCGGACTTCTCGTGGCGGCCGTCGTTCTTCACGATCCGCGGCACCAGCGTCGGGTTCACGTTGTTGTGCACGACGTCCGCCGTGATGACGACCCGGGCCACGTCCTTGCGGGACGGCACCTCGTACATCACCGACATCAGGACCTCTTCCATGATGGCCCGCAGACCACGCGCGCCCGTCTGGCGCAGGATCGCCTGGTCCGCGATGGCCTCGAGTGCCCCGCGCTCGAAGTCCAGCTCCACGCCGTCCAGTTCGAAGAGCCGCTGGTACTGCTTCACCAGCGCGTTCCGCGGCTCCACCAGGATCTGGAGCAGCGCCTCGCGGTCCAAATTGTGGACCGAGGTCAGTACCGGGAGGCGGCCGATGAACTCCGGGATCATCCCGAACTTCACCAGGTCCTCCGGCATGACCTCCTGGAACTGGTCGCTCGCCTCGATCTCGCGCTTCGAGCGGATCGTCGCGCCGAAGCCGATGCCCTTCGCGCCCGCACGCGACTCGATGATCTTCTCCAGGCCGGCGAAGGCGCCGCCCACGATGAAGAGCACGTTCGTCGTGTCGATCTGGATGAACTCCTGGTGCGGATGCTTCCGGCCGCCCTGCGGCGGGACGGAGGCCGTCGTGCCTTCCAGGATCTTCAGCAGTGCCTGCTGGACGCCTTCGCCCGACACATCCCGGGTGATCGACGGGTTTTCGCTCTTGCGGGCGACCTTGTCGATCTCGTCGATGTAGATGATCCCGGTCTCGGCCTTCTTGACGTCGTAGTCGGCCGCCTGGATCAGCTTCAGCAGGATGTTCTCGACGTCCTCGCCGACGTAGCCGGCTTCCGTCAGCGCCGTCGCGTCGGCGATGGCGAACGGGACGTTCAGCATGCGCGCGAGCGTCTGGGCCAGCAGCGTCTTGCCGGAGCCCGTGGGGCCCAGCAGGAGGATGTTGGACTTGGCCAGTTCGATCGCGTCGTCCCGGCCCGCGCCACCGCCGTTCTCGCCGGCCTGAACGCGCTTGTAGTGGTTGTAGACCGCTACCGAGAGGGCCTTCTTCGCGGGCTCCTGCCCGACGACGTACCCCTCGAGGAACTCGTAGATCTCGCGCGGCTTGGGAAGTTCCTCCCACCGCACTTCGGAGGTCTCTGCGAGTTCCTCCTCGATGATCTCGTTGCAGAGATCGATGCACTCGTCGCAGATGTACACACCGGGGCCTGCGATGAGCTTCTTCACCTGCTTCTGGCTCTTTCCGCAGAACGAGCACTTGAGCAGGTCGCCGCCATCACCGATGCGTGCCACGAGGTGCTTCCCCTTCGCCTGGGAGCAGCTTGGTTCAGCCGACTCCTGGTGCCTCATATCCGACGGTACCTTGCCTGGCCCCCCGTTCGGGCCCCCCTTGGCGCGGTTCACATTCTCGTGCACCGCGCCAAGGGCGCCGGAGCGGTCAGGCGGCCGCTGCGGCCGTGCTCTTGCGGGTCGAGACGATCTGGTCGACGAGGCCGTACGCAAGCGCGTCCTCGGCGGTCAGGATCTTGTCGCGCTCGATGTCGTCGCGGATCTTCTCGATCGGCGTCGTCGAGTGCTTGGCCAGCATCTCCTCGAGCTGCGTCCGCATCCGCAGGATCTCGTTGGCCGCGATCTCCAGGTCGGAGAGCTGCTCGCGGCCGGTCTGCGAGGACGGCTGGTGGATCAGCACGCGCGCGTTCGGCAGGGCCATCCGCTTGCCGGGGGTACCGGCGGCGAGCAGCACGGCCGCGGCGGATGCCGCCTGGCCCATGCAGACCGTCTGGATGTCCGGCTTGACGAACTGCATCGTGTCGTAGATGGCGGTCAGCGCGGTGAAGGAGCCACCTGGGCTGTTGATGTAGATCGAGATGTCGCGGTCCGGGTCCATCGACTCCAGGCACAGCAGCTGCGCCATGACGTCGTTGGCGGAGGCGTCGTCGATCTGCACGCCGAGGAAGATCACGCGCTCCTCGAAGAGCTTGGCATACGGGTCGTACTCACGCACGCCCTGCGAGGTGCGCTCCACGAAGCGCGGGACGACGTAGCGGTTGTCCACCTGCGGGCCGGTGTAGAGGCCGCTGGCGGAGGCGGCGGAGAAGTTGGTCATGTCGGTGTTCACCATCCTGGTGGCGTTCTGGGGGCTCGGGAGACTGGGGGGCCGGCTGCCTGGCGCGAAGGCTCAGGCGCCGGTGCCGCCGCCACCCGGAACGCCCGATGCGGAGGCCATGATCTCGTCGATGAGGCCGTACTCCCTGGCCTCTTCAGCGGTGTACCAGCGGTCGCGGTCACCGTCGCGGATGATCGTCTCGACGGTCTGACCGGAGTGGAGTGCGGTGATCTCCGCCATGCGCTTCTTCGTGCGGAGCAGGTACTCGGCCTGGATCTTGATGTCGGAGGCGGTGCCGCCGAGGCCGGCCGATCCCTGGTGCATGAGGATGTCGGTGTTGGGGAGCGCGAAGCGCTTGCCCGCGGCGCCGCCGGTCAGCAGGAACTGGCCCATCGAGGCCGCCATGCCCATACCGATCGTGACGACGTCGTTCGGGATGTACTGCATGGTGTCGTAGATCGCCATGCCTGCCGTCACCGAGCCGCCGGGGCTGTTGATGTAGAGGTAGATGTCCTTGTCCGGTTCGGCGGCAAGGAGCAGCATCTGCGCCGTGATCTTGTTGGCGATGTCGTCGTCGACCTGCTGGCCGAGGAAGATGATGCGCTCACCGAGCAGCCGGTTGTAGACATGGTCGCCGAGGCCACCACCGATGGACGGCTCACCCGCGGCGTTAGGCATCAGATTCGTCACGTATCCACCTGCTCGTCTCTGACGGCTCCGGCCGTCTCAGCGTCTTCGTACTGGGGGCGGGGACTCCCCTGCCCTCGTATTCATGGACCCTAACGCGCTGGTAGGCGGGCGCCATCCCGCTTCCCGAACTGTTCGCTCGGAGCGCAAGGTACTTGGGGTCCGTGTGTACGACAGCGGGCCCCGGGCGCATGCTGCGTCCGGGGCCCGGCGTAGGGCTCTGAGCGAGGCTCAGGCCTCGGTCTTCTCCGGGGCCGCGTCGCCTTCGTCGTCACCGTCGACGACGGCCTCGGCGGCGGTCTCGGTCTCGTCCTCGTCGTCCTCGAGGTCGACGACCTCACCGTTGGTGTCGACGACCTTGGCGGCCTCGACGACCACGGCGAGCGCCTTGCCGCGGGCGACCTCGCCGACGAGCATCGGCACCTGGCCGCCTTCGACGACGGCCTGGGCGAACTGGTCGGGGCTCATGCCGGAGGAGGCAGCACGCCGCATGAGGTGCTCGGTGAGCTCCTCCTGGTTGACGTTCAGCTTCTCCTTGTTGACCAGCTCGTCGAGGATGAACTGGGTCTTGATGCCCTTGACCGCCTGCTCACTGGTCTCGGCATCGAACTCTTCCTCGGTCTTGCCCTGGATCTCCAGGTACTTGGCGAGGTCAATTCCCATCTGACCGAGCTGGTGGTGCTCGAGGTTGTGCTTGCGGGTCTTGACCTCGTCCTCGAGAAGCTTCTCGGGGATCGGCACCTCGGCCAGCTTCAGCAGCTCGTCCAGGACGCGCTCCTGGGCCTGGGTGGCCTGGTCGTACTGCTTCATGTTCTCGAGGCGCTTGCGGCTGTCCGCACGCAGCTCCTCGAGGGTGTCGAACTCGCTGGCCAGCTGCGCGAAGTCGTCGTCGAGCTCGGGGAGCTCGCGGGCGGTGACGGCGGTGACCTTGACGGTGACCTCGGCCTCCTTGCCCTCGGCGCTGCCGCCCTTGAGCTCGGAGGTGAAGGTGGCTTCGCCGTCGGCCTCGAGGCCGGTGACGGCATCGTCGATGCCGTCGAGCAGCTCGCCGGAGCCGATCGTGTACTGGACGCCACTGGCGACGCCGTCCTCGAGGACCTCGCCGTCGACCTTGGCCTCGAGGTCGATCGTCACGACGTCACCCTCGGCGGCGGCGCGCTCGACCGGGTTGGTGGAGGCGAAACGGTCGCGCAGCTCCTCGACGGCCTTGTCGACGTCCTCGTCGCTGACCTCGACCGCGTCGACGGTGACCTCGATGCCGGAGTAGTCCGGGATCTCGATGACCGGGCGGATGTCGACCTCGGCGGTGAAGGCCAGCGTCTCGCCGTCCTTCAGCTCCGTGATGTCGACCTCGGGCTGGCCGAGCGGGTTCAGCGAGGCCTCGTTGACCGCCTCGGTGTAGAACTTCGGGAGGGCGTCGTTGACAGCCTCCTCCAGCACCGCACCACGGCCGAACCGCTGGTCGATCACTCGGGCCGGGATCTTGCCCTTACGGAAGCCCTTGACCGTGACCTGCTGGTTGATCTTCTTGTACGCCGCGTCGAGGCTGTCCTTGAGCTCCTCGAAGGGCACCTCGACAGTGAGCCGAACCCGAGTCGGGTTCAGGGTCTCCACGGCGCTCTTCACGGTTCGGTCTCCTTGGTGGATTCTGGGGTTCTGCTGCGTCCGCCGCACTGGAGGCGGCTCAGCGGATCGGCCCGGCTTCTCGTCAGACTCGCCGGCTCTTCGCCGGACTCGTCAGACACACGGGCACGCAGCTTGCATAGTAGCCGCAAGCAGGATGAGCCCCACAATGCGATCTTGAAGAGTGATCTTGAGGGTCATCGTGTTGATGGTCGGGGTGGCCGGATTCGAACCGACGACCTTCCGCTCCCAAAGCGGACGCGCTACCAAGCTGCGCCACACCCCGTCGGTGCGACACGTAGGGTACATGCCCGCAGGCAGTGCGGCTGCCGCATTCTCGGGCAGGGATTGCGGCACGCAATGGGATGTGCGGCATCGGCCCCGGACCCGCTACGATGCTCTTCGTACCGCGGCCCTCGTGACCTGCGGTGCGATGCTTGCGGGCGTAGCTCAATGGTAGAGCCCTAGTCTTCCAAACTAGCTACGCGGGTTCGATTCCCGTCGCCCGCTCTCAACGGCTCAGGGCCAGGCCGGAGGTTCATCCTCCAGCCTGGCCCTGATGCGTTGCCGATCTTCGTTCGGGCCTACGTGCCCGTTGCGTGCCCGTTCGGCTCGGGATCCGGCTTCCGTGCCACCAGTTGTCCGGCCGCAGCTTGCCGGCCGCCGGCGCCACGGGCGCAGACCTCCGAACGCGCTTCCTAGCCCACGTAGTCCCAGTGCTGCTCGTCCGAACCGAGGCAGTTGTAGATGACCACCTTGGTGCCGTTCGAGGTGCCGCCGCCGCCCGCCGTCGACATGCACCTACCGGCCTTCTCGTTGTACCACTGGTGACCAGCCGAGTAGTCCCACGCCTGCTCGGAGCGACCGTTGCAGGTCCACAGGATGACCTCGGTTCCGTTGGCGGTACTCCCGCCGCCCGCCAGCGACAGGCACTTGCCGCTCTTGAGATTGCGGATTTCGCCGGAAGGTGTGGCGTGGAACCAGTACTGCTCGTGCCCCGTGCCGCAGTCCCAGATGATGGCACTCGTCCCGTTGGCCGTACCACCGCCGCCTTCCAGAGAGAGGCATCGTCCGCTCTTGTAGTTCACCAGCCTCGAGTAGATATCGGTCGCGCTCGCAGAGGGTGAACCCACCGCCAGGGCCGCGACCGCCAGGGCACCCGTCGCCACTGCCGCCCAGGATTTCTTGCGCACGTGAGGGAACCTTCCGTCCTGCGAGACGGCTGCCGCCTCGCTGCCTCCTTGGCCGCCCCCACTCACAGATCCACGGGGGCCGACATGGCGATCTTGACTCGCCGAACAGTTGCCCGAACATGGCTCTTCCGGTCATTCGGCACTGAATGCCGGGCCAACACCAGGTGAAGCCGGCCTTTCCTGAATGGTCCCGGGAAGTGGCCAACTGCCCTGTTCGTCCCCGGCCGAGCGGAAGATCCGCGATTGGTGATCGCCCCGGTGCGACAGGAAGCGATGGCGGAAAAAGGTTCATCCGCACGCTCTCGAAGGCCTCGGGCCCGGCTCGGTTGTTCTCCAACCGAGCCGGGCCCGAGGCGTTTCACAGACTTCTGAGACGTTGTCAGCGCGGGAGCAGCCGCCTGCCCAGGTCAGAAGTTGATCTGGTTGATCGTGTCGGCTATCGAGTCGAGGAATCTATTGATCGACGGCGCCATGCCCGTCGAGGCGAGGAAGAACCCGAACAGCACCGCGACGATGGCGGGTCCGGCCTTGATGGAGCCGCCGCGGATCAGCACCACGAGGATGATCGCCAACAGCAGCACCACAGACAGTGAAATGGCCACAACTGATCACACCCTCGGTCGGTCCGCCTTGCCGGCCTGGGAGCGTACGGCCCAGCACACCCCCGCCATGACCATGTTGCCACCAAGAGCCCCATACATGCGGCCCGCTGACGAATCATCGACGACGGGATCACGCCAACTGTGCGCCTGCGCACGCCTCCGGCGAAGGGACGACTCGGCCGGAGGGGTGAAATACGGGACGGAATTCGGCCTGATCGTTTCCATGCCCGCACATGTCGGTCACAGGAAATTCAGAGTCGGATGGTGAGGAAATTCACCTCATCGCAAGACCGTGCCGATATGCCCTGTTTAAGGGGGATTAATTGGGGCATACGGCGCGGTTGGCGCCTGTATCAGATATGAATGGGAGACAGTCGGAGAGGGTTTTACTAAATCGAATAGACGGCGCTAGGGTGCCTCAGATGTTCCACGCTCCGCATGGATATCAGAGGGCCCCGCTCCCCACGGGCCGGGAGTCGGAGCCCGTCCCTACGACGCAACAGGCCCGCACACAGGTTCCTGACGCGCCTGCCGAGAAGGCCGCCGAGAAGTCCACCAGGCGAGACGCATACTTCGACAACGCGAAGTATCTGGCCATCGTGCTCGTGGCAATGGCGCACGCATGGGAGCCGGTGATGGACGGCAGCCGCGCCTCCCGGGCGCTGTACCTGCTCGTCTACACCTTCCATATGCCGGCCTTCATCCTGATCTCCGGCTACTTCTCCAGAAGTTACACCGGCCGGCCCGACCAGGTCAGACGCCTGCTGACCGGGATCGCCGTGCCGTACGTCGTCTTCGAAGTGGTGTACTCCCTCTTCAGACGGTGGGCTCAGCACGCCCCCGACCAGCCGATCAGTCTGCTCGACCCCTTCTATCTGACCTGGTTCCTGGCCGCTCTGTTCATCTGGCGGCTGACCACGCCGCTCTGGCGGGTGATCCGGTGGCCGCTGCCGGTGGCGCTCGCGATCGCCTCGCTCGCCACGATGACGCCGAACATCGGAGCCGACCTCAACCTCCAGCGCGTGCTGCAGTTCCTGCCGTTCTTCGTGCTGGGGCTGTGTCTGAAGCCCGAGCACTTCCAGCTGGTGCGGCGGCGGGAGGTGCGGCTGCTCGCGCTGCCGCTGTTCGCGGGCGCGGGTATCTTCGCGTACTGGGCATCTCCCCGGATGAACTTCACCTGGCTCTACCGCTCCAGCAGCGCCCAGGAACTGGGTGTGTCCTGGTGGACGGGGATCGTGATGACTCTCGCGTTCTTCGGGTGCGCGGTGCTGCTGACGGCCGGGTTCCTGGCCTGGGTGCCGCGCCGCAGCACCTGGTTCACGGTGCTGGGGGCCGGCACCATCTGCGGCTATCTGCTGCACGGGCTGCTGATCAAGGCCGCCGACTACGGGCATGTCTTCGAGACGTACACCTGGCTGAGCGACCCGGGCGGCGAGATCCTGCTGACGTTCGTCGCGGCGACCGTGGTGACGCTGCTGTGCACACCGCCGGTGCGGCGGGCGGTGCGGTGGGTCACCGAGCCGGAGATGGCGTGGGCGTTCCGGCGGGACGCGGCGAAGCTCGGACCGCAACGCTGAGTCGGCCTGTTCTGCTGGGCCTGTCCTGATTTCAGGCCGTCGTCATCCGGACAGGCCCAGCAGTCCGCGCACCTTCGCGTACTTCGCGGTGAGCCGGGTCCGCGTCGCCTCGTCGAGAACCGCGAGACGCGCCGGGTCGGCGTTGTGCGCCAGATCGGCCTCCTTGACCAGGAGGGCGCCGGGAGCGGCCAGAATGCGCCTCGTGTAGTCCTCCAATTCCTCACCCTTGCGCTTGGTGAGTGCGAGGACCATGTCCTTGACCGACTGCGGCAGCGCGGCGGCCTCCAGCCACTCCCGGGACAGCGCGTCGTCCTCGACGGAGTCGTGCAGCCAGCCGGCCGCGATCTGCTCGTCACTCCCGCCCCGGGCACGAACGCCTTCCGCGACGGCGGCGAGATGCTCCGCGTACGGGCGTCCCGCCTTGTCCGTCTGGGCGGCGTGAGCCTCGCGGGCGATCGCCTCGACCTCCGGCAGCGTGAGATACGGCATGGCGACGACTGTACGGGTGCCTGTCGCGGGGCCGCCCGGACCCTGGCGAGGCCGTTGGGGACGCGCCTGGCGCCCTCAATCGCCGGACGGGCACGAATTTCCGGCACATGGGGTGATCGAGGACGAATCGGCCACCGGGCGGGCCCGGCCACCGTCCGGCTCCTTCGACTCGCACTCGAACCACACCGTCTTGCCGCCCCGCGCGAGCGGCACAACGCCCCACCGGTCGGCCACCGCCTCGACCAGCAGCAGCCCCCGCCCGCCCTCGGCGAGCCCGTCCGGGTCGCCGCCGGAGGCAGACGCCCGCGGAAGCCCCGGCGCTCCATCGGTGACCTCGATCCGTACGCCGGAGGCCTGACGCAGGACCAGCAGCGCGCACCGCCTGTCCGGCACATGCCGCACCACATTCGCGAGCAGCTCGGTGACGGCCAGCCCGACCGCGTCGCCCAGCTCCTCCAGCCGCCAGAGGTGGAGGTACGAGCGGACGATCCTGCGGAGATGACGCGCGGAGTGCTCACCCACGGTGAAGTTCATTCGGTACGTCGCGGATGGCGCGGCATCGATCTGGTGCACGATAACTCCCGGTGGGGCAGGACAAGTTGGTTTGTTCTGCCTCCAAGCCTGCGGTCGCCCGGTTACGCTCGGCTACGACCTGTGAGCAACCCTGCGTACCGTTGGGGGAAGTCGTGACGCATATCCGAGACCTCGACCCGAGCGCGTCCCCGCTCGACTACTACGGAGCGGAACTGCGGCGGCTACGGGAGGCGGCCGACCTCAACCAGAAGCAGCTGGGCTCGATCATCTACTGCACCGGCTCGCTGGTCGGCCAGATCGAGACCGCGCGCAAGGTCCCGACCAGGGAGTTCTCGGAGCGCGTGGACGCCGCGCTGGGGACGGAGGGGGCGATGTCGCGGCTGGTGGGGCTGGTGCTGAGGAGCCAACTGCCGTCGTGGTTTCAGCCGTACGCGGAGCTGGAGGCGCGGGCGACGTACATCTCCACGTACCAGGCGCAGGTGGTGTACGGGCTGTTGCAGACGGAGTCGTACGCACGGGCCGTTCTCTCGGCTCCCTCGCCGGACAACCTGGATCAGCTGGTCGCAGCCCGCATCGAGCGGCAGCGCATCATGGCGCGGGAGAATCCGCCGCTGACGTGGGTGGTACTGGACGAGGCCGCACTGCACCGGCCGATCGGCGGCCGAGAGGTCATGCGGAATCAACTTCGCCACCTGTTGGGGCTTCGCGAACAGCGCCAGGTGAATGTCCAGGTACTGCCGTTCTCGGCCGGTGAACACACCGGACTGACAGGGTCGTTCAACCTTCTGCGCTTCGGCCAGGATCCCGACCTCCTCTACACCGAAGATTTCACGTCGGGCCATGTGACCGCCAACCCCCAAGCGGTCAGGGAGGGTTCGCTCCGTTACGCTCACTTGCAGGCCGCAGCCCTCTCCATGGAGGATTCGGCGGCACTGATCAGCCGCGTGATGGAGGAGCGATATGGGCACGAGCCGGAACCTGACGAGCGCGGCGTGGCGTAAGTCGACCTACAGCGGCGACAGCGGAGGCGACTGCGTCGAGTGCGCCACCCTCGGCGACACCGCCTGGCGCAAGTCCTCGTACAGCGGCAGCAGCGGAGGCGACTGCGTCGAGGTCGCCGCCTGCCCCGCCGCCGTCGCCGTACGCGACTCCAAGGACCCCGACGGCCCCGCCTTCGCCGTCCCGGCCGCCGCATTCGCGGCCTTCGTCGCGGCCGCCGCCGACGGCGAGTTCAACAGCTAAGCAACGCCCGCCAGTTCGAGAAGCGCCCGGTCACTCCCCCGGCCTGCGATCACGGCCAGCCCCACCGGCAGTCCGGCCACCGACATCCGGGGCAGCACCAGACACGGCAGCCCCGCGCCGCTCGCCAGGCAGGTGAGGCGGAACGTGGCCTGCCGGGTGGCGGCCTTCCGTTCGGGGTCCTCGTCGATCAGGGGCGCGGGGCCGCCCGCCGCGGGGAGCAGCAGCACCGCGTCCTCCGGAAGGGCTGCCCGCAGGTCGCGTGCGGTGCGGTGGACCACCGCCTCCGCCGCTGCCCGCTCCCCGGGAGTCACCGCGGCCGCGCGGGCGAACCGGGCCTCGACGCCTGGCCCCAGCGCCCCGGGGTGCGCGCTCACCCAGGCCCCGTCGCACTCCCACACCTCCGCGCCCTGCGCCGTGGCGAAGGCCACTGCCCTCTCCCCCGGATCGCCTCCGAGAGACGGCACTTCCTCGATCCGCAGGCCCAGCCGTTCGGCCAGGTCCGCCGCTGCCTGGCCGAAGGCCTCGCGTACCCCCTCGTCGGCGAGCGCGACGAGGTCCGCCGCGACCAGAGCCGTACGGAACGGGCGTTGGCCTTCATCGCCCCCGGCCGGGAGGAGTACGTCACCCAACCGCGCCAGCGTGCCCGCGTCGCGGGCGAGCCAGGCGACGGTGTCGAAGGAGGGAGCCAGCGGCAGCATCCCGGTGGTGGGGACCAGGCCGTGGGTGGGCCGCAGGCCGTACAACCCGCAGTACGACGAGGGGACCCGGATCGATCCGGCGGTATCGCTGCCAAGCCCGGCGTCGGCCTCGCCGAGGGCGACCGCGGCGGCCGGGCCGCTGGAGGAGCCACCGGGGACGCGGCCGGGTGCCGCCGGATTGGGCGGGGTGCCGTAGTGCGCGTTCGTCCCGTTGAGGCTGTAGGCGAATTCGTCGGTCTGCGCGATGCCGGTGATGTCCGCCCCCGCGTCCAGCAGCGCGGCGACGGCCCAGGAGTGCGCGGTCTGTGGTTCCGCCTCTGCGAGCCAAGCCGGATTTCCGGCGCCCAGCCGGTGGCCCGCGACGGCGTGGACGTCCTTGACCGCAAGCCGTACGCCCTGCAATGGACCGCGGTCTGCGCCGCTGACCAGGGGGGTACCGTGCTCGCGCCAGACCGCGGTGTCTGTCGTGGCCATCTGTACTCCTCGGGACGCGGCCGTGGCGCCCAGCTTCTCCTGGACCTGTCCGTCGTAGACGGCGGCACGGCCTACGGCCGTGTCCTCAATCGCCGGACAGGCTGGTTTCTCCAGCCCGTCCGGCGATTGAGGACAAAACGCTTACGCCTCGCGGCACAGAAGCAGCAGCGCCCGGTCGTCGTTGACGTCCTTGGCGACCGCCTCGATCAGATGCCAGGCCGCGCCCTCGAAGCCGGAGGCCACATACCGGTCGGCCTCGCCGGTGAGGCGGTCGATGCCCTCGCTGATGTCGCGTCCTGACGCCTCCACCAGGCCGTCCGTGAAGAGCATCAGTACGTCGCCGGGGCGCAGGGAGCCCTTGACCGGGTCGAACTGCGCAGCGTCGTAGACACCGAGCAGCGGGCCATCGGTGTCCTTCTCCTCCCAGCGGCCGCTGCCCGCGTGCAGCTGGAGCGCAGGGAGATGCCCCGCCGACAGCAGCTCGTAGTCGCCGGAGTCCAGGTCCAGGACGAGATGGATGGAGGTCGCGAAGCCCTCGTCCCAGTCCTGGCGGAGCAGATAGCCGTTGGCCGCGGGCAGGAAGCCGTGCGGCGGCAACGAGCCGAGCAGGCCGCCGAACGCGCCGGACAGGAGCAGCGCGCGAGAGCCGGCGTCCATGCCCTTGCCCGAGACGTCGGTGAGGACGACCTCCAGGGTGCGGCCGCCGTTCGTACGGGCCGCGACCACGAAGTCGCCGGAGAAGGACTGGCCGCCCGCCGGGCGCAGCGCCATCTCGCGGTGCCAGCCTTTCGGCAGCTGCGGCAGCGCGCTCTGCACCCGGATGCGTTCGCGCAGGTCGAAGAGCATGGTGCCGCCGCGCCGCCAGGGCACGCCGACTCTCGCCCGGAACTGCGCGATCAGCAGGCCGAAGAAACCGCAGGCCGCGACTGTCAGGACGGTGCCCGGCGTGACTCTCGCCGGGCCTTCGGCGTACGGGCCGAGCACGACCGCTTCGATGATCAGGGCCGCTGCCGCCGCGGCGTACAGACCGAGCAGGCTCGCCGGGCGGAGGAGGAGGCCGCCGGCCACGATCGGCAGCACCAGCGCCGCCGGGGAGACCCAGACGGGCATCACTATCGTGCCCCAGGTGAACGCCGGGATGGTCAGCAGCAGCCCGGCCAGCGCGATCCAGTCGGAGCCGTCGCCGCGGAAGTAGTCGACTCCGGATTTGCGCAGCGCGATACGTGCCCGGTGCACCGCTTGCCGCAACCGGGCCGTGTACGAGTCTGCTGCAGAGGCACGGGCCATTGCCGTGGACCCTATCCACCCAGTCGCCTCCCGTGCAGGGGGACCCCTATGACAATGCGTTCGAAATCGGGTCGCCCAGACGACGTAGCCCTGATAGGCATGGCATATGACGACAGAGCTGCGGGTGCTGCGTCCGTCCGAATGGGACGACTGGTACGGGAAGTTGATGCTCGCCTTCGGCGGAGCCGGGGAGGCTCCGGAGGAACGCGATCTGTGGGATTCGCTCACCGAGCACGAGCGCTCGATCGGGGCCTGGGACGGCGACTACTGCGTGGGGACGGCCGGAGCGTTCTCGTTCGGGGTCTCGGTCCCGGGCGGCGCGATGGTGCCGGCCGCGGGCGTGACGATGGTGAGCGTGGCGGCGACGCACCGGCGGCGAGGTGTGCTCACCTCGATGATGCGCCGCCAGCTCGACGACGTACGCGGCTGGGGCGAGCCGCTCGCCGTACTGACGGCCTCCGAGCCGGAGATCTACGGACGGTTCGGCTACGGGATCGCGACCCAGCAGATGTCCGCGCAGATCGACACGGTCCAGGCGCGGATCAACGTCCCGGAGGGCGCCGACGCGGTTCGGCTGCGATTCGCGAAGGTCGAGGATGTCGCGCAGGAGTGCGAGGCGGTGTACGTCCGCAGCATCGGTTCACGGCCGGGCATGCTCGCCCGCAAGCCGGGCTGGGAGCGACTGCCGCTGCTCGACCCGCCCGGCGATCGTGACGGCGGCTCGGCGATGCAGTGCGTCGTCGCTGAACGGGAAGGGGAGATTGTCGGCTTCATCCGCTTCCACAACAAGGCGGAGTGGGAGCCTCGCGGCCCGAAGGGCACCATTGTGCTGCGGCACATCGAAGCGCTCGACCCCGTGACGTACGCCGTGTTGTGGCGCTTCCTCTTCGGCATCGACCTGACCGTGCAGGTGGTGGCGCGCAACCGCCCCGTGGACGACCCGCTGCTGCATCTGGTCAACGATGTGCGACGGTGCGAAATCAGGGTGCGGGACGGGCTGTTCGTACGGCTGGTGGATCTGGGGGCCGCGCTGGAGGCGCGGACGTACCAGACGCCGCTGGATGTGGTCTTCGATGTCGAGGACGCCTTCTGTCCGTGGAACACCGGGCGCTGGCGGCTGACCGGCGATCGCAAGGGCGCGTCGTGCAAGCGGACGGACGACGAGGCGGATCTTGCACTGACCGCAAGGGAGTTGGGGGCGGCGTATCTGGGCGGGGTCTCGCTGACGGCGCTGGCGGGGGCGGGGCGGGTGCGGGAGCTGCGGCAGGGGGCGCTGACCGAGGCGTCGACCGCGTTCGGCAACGACCTGGCGCCCTGGTTGCCGCACGGCTTCTAGTTCCCGAACCGGGGCTCCGCCCCGGACCCCCGCGCCTCAAACGCCGGCGAGGCTGGGTTTCGGGGGTTCGGCTCCCGGGCCCCCGCGCCTCAAACGCCGGCGAGGCTCCTGTTGTTGCTCCGCCCCAAGCCCCGCTCCTCAAACGCCGGAGGGGCTGGGATGTCCGCCGGAGGGGCTGGAATTCCCGTCGGCGGAGAAACCCAGCCCGTCCGGCGATTGAGGACACGCGCCGAAGGGCGTACGGGGTCTGGGGCGGAGCCCCGGTTGAGGGAGCTATCCCCGCTGGCACCCCTCGCACCAGAAGAGATTGCGTGCGGCGAGAGATGCGGTACGGATCGCGCCGCCGCAGACATGGCAGGGCAGCTGCGCCCGGCGGTAGACGTAGACCTCGCCACCGTGGTCGTCGACGCGGGGCGGGCGGCCCATCGCCTCCGGGGTGTGCTCGGGGCGGACGGTGTCGATGCGGTTGTTCCGTACGCCCTCGCCCATCAGCTCGACGAGGTCCGTCCAGATCGCCGTCCACTCGGCTCGGCGGAGCTCCCGGCCGGCGCGGTAGGGGCCGATGCCGTGCCGGAAGAGCACTTCGGCGCGGTAGACATTGCCGACGCCCGCGATGACCTTCTGGTCCATGAGCAGCGCGGCGACGCTGGTACGGGAGCGGGAGATACGGGCCCAGGACCGGTCCGGATCCGCGTCGGGGCGCAGCGGGTCGGGGCCGAGGCGGTCGTGTATCGCCTGCTTCTCGCCGTCGGTGATGAGTGCGCAGGTGGTGGGGCCGCGCAGATCGACGTACGCGGTGGGGCCGGTCAGGCGCAGCCTGACCGTGTCGGTGGGCGGCGGCGCGGGGGCGTCGCCGAAGTTGACCTTGCCGAACAGCCCGAGGTGGACATGGACCGAGCCGAGCGGGCCGAAGCCGAGGAAGAGGTGCTTGCCGTGCGCCTCGGTGGTCTCCAGGACCTGCCCGTCGACCAGCGCCGCGCTGTCGGAGAACTTTCCCTGCGGGCTGGACGCACGCACAGACCGGCCGCCGAACCTCTCGAAGTGGTCGGCGGCCAGTCGGTGGATCGTGTGCCCCTCGGGCATCAGCCCTGCTGCGGGTGGTGCGCCGGGATCGGGGGGAGCACCCGGGTGTTCTCGTACTCCGAGAGCATGTCGATACGGCGGGTGTGACGCTCCTCACCGGAGTACGGCGTGGTGAGGAAGATCTCGACGAACTTGGTCGACTCCTCCACCGTGTGCATCCGGCCGCCTACGGCGATGACGTTCGCGTTGTTGTGCTCGCGTCCGAGGGCGGCGGTCTGCTCGCTCCAGGCGAGGGCCGCGCGCACCCCCTTGACCTTGTTCGCGGCGATCTGCTCGCCGTTGCCGGAGCCGCCGATCACGATGCCGAGGCTGTCCGGGTCCGCGACCGTCTTCTCGGCGGCACGCAGGCAGAACGGCGGGTAGTCGTCCTGGGCGTCATAGATGTGGGGACCGCAGTCGACGGGCTCGTAGCCATGGGCCGTGAGCCACTCGACGAGGTGGTTCTTGAGTTCGAAGCCGGCATGGTCGGAGCCGAGGTACACGCGCATGTTCCGAGTGTGGCACGCGCGCGACCGGGTAGCGGTCAGCGGGGTCAGGACTCACCGGACCCCGAGCCCCCGCCAAGGGGGCCTCACCTAACGATCCGGAGTCGGGTCTTCCGTACCGGGGAGTCACACGTTTGAATGCGGGGGCTCGTGACCCGAGTGCTCTCGAAACAAAGGAATTCGTCCATGACCTCGCAGCAGACCCTTACGAAGGAAGGCGGACAGACCGGTACACCCGGTAAGCCGCAGCCCTCAGACGGTCTCCAGGCCGGACTCAAGAACCGGCATCTGTCCATGATCGCCATCGGCGGTGTGATCGGCGCCGGCCTGTTCGTCGGATCCAGTTCCGGTATCGCCGCGGCGGGCCCGGCCATCCTTCTGTCGTACGCACTCGTGGGCGCACTGGTCGTCTTCGTCATGCGGATGCTCGGTGAGATGGCCGCTGCCAACCCGACCTCCGGCTCCTTCTCCGCCTACGCGGACCGTGCGCTCGGCCGCTGGGCCGGGTTCTCGATCGGCTGGCTGTACTGGTTCTTCTGGGTCGTCGTGCTCGCGGTCGAGGCGACGGCCGGCGCGAAGATCCTCGAAAGCTGGATGCCCGGGGTACCGCAGTGGGCGTGGGCACTGATCGTGATGGTCGTGCTCACAGCCACCAACCTGGCGTCCGTGTCCTCGTACGGTGAGTTCGAGTTCTGGTTCGCGGGTATCAAGGTCGTCGCGATCGGCGCGTTCGTGGTGATCGGCCTGCTCGCCGTCTTCGGAGTGCTGCCGGGCTCGGACAACCCCGGTGCGGGCTTCGCGCACCTCACCGATGCCGGCGGATTCATGCCGAACGGTGCGGGCGCGATTCTGACCGGTGTGCTGATGGTCGTCTTCTCCTTCATGGGCAGCGAGATCGTGACGCTGGCGGCGGGCGAGTCCGAGGACCCGCAGCGCGCCGTCACCAAGGCGACGAACAGCGTGATCTGGCGGATCGGCGTGTTCTACCTGGGCTCGATCCTCGTGGTGCTGACGCTGCTGCCGTGGAACGACAAGTCGATCATCGACAAGGGCTCGTACGTCGCCGCGCTCGACTCGATCGGCATCGCGCACGCCGGCCAGATCATGAACGTGATCGTGCTGACGGCCGTGCTTTCGTGCCTCAACTCGGGGCTGTACACCGCCTCGCGGATGGCGTTCTCGCTCGGGCGGCGCGGCGACGCGCCGAAGGCCTTCGCGCGGACGAACTCCCGGGGTGTGCCGCAGGTGGCCATCCTCGGCTCCGTGGTCTTCGGCTTCCTCGCCGTCTTCTTCAACTACAAGTGGCCGGACACCGTCTTCGCGTTCCTGCTGAACTCCTCCGGCGCGGTCGCGCTGTTCGTGTGGCTGGTCATCTGTGTCACCCAGCTGAGGATGCGCGGGATCATCCAGCGCGAGATGCCGGACCGGCTTGTCGTGCGGATGTGGCTCTTCCCGTATCTGACGTGGCTGACCATCGCGATGATCCTGTTCGTGCTTGGCTACATGGTCTACGACGGCGGCGACGCGCGTGACCAGGTGCTGCTGTCGCTGCTGGTGGCGGCGGTGGTGATCGGGATCGCGGTCGCGCGCCAGATGTTCAAGCCGAGCGTGTCGGCGGTTACGGCCGAGTCGGCTGATTCGGCCGACGATGTCGATGCCGACGACGATCAGAGTGGTGTGAAGGACGCGGTCACCCGGTCGTAAACGGTCAGCGCGGCACGCTGTGAGGCGGCGGCGTACCAGACGTTGAGCTGGTACGACTTGCCGCCCGCAGTGAAGCCGACCTGGCGGGCGCGCCATGGGGCGCCCGCCTGGGTGAAGACGTACTCCCAGATGATCGCCGGGCGGCCGCGGAAAGTGGTGCGCTCCAGGCGGAGCTTGCCGTAGCCGGGAGCGTCTCCGCTCTCGCGTTCGAACTGCTGCCATTGGGTAAGGAGATCGCCGCCTCGTGCGAGTGCGTACGAGGCGGCGATCTCTTGCTGTCCGTCGGGCGAGTGGTAATGCACGTTGGACGGGCTCTTGGCGCTGCGGGTCCAGCCGCTGGGCGGCGCCCAGGCGAATCCGGTCTCGCTGAGGGTGCCGGGAGCCGGGGTGCTGGGAGCCGGGGTGGGCGGTGCGCTCGACGGTCGCGGGTGGGAGGTGCCCGCGACGGTGGGGACATTGCTGTTCGAGGCGCCGGATGCGGTGTCGTCCGGGTGCTGGGTGATGAGGACAAGGACGATCGCGGTGCCGATGGCGAGGGCCGCGAGGGGTGCGGCGGCGATGAGAACGCGGGTGCGGGGGCGCTTCGGCGTCACCGGGGGCAGGACCCCGGACTCCCGGCTCACGCCTGCCGCGGTGGTGGCCGCGGGCCGTGTCGGCTCGACGGCCGCGTAGGTGTGCTGCGGGCGCGGGACGGCGACCGGCCGGAGCTCGGCGGGCTCGGCCGCGGGGCCGGGCTGCGGACTCGGGCAGCCGATCGGGGTCGGGAGCGTCGGGACGTACGGCACCGGTGCGGGGGGCTCGGGCCGCGGCGGGGGCGGACTCGCAGCGACGGGTTCCGGCTCGGGCTCGATGGCCTCCGGCTGGGGCTCCGGCTGGGACTCGGGCTCGGGCTCGGGCTCGACGGCCTCCGGCTCGGGCTTCGCCGCGCGGCTCGGCTCCGGCTGCGGTTTCGGGGGCGTGACCGAGGCCGGGAGCGTCGGAACGTACGGCACGGGTGCCGGGGGCTCGTCCCTCGGCACCGTACCCACTCGGTCCTGAGGCGGGGACGCCACCCGTTCCAAACCCGCATACAGCTCGTCCAGCGTCGGGCGCCCGTCCGGGTCCTTGAGGAGAAGGGACGACAGGAGCGGGGACAACGGGCCCGCCTCCGCCGGAAGTTCGGGCTCTTCGTAGAGCACCGCGTGCAGGGTAGCCAGAGTTGTCGGGCGGGCGAACGGAGACCGGCCCGCGACCGCGGCGCACAACGTCGCGCCGAGCGACCACAGATCGGACGGCGGGCCCTGAGGACGCCCGCCGACGCGCTCGGGCGCCATGTAGTCGGGCGAGCCGACCAGCATCCCGGCCACCGTCAGCTGCGCCGCGTCCTGGATCGCCGCGATGCCGAAGTCCGTCAGGACGACCCTCCCGCCCGCCCCGATCAGCACATTGCCCGGTTTGATGTCACGGTGGAGGACTCCCCTGGCGTGGACCTCACGCAGCGCGGCGACCAGGCCCATCCCGATCCGCGCCGCTTCCTCCGGCGGCAAGGGCCCGTTCTGTACGAGGAGTTGTTCCAGGGAGCGGGAGTCGACCAGCTCCATCACGATCCACAGCCGGTCGCTCTCCTCGACCACGTCATAGACCCGCACCACATTGGGGTGGTCGATCCGCGCGGTCGCGCGCGCCTCGCGCAGAGTGCGTTCACGGCGGATGCGGCTGTCCTCCGCGTCCGTGTCGTCCATCCGCATCTCTTTGACCGCGACGGGACGGTCGAGCATTTCGTCCGCCGCCCGCCACACCCGCCCCATTCCCCCCTGCCCAATACTTTCGTCCAGCCGGTAACGTCCCACCACCAATAGACCTGGAATTCCCGGCATTCCCTTCCGCCCCCCTCAGCACCTTCCGCACCTACTGTGACCAGGTCAGAAGCATGAACTTTCCACCATGAGAGCATAGTTCCCCGCAATCTTGTGGAACCCTTCTGATACGCACTGCACGACGCGCACCAAGGGGGCTGGGAAATGCACGGAAAGCACTCAGGTCCAGTACCGGGATCAATCTCGGGCTCAATAGTCGCGGCTATTGCCGCCGGCGTACTCATTCTGCCGTTCAGCGCCTACGCAGACGATCCGGTGCCCGGGAGCAGCAAGGGGGGCACGCCCGGGCCCGCCGCACCCGCCGATGTGAAGATCACGACCGAGCTTCCGGGAAAGATCACGGTCGACAACAAGTCCGAGAAGACAACCGTCACAGCGAAGGTCGCCAACGGCGGGACCAAGGACAGCGGTCCCGTCACCCTCTCCGTCGTCGGCTTCGACGGTATGCGGATCACCGCGGTCGAAGGGTGTGTTCCGATTCCGGCGGGCCGGCTTCCGCAAGGCTCAAACAGTGGTTACGCCTGCGCCATCGACAACATCGCGGCCGGCAAGGACCGTTCGTACCAGGTGGCCGCCACCTTCGATCTGCAGAAAACCGGCAAGATCTGTCTGCCCGTCACCATGGGCACCGGCGAGAAGCTGATCTGGCAGCAGGGCCCCGTCCCCTTCGGCACCTCCCAGCCCACGCCGAACGCACCGGACACTCCCCTGCTCCTGGGCACGACCAATGTGCCCTTCGGGCCCGAGAATCCACCGGCCGCCGGCGATCTGCCGCGCACCGGTCCGGCCGACAGCACACTGCCGCTCGGTCTGGCCGCCCTCGCGCTCCTCGCGGTCGGCGGTACGGGTATCTGGTGGACGACGCGCAAGGCCGGGCGCCCCTGAACCCAGGGACGCAGCATGCAAGAGGGCCCGCAGCCGTCGGTGGCTGCGGGCCCTCCGCTTCGTGTGTCGCCGTACGACCCAGCCGCACGACCGGGCGAACCTCTTCCGGCAGAACTACGGCATCAGCCCCGGCGGCCGACGAGCTTCCATGCCGTGGGCAGCGCGCCCATCGCCAGTGCGGCCTTCAGAGCGTCTCCGATGAGGAACGGCACCAGACCCGCGGCCACTGCCTGACCCATCGTCATCCCGGTGGCGAGGGCCAGGTACGGGACGCCGACCGCGTAGATGATCACGGAGCCGACCACCATCGTGCCCGCGGTGCGCAGCACGGAACGGTCGGCGCCGCGACGCGCGAGGGCGCCGACGACCGTGGCGGCGAGCAGCATGCCGAGGATGTAGCCGAAGGACGGCATCGCGTAGCCGGAAGCGCCCTCCGCGAACCACGGCATGCCCGCCATACCGACCACCGCGTAGAGCGCGAGGGAAAGGAAGCCGCGGCGGGCGCCGAGCGCGGTGCCGACGAGGAGCGCGGCGAACGTCTGGCCGGAGACCGGAACGGGCGAGCCCGGGACCGGGACGGTGAGCTGGGCCGCTATGCCGGTGAGCGCGGCGCCGCCGATGACGAGCGCGATGTCCCGGGTACGGGAGGCGGGCAGCAGGTCGGCGAGGACCGCTCCGGGACGGGAGGTGACGGAAGCAGTACTCATCGGGACTCCGCGGAGGTGAGGCAGGCAGGGACACGGTGACGCTATCCCGCGGTGATTCGCTCGATCACCATCAGCCGCCGACAAAGGACGATGGAGCGGTTTGGTGAGGATCAAACAAAAGACGTCGATCACACGCCAGTTGGCGTGATGCTCGTCACTGAGGTCGGGGCCGAGTGGGTCCGTTTTGCGCGGAGGGGTGGACTCCGGGAGACTGTGGGATCCCGCCAATCCGGCTGCCGCAGCGCTCCTGGTAGCGGCGGGGCGCGAGGGACGTTCGTGACGTTGGGCGCGGTACGCAAGTGTTCACCTTGTGTGAGCATCGTGCCCGTATAGCGGACATACGTTCCTCGTAAGCGGGTCCCGTGCCCAGACTGGTCCGCTCCCCCGTCTCAGCAACTGAACAGGGCACGCCCATGTCTCGGACCTCCGCGCCCGCGCCCGTCGACCAGCAGGCCGACGCTTCGCTCTCGCACGGACTCAAGCAACGCCATCTGTCGATGATCGCCCTTGGCGGTGTGATCGGCGCCGGACTCTTCGTCGGCTCCGGCGCGGGCATCGCCGCGGCCGGCCCGTCCATCGTCATCGCCTATGCGATCTCCGGCCTGCTCGTCATGCTCGTGATGCGCATGCTCGGCGAGATGTCGGCGGCGAACCCGGCCTCCGGCTCCTTCTCCGTGCACGCCGAGCGGGCGATCGGGCCCTGGGCGGGCTTCACCGCGGGCTGGGCGTTCTGGTTCCTGCTCTGTGTGGCCGTCGGCCTCGAGGGCATCGGCGCCGCGAAGATCATGACCGGCTGGCTGCCGGGCACGCCGGAGTGGGCCTGGGTCGCCCTCTTCATGCTGGTGTTCTGCGGTACGAACCTGGCGGCCGTGAAGAACTTCGGCGAGTTCGAGTTCTGGTTCGCGGCACTCAAGGTCGGCGCGATCGCACTCTTCCTCGTCATCGGTGTGCTGGCGATCCTCGGCATCCTGCCGGGCACCGACGCGCCGGGCACCACCAACCTCACGGGCGACGGCGGCTTCATGCCGAACGGCTCCGAGGGTCTCGTCGTGGGTCTGCTCGCCTCGGTCTTCGCGTACGGCGGCCTGGAGACGGTCACGATCGCCGCGGCCGAGTCCGAGCACCCGGTCCAGGGCGTCGCCAAGGCTGTGCGTACGGCGATGTGGCGCATCGCGGTCTTCTACATCGGCTCGATGGCGGTCATCGTCACGCTGGTCCCCTGGGGCGACCCGAAGGTCGTCGAGAAGGGCCCGTACGTCGCGACCCTCGACCACCTGGGCATCCCTGGTGCCGGCCAGATCATGAACGTGGTCGTGCTGGTCGCGCTGCTCTCGGCGATGAACGCCAATGTCTACGGCGCCTCCCGCATGGCCTGCTCGCTGGTGGCCCGCGGTCAGGGTCCGACGGCACTCGGCAAGGTCTTCAACGGCGTGCCGCGCATCGCCGTACTGGTCTCCTCCGTCGTCGGCTTCGCGTGTGTGCTGCTCAGCTACTGGCGGCCCAACGATGTCTTCATGTGGCTGCTCAACATGATCGGCGCGATCATCCTGGTCGTGTGGACCTTCATCGCCGTCTCCCAACTGCTGCTCCGTCGCCGGATCGAGCGCGAGGCGCCGGAGAAGCTGGTGGTGCGGATGTGGCTGTACCCGACGCTGACGTGGGTCGCGCTGGCGGGTATGGCGACGGTCTTCGTCCTGATGGCACGCGAGGCGGACACGCGTACGCAGCTGTACTACACGGGCGGGCTGACGCTGGCGCTGGCTGTTGTGGGGTACGTGCGCCAGGTGACGGCGCGGCGGGGCGGGTCGACGCGCGAGGAGTGAGGAGGGGACCGGGGGCCGTCCGGTGGCCGGGTCGTCCTCAATCGCCGGACGGGCTTGAGTTTCCGCCAGGACGGGTTGAGTTTCCGCCAGGCCCGGCTTGAGTATCCGCCAGGACGGCTTGGGTTTCCGCCAGGCCCGGCTTGGGTTTCCGCCGGAGGCGCGCGATACGTATGGGACCCCCGGGCCGCCACGGCCCGGGGGTCCTTCGCGTTCCCCGGACGTGTGGGGGGAACGCGGGACGACACGCGCGCACACCGCCGGCGTCGCCTCGTTTTTCGCCTTGCGCGCCCTCTATCCACACCGCGCGGCATATGACAATCTCGCCTCCCCGCTCCGCTCGCCGCGCCTCCGCCTCCCCGCGAACGAGGCGCGCGAGCGGATCGGCGTCAGCCCGATGACCGTCCACCGCGACCTGGACGAGTTCGAACACCAGTACATCGCCGGAGAGTTCAGCGGCGGGGTCACGACACAGCCGCCGGGCGCCTTCGAGCCTGATCACCCCCGACCCTCCTGCTGCTAGCGTGCATCTGCATAAGATGTGCAATAAGCAGTCGGAGGGACCGGCCATGGCCATGTACACGCTTCCTGAACTTCCTTATGACTACGCGGCGCTCGAACCGGTCATCAACCCGCAGATCATCGAGCTCCACCACGACAAGCACCACGCTGCCTACGTCAAAGGTGCCAACGACACGCTCGACCAGCTCGCCGAGGCGCGTGACAAGGAGGCCTGGGGCGCGATCAACGGCCTGGAGAAGAACCTCGCGTTCCATCTCTCCGGCCACATCCTGCACTCGATCTACTGGCACAACATGACCGGCGACGGCGGCGGTGAGCCGCTGGAGAAGGACGGCGTCGGCGAGCTCGCCGACGCGATCGCCGAGTCCTTCGGCTCCTTCGCCGGCTTCAAGTCACAGCTGACCAAGGCCTCCGCGACCACACAGGGCTCGGGCTGGGGCGTCCTCGCGTACGAGCCGGTCAGCGGCCGTCTGATCGTCGAGCAGATCTATGACCACCAGGGCAATGTCGGCCAGGGCTCGGTCCCGATCCTGGTCTTCGACGCCTGGGAGCACGCCTTCTACCTTCAGTACAAGAACCAGAAGGTGGACTTCGTCGAGGCGATGTGGAAGGTCGTCAACTGGCAGGACGTGGCCAAGCGTTACGCCTCCGCCAAGCAGCGCGCGTACAACCTCCTGCTCGCTCCGTAGCACCGCCGCCGCAACACCATACGGTCGTCCTGCTCGTGATCGTCTTCTCAACCTTCACCTGCAGGCGGAATGACGAAGGACCCTCGCGAGAACCTGACTCGCGGGGGTCCTTCCATGAGTGGCGCGGGGTACTCGCCGGGTCAGTCGAAGACGGGGCCCTGCGTGCGTGTGCGCTTGATCTCGTAGAAGCCGGGGATGGACGCGACCATCAGCGTGCCGTCCCACAGCTTCGCCGCCTCCTCGCCCTTCGGGGCGGGCGTGACGACCGGGCCGAAGAAGGCGATCTGCTCGCCGTCGGTGCCGGGCACCGCGATGACCGGCGTGCCGACCTCCTGGCCCACCTTGTCGATGCCTTCCTTGTGCGAGGCGCGCAACTCGGTGTCGTACGTGTCGGAGTCGGCGTACTCGATCAGCTCCGCCGGCAGGCCTGCCTCCTCCAGCGCGGCCACTATCGCCTCACGGGTGGCGCCCTCACCGCGGTTGTGGAAGCGGGTGCCGAGCGCGGTGTAGAGCTTGCCGAGGACCTCGTCGCCGTACTTCTGCTGCGCGGCGATGACAACGCGGACCGGGCCCCACGCCTGCTTCATGCCCTCGCGGTACTTCTCCGGGAGCTCGTCGAGCTTGGGTTCGTTGAGGACGGCAAGACTCATCACATGCCAGCGGACCTCGACATCGCGGACCTTCTCCACCTCGAGCATCCAGCGGGACGTCATCCAGGCCCAGGGGCACAGGGGGTCGAACCAGAAGTCGGCCGTGATCTTGCCGGGCTTGCCGTTCTCTGACATGTCTCTCCTCGTTAGCACGTCGCGTGCGCCTCGAACGGGCAACGCCACCGTTCGCCCGGGGATTCCCGTATACCGCGTGCCAGGTGCACATGGGAGGATCGGTGCTGTTCGAACGAGACACGAAGGAGTGCCCGTGCCCGGTGAGAATCTGTCCCGCGACGAGGCCCGTCAGCGGGCCGCGCTGCTGTCCGTCGACGGGTACGAGGTCGCGCTCGACCTGCGTTCGGCGGTCGGGGAGGCCGCGGAGGGCTCCGGGCCCCGCACCTTCCGGTCGGTGACGACGATCCGCTTCCGTAGCGCACAGCCGGGCGCCCCGACCTTCGCCGATCTGCTGGCGCCCGCCGTGACGGCCGTGACGCTGAACGGCGAGAAGCTGGACCCGGCCGCCGTCTTCGACGGCTCGCGGATCGCACTGGACGGCCTCGCCGCGGAGAACGTGCTGATCGTGGACGCGCAGTGTGCCTACAGCCGTACGGGCGAGGGGCTGCACCGCTTCGTCGACCCGGAGGACGGCGAGGTCTACCTCTACACCCAGTACGAGCCGGCCGACGCGCGCCGTGTCTTCGCCACATTCGAACAGCCCGACCTGAAGGCGCCGTTCCGCCTGGAGGTGACCGCGCCCGACGGCTGGACGGTCTGGAGCAACGGCTCGGGCGCGCTCGACGGGGACGGAGTGTGGCGGTTCGCGGAGACGAAGCCCATCTCGACGTACATCACGGCGGTCGTCGCCGGTCCGTACCACTACGAGACCGACCTCTACACCCGGACATTCGACGACAACACGACGCTGGAGATCCCGCTCGGCGCGATGTGCCGCAAGGGGCTCGCCCGGCACTTCGACGCGGACGACATCTTCCTGGTGACGAAGCAGGGCCTGGACTTCTTCCACGACCACTTCGACTACCCGTACCCCTTCGGGAAGTACGACCAGGCGTTCGTGCCCGAGTACAACATCGGCGCGATGGAGAACCCCGGGTGTGTCACCTTCCGCGAGGAGTTCGTCTTCCGCGGGAAGGTGACACAGGCGTCGTACGAGCGCCGGGCCAACGTCATCCTGCACGAGATGGCGCACATGTGGTTCGGCGATCTGGTCACCATGCAGTGGTGGGACGACCTGTGGCTGAAGGAGTCGTTCGCGGACTTCATGGGCTCGTTCTCGCTGGTGGAGGCGACCCGGTTCAGCAACGGCTGGGTGACCTTCGCCAACAACCGCAAGTCGTGGGCGTACCGGGCCGACCAACTGCCGTCCACGCATCCGGTCACGGCCGACATCCATGACCTGGAGGCCGCGAAGCTCAACTTCGACGGGATCACGTACGCGAAGGGCGCGTCCGTACTGAAGCAGCTGGTCGCCTACGTGGGGCGCGATGCCTTCCTGGAGGGCGCCAGGCGCTACTTCAAGCGGCATGCGTACGGCAACACACGCCTGGGTGATCTGCTGTCCGTTCTGGAGGAGACGTCCGGGCGGGACATGACGTCCTGGTCCCGGTCCTGGCTGGAGACGGCAGGCGTCAACTCTCTGACACCCATGGCCACTTACGACACCGGCGACCGGATCACCCAACTCGCCGTGCTCCAGGACGGCGACGAACTGCGGCCGCACCGGGTGGCGGTCGGTCTGTACCGCAACGAGGTGGGCGCGCTGGTGCGATACGCCCGCGCCGAGGTGGACGTCACCGGTGTGCGGACGGTCGTGGACGGCCTGGCGGGCGCCGAACGGCCCGATCTGATCCTGGTCAACGACGAGGACCTGACGTACTGCAAGATCCGCTTCGACGAGGGCTCGCTGGCGACACTGCGGGCACATCTGGGCGATGTCACGGACCCGCTGGCGCGGGCGCTGTGCTGGTCGGCGCTGTGGAATCTGACCCGGGACGCCCTGATGCCGGCGCGGGACTTCATCGATCTGGTGCTGCGGTTCGCCGGCCGCGAGTCGGACATCGGTGTACTGCAGATGCTGCACGCGTGGGCGCGCTCGGCGCTCCAGCACTACGCCGCGCCCGAATGGCGCGAGCAAGGTGGGCGGCTGCTGGCGGAAGGGGCGGTGCGCGAGCTGCGGCTGGCCGAGCCGGGCAGCCAGCACCAGCTGACATGGGCGCGGTTCTTCGCGACGACGGCGACATCGGCGGCCGATCTGCAGCTGCTGCAGGGCCTGTTGGAAGGTACGGCGAAGATCGACGGCCTGGAGGTGGACCAGGAGCTGCGCTGGGCGTTCCTGGAGCCGCTGGCCTCGCACGGGGTGGCGGACGAGTCGGCCATCGCGGACGAACTGGCCCGCGACGACACGGCCTCGGGCAAGCGCCACCAGATGCGGTGCCTGGCGGCACGCCCGTCGGCGGCGGTGAAGGACCAGGCGTGGGCGCAGGTCGTCGAGTCCGACGCGCTCTCCAACGCGCTGGTGGAGGCGACGATTTCGGGCTTTGTGCAGGCGGGGCAGCGGGAGCTGCTGGCTCCGTACGCGTCGAAGTACTTCGAGGCGATCGAGCGGGTGTGGGCGGACCGGTCCATCCAGATCGGCATGGACGTGGTGAAGGGTCTGTTCCCGAGCCTGCAGGACGACGAGGGCACGCTGGCGGCGACCGACGCGTGGCTGGACGGCCACGCGGGTGCGCCGCCGGCGCTGCGGCGTCTGGTGCTGGAGGCACGGGACGACCTGGCGAGGGCGCTGCGGGGGCAGGCATGCGACGGGGGCGCGGGGGCGGGCGCCTGAGGGGGTGCGGGGGACGGGTACCCGAGGGTCTTCTTCCCTCCCCCCGCCCCTTCCTCCCGGGGCAGGCGACCGCCCGGGCCGCGCACGGCGCGAAGTGGCTCTTTTCGGCAGTCGAACGTCCGTACTTTAGGACGGGGTTGTCCTGAATTGTCGACGGGCTTGTAACAGCGGTTAGCGGGCCGTCCGACCGCGGGCATCCCCCGGACATGAACAACACCCCACTCTCCCCCCTCCCCCTGAGTCACCTCTCCGCCGTGCAGTTGCGTGTGCTGTCGGTCGCGCAACTGCACGCCCACGGTGTCTCGGCCGCCAGGGCCACCGCGCAGTGCCGCCCCGGTGGGCCCTGGCAGCTGCTGCTGCCCGGTGTGTTCCTCCTGCACCCCGGGCCGCCGACCAGCGAGGAACGGCTGCACGCCACGCTGCTGTACGCCGGCCGGCCGCCCCTGCCCGCACAGTCCGGGGCGCGGAAGACCGACGTGCTCCGGTACGGCGAGGCCATGATCACCGGGCTCGCCGCGCTCGCCCTGCGCCGGTTCCCCTCCGCTCCTCCGCTGCTCTCCCTCGACCGGATCGACGTCCTCGTGCCCCGCACCCGGCGGCTGCGGTCGATCGGATGCGCCCGGCTGGTGCGGGCGCACGCCCTGCCGAGAGCGGAAGTGATCAGCGGTCTGCCCGTCGCGCCCGTGCCGCGCGCCCTCGCGGACGCCGTCGCGCAGCTTCCCGACGCGAATGCGGTACGGCGGCTGCTCACCGAGGCGGTACGCGGCGGACACTGCGAACCAGCCGCCGTCGTCGCGGAGCTGAACCGCGCGCGGCTGCTGAACCGGCCCCATGTGGTGGACGCCGTCGGCTCGCTGCTCGCCGAGGGGCGGGCACTCGCCGAGGCCCGGCTGTACCAGCTGGTGCGGAGCGCCGGACTGCCCGAACCCCTGTGGAACGTGGACCTGCGGCTGCCCGGCGGCCCGCATCTCGGCGGTGTGGACGCCTACTGGCCCGGGCCGGCCGTCGCCGTGGAACTCGACACCCGCGCGCCCCGCCACGACGACGCACTGTGGTCGGAGTACGCCCGCAAGCGCGAGCACCTCGAGCGGCTCGGCATCACCGTCGTACACATCACGCCGAGGAAGCTGCGGGAGTCACTGGAGCAGCAGGCGACCGTGGTCCGTACGGCGCTGATGGCGGCGACCGACCGCGACCCGGCTGCGTATGTGGTCGTGCTGCCACGGTGAGCCGCAAACCTCGTCAGCCGCAGAACTCCGCCTCGACGACCGCCTCGCTGTCCCCCGCCCAGTCGCCGTTGAAGTTCAGCGCCAGCGAGTGGCTCCCGTCCCGCGTGGTGAGCGCCTCGGACGCGGAACCGTGAATTCCACCCCCGTGGCCCCAGACCTCGGTGCCACAGCTCGTCGTGTGCCGCATCAGGCCGAGACCGTAGCGGTTGTACGGCTCCTTCGGGTCCGTCGGGACGGTGGTGGTCATCTCCCGCAGTTGCCGCTGCGGCAGCACATCGCCCTTCAGCAGCGCCCGGTAGAAGCGTTGCAGATCGGCGGAGTCGGAGACCATCTCGCCGGCCGCCCCGGCGGCCGACGGGTTCAGTTCGGTCACGTCATGGATCTTCGCCTTCGGGTCCTCGGACAGCTTCGAGTAGGCCCGGCCGCTGGGGCGCGGCATCCGGGCCTCGGTCCCGGGCAGGGAGGTCGCGCGCAGATGGAGCGGGCGCAGGATCCGGCGCTCGATCTCGGTTCCGTAGGGACGTCCCGTCACCCGTTCGACGACCATTCCGGCGAGGACGAAGTTGGTGTTGGAGTACTTCCAGGCCGTGCCGGGGGCGAACTCGGGGCTGTGCCCCATCGCTAGCCCCACCAGCTGCCGCGGCGTCCACGTGTCGTAGCGGTGCTGGAAGAAGCCGTCGCCGAAGACCTTCGCCAGGAAGCCCGGGTCGTCGGTGTAGTTGTAGATCCCGCTGGTGTGGTTGAGGAGTTGCCTCAGGGTGATCCGGCGTCCGTCGTGGCCGTGGCCGCGCACCACGCCGGGGAGCCACTGCTCCACGGTGTCGTCCAGGCTCAGTCTGCCCTCGGCCTCCAGCTGGAGCACAACCGTGGCGACGAAGGTCTTGGTGATGGACCCGACGCGGAAGCGGTCCTGCGGCAGGCGCTCGCGTCCGGTCCGCAGATTCGCCACGCCGGCCGTGCCGCTCCAGGTGCCGTCGCGGTCGTGCGCCTGGGCGACGACTCCGGGCACTCCGTCGCGGACGGCGGCCTCGATCGCCCGCTGGGTGCCGCGGTGGGTCTCACCCGTGCCGCTGTCCGCGGCGGCCGGGCTCACCAGGGCGGCGGTGGCCAGGGCTGCCATCGCCACCACTCCCGTCAACGCCGCCCGGAGCGTACGTACCGTACGTAACGACATACCAGTCCCCTGTCGATTGTCTTCCACTGCTCCGCGGCTGCTGCTCCGCGGCTGCGGTCGGCTGTAGGGACTCGGGCGGCGCGTGCGGCGTTGCCTGTGGCGGAAGGGTTGAGCGGCTATCAGCCGTTCCTGGCGATCCGGCCCACGGGGGGCCGGGACCGCCACAACTCCAGGCCGATGTCGACGAGTTCGACCCGCTCCAGATCTGTCACCGCGTCCAGCGAGTGCCAGGCGGCGAGGTCCGTCGACCCGTCCGTCTCGTGGCGCAGCTCGCCGCCGGCGATCCGGCCCTCGTACACGATGCGCAGCCCCTGGAAGTCGGCGAAAGCGCCGAGCCTGCGCGGGTACTGGCGACGGATGGTGTCGAGGCCGAGCAGCGCGGTCATTTCTGACGCGTACCCCGTCTCCTCCTCGACCTCGCGGACGACCGTATCGAGCGGGTCCTCCCCGTGGTCCATGCCGCCGCCGGGCAGCGTCCACTTCTTGACGCCGTCACGGGCCACCCAGCGGGCGAGCAGGATCTGATCCTCCCGTACGCAGACGGCGTAAGCCGCGACCCTCAACTCCCTGTTCCGCAACTGCCTGTTCATGCGGTGAGGGTAGAGGTACGAACGCCGACGGACTTCGGACGGGCGGACTTCGGACGGGCGGACTTCGGACGGGGGACTTCGGACGGGCGGACTTCGGACGGGCCCTCGTCCTGCTCAGCACCAGGTGGGCGCGGCACGGCGCGCGCCAGGACCCGCTGACCGGGGTCGACGGGCTGCCGACCCGGCTGACGGCCAACGGTCTCGCGAAGCGGTTCACCGCGGACGCGGCCACCCTGGAGCGGAAGGTGACCGCCCGGGACGCGCTCGCCGCCGCACCCGCGAGGACTGGGACAGGCGACCGCGGTATGTCACGAAAAGTACCCAATTGTCCAGCATGGCGTATCTGCCGCAGTGGCGGATCTACGCCATGATGGGTTCACGTCTCGGCCAACTCTCCACAAACCCCTGTCACTTACGAAAGGCTGAGCGGTCATCCGGCACCGAATTCCGGACCCTTACCTTTCACAAACAGGGATGCTGATGACCCCCGAATCCCAGAGCTCCATTCCAGGGCGCTCCGTACCAGGTCACAGACGCGTGGCCCGTATAGCGGCCGCCGCGTCGCTCGTGACCGCGCTGATCGCCGCGGGCGCCGCGCCGGCCTTCTCGGCCTCGCCCGCCGACGATCCGGCCGGCACCTCCGGTGTCAAGGCCAAGTCCTCCTCCGACAAGCTCGGTTCGGCCGACGCCGATCTGCTCGCCCAGGCCGAGGCCAAGGGCGAGAAGAGCGTCACCGTGATGGTCGCCACCGCACCCGGCGCGACCGAGCAGGTCGCCGGGCAGCTGGACGCCGTCCAGGGTGCGGTCGTGGGCAGGACGTTCGACCAGCTCGGTTATGTAAGGGCCACCCTTCCCACCGCCAAGGCGGAGGCCGCGCTGAAGGCGGCGGCCAAGCTCTCCAGCGTCCACGGCATCGACCTCAAGCACGAGGTCAAGCTGGACGACCCGACCCCGGCGGGAGACACCACCAAGGCCGCGGGCACCGCGGGTACGCGGGCCACGACGTACCCGGCGCCCGGAAAGAACACCCCGGCGAAGAACCCGTACAACCCGTCCTTCGAGACCGGCGCGGTGGACTTCGTCAAGGAGCACCCCAAGGCCGACGGCCGTGGCGTGACGATCGGCATCCTGGACTCCGGCGTCGACCTCGGCCACCCCGCGCTGCAGAAGACCACCACCGGCGAGCGCAAGATCGTCGACTGGGTCACCGCGACCGACCCGGTGGCGGACGGCGACGGCACCTGGCGCCGGATGTCGCTCGACGTCAGCGGGCCTACGTTCGCCGTCAACGGACGTACGTACTCCGCCCCGGCGGGCGCGTACAAGTTCAACCTCTTCGCCGAGGCCGCCACCAAGGGCGGCGACATGGCCGGTGACCTCAACCGGGACGGCGACACCACGGACGTCTGGGGCGTGCTGTACGACCCGGGCACCCGGACCGCCACCGTCGACCTCGACAACGACGGGAACTTCTCGAACGACACCGTCATGAAGCCGTACAAGAACGGCTTCCAGATCGGCTACTTCGGCAAGGACAACCCGGCCACCGAGGTCGTCGAGCGGATCCCGTTCGTCATCGAGGTCCGCAAGGACGTCGTCTACAACGCCGCGGGCGCCAAGGCCGACTACGTCAACATCGGCGTCATCGAGAGCGAGCACGGCACCCACGTCGCCGGCATCACCGCCGCCAACAGCCTCTTCGGCGGCAAGATGAACGGTGAGGCGCCCGGCGCCAAGCTGGTCTCCTCGCGCGCCTGCACCTGGAGCGGCGGCTGCACCAACATCGCGCTCACCGAGGGCATGGCCGATCTGGTCATCAACCGCGGCGTGGACATCGTCAACATGTCCATCGGCGGTCTGCCCGCGCTGAACGACGGCAACAACGCCCGCGCCGAGCTCTACACCCGGCTCATCGACACCTACGGCGTCCAGATGGTGATCTCGGCAGGCAACGAGGGTCCTGGCACCAACACCATCGGCGACCCGGGCCTGGCCGACAAGGTCATCTCCGTCGGCGCCGCCATCTCCAAGGAAACCTGGGCCGCCAACTACGGCTCCGGGGTGACCAAGAAGTACGCCATGCTCCCCTTCTCCTCGCGCGGCCCGCGCGAGGACGGTGGCTTCGCGCCCATCATCACCGCGCCCGGTGCCTCCATCAACACCACCCAGACCTGGCTGCCCGGCAGCCCGGTCAAGGAGGCGGGCTACGAGCTCCCGGCCGGCTACTCCATGCTGCAGGGCACCTCGATGTCCTCGCCGCAGGCCGCGGGCGCGAGCGCGCTGCTGCTCTCGGCCGCCAAGCAGCGGCACATCGAGCTGACCCCGGCGAAGCTGCGCACGGCGCTGACCAGCACCGCGCACCGTATCCCCGGAGTGCAGGCGCATGAGCAGGGCTCCGGCCTGATCAACATCGTGGACGCCTGGGACGCCATCGAGGACGGCGCCACCGCCCACGAGTACGGCGTCAAGGCTCCGGTCGACACCGCGATCGACTTCGCGCTGAAGACCCCGGGCTTCGGCACCGGCCTCTACGACCGCGAGGGCGGTCTGAAGGCCGGCCAGAAGAAGTCGTACGACGTCACCATCACGCGTACGACCGGACCGGACCGTCCCGTGCGGCACGAGCTGGACTGGAAGTACAACGACGGCACCTTCGACCTGCCCGGCTCGGGCGCGGTCACGCTGCCGCTGAACCAGCCGGTCACCGTCAAGGTCGAGGCCAAGCCCCGCACGGCAGGCGTGCACAGCGCGATCCTCGAGGTGGACGACGAGCGCACCGAGGGCGTCGACAAGCAGATCCTCGCCACCGTGATCGTCTCGAAGCCGCTGGCGAAGCCCGTGTACAGCTTCTCCGACACCGGCTCGGTACAGCGCAACAGCAGCAAGTCGTACTTCATCACCGTGCCGGAGGGCGCGAAGAACCTGGAGGTCGCCCTCGGCGGCCTGGCCAAGGACAGCCAGACCCGCTTCATCGGCATCCACCCCTACGGTGTGGCGGTCGAGGACAGCTCCACGATCTTCTGCTACCCCAACTACAACAATCCGGCGAACACCTGCCGTCCGGACTTGCGCTCGTACGCCGAGCCGACCCCGGGCGTCTGGGAGATCGAGATCGAGTCGCGGCGCACCTCTCCGCTGCTCGACAACCCATACAAGCTGGACGTGACCCTGCTGGGTGCCTCCTTCGACCCGGCCGTCAAGACCCTCCCCGAGGCGAAGGTCGGCACGCCGACCCCCGTCGAGTGGAAGGTCACCAACGGCTTCGCCGCCATCGACGGCAAGCTCGCGGGCGGCTCGCTGGGCTCGGCCAAGGTCTCGCGTCCGTCGATCAAGAACGGTGAGTCGCAGGAGTCGACGGTCACCATCGGTGAGGGCGTCGAGCGTCTCGACGTCGCCATCGGCGGCGTCTCCGACACCGCGGCCGACCTGGACCTGTCGGTCTTCCTGGACGGCGTCCGGGTGGGCCAGTCCGCGGACGGCGACTCCGAGGAGGCTGTGAGCCTGCTCAAGCCGGCCGCGGGCACGTACACCGTCGTGGTCGACGGTTACTCCGTCCCGGCCGGGACCACCGAGTACAACTACCGCGATGTGTTCTTCGCGGCCTCACTCGGCTCGGTCAAGGTCGACTCGACCAAGCCCGTCAAGCTCGCCAATGGGGCGTCGGCGCAGGTCAGCGCCGAGGTTCTGGTGGGCGGCCCGGCTCCCGAGGGACGTCAGTTCTTCGGCGAGGTGCAGCTGCTGAACGGTCGCGGCACGGCCGCGGGCGCCGGCAGCGTCGTGATCGAGAAGGTCACTCCGTAGCGGTGTGATGTGACGGCGTGAGCCGTACGACGGCGGGGCGGGCGCTCTTCGGAGCACCCGCCCCGTCGGCATGTCCTGACTCACACGTCCCGAAGCCCGGACAATGGATTGGACAAGCGGACCCAGGTCATACGCATGATGGGCAGGCTGCCCGCGTCGTACGCACAGACAGAAGGAGTCACCGTGAGGGTCGGAATCGTCGGAGCCACCGGTCAGGTCGGCGGAGTCATGCGCAAGATCCTCGCCGAGCGGAAGTTCCCGATCGACGAGCTTCGTCTGTTCGCCTCCGCCCGGTCTGCCGGATCCACCCTCGAGTGGGAGGGCCAGGAGATCACCGTCGAGGACGCGACCGCCGCCGACTACTCCGGTCTGGACATCGTGCTCTTCTCGGCCGGTGGCGCGACCTCCAAGGCGCTCGCCGAGAAGGTCGCCGCCCAGGGCGCCGTCGTGATCGACAACTCCTCCGCCTGGCGCCGTGACCCCGAGGTCCCGCTGGTCGTCTCCGAGGTCAACGCGCACGCGATCAAGAACCGCCCCAAGGGCATCATCGCCAACCCGAACTGCACGACCATGGCCGCGATGCCGGTACTGCGTCCGCTGCACGAAGAGGCCGGGCTCAGCGCGATGGTCGCCACCACCTACCAGGCCGTGTCCGGCTCGGGCCTGGCCGGTGTCGCCGAGCTGCACGCGCAGGCCCGCCAGGTCACCGAAGCCGCCGACCAACTGACCTTCGACGGCGGCGCGGTCGACTTCCCCGAGCCCGCCGTCTACAAGCGCCCCATCGCCTTCAACGTCCTGCCGCTGGCGGGCAACCTCGTCGACGACGGCTCCTTCGAGACCGACGAGGAGCAGAAGCTCCGCAACGAGTCCCGCAAGATTCTGGAGATCCCGGAGCTCAAGGTCTCCGGCACCTGTGTGCGCGTCCCGGTCTTCTCCGGCCACTCCCTGCAGGTCAACGCCCGCTTCGAGCGCCCGATCAGCGTGGAGCGCGCGCAGGAGCTGCTGAAGGACGCCCCCGGCGTCGAGCTCTCCGAGATCCCGACCCCGCTGCAGGCGGCCGGCAAGGACGCCTCGTACGTCGGTCGGATCCGCAAGGACGAGACGGTGGAGAACGGCCTCGCGCTCTTCCTCTCCAACGACAACCTCCGCAAGGGCGCGGCGCTGAACGCGGTCCAGATCGCGGAGCTCGTCGCGCAGGAGCTGAAGGGCTGACCTTCGGCCCTTCCGGCTGCTCAGGCTGCTCAGGAGCGGGTGGCCCGGGCGGAGCGCCCCCGGTTGCTACGCCCTCCGTACCTCGAATTGGAAGCAGCCGTACTCCACGGCCCTGACGTGGACCAGGGCCACGCCGGGGTCGGCGAAGGCCTCCGCGAACGCCGCGTCGAACGCTTCGGTGGCCGCCTCCGGGATCTCCAGGAGGCGGCCTCCCGCGATACGGCCCTCCGCGTCGTAGCGGCGCAGTGTGCGCAGCGCCCCGGGGCGGGCGAAGGGGTAGCCCTCCTGCCCGGCCGGCCCTCCGCACTCCTCGGCGTGGATGAAGACGGGGCCCTGTTCGTCGTACGCGCCGGGCTTCGCCCAGGTCTCGGTGGCCCAGCGGCGCAGCGGGGCGTACGAGACCAGGGCGATCCGCTCGCCGGTCCCGCTCAGGCGCAGACAGCAGCGCAGCGGGGCGCCGCCCTCGGTATCGGTGTACGGGGCGCAGGCGCGGCCCGCGTCGTCGGTGTCGCGGAGCTGCTCGAGGGTGGCGGGTTCGATGGGACGCGTGGTCCAGAGTGTTCCGGTCATGGGTTCAGCGTGACGCCGACCGGGTCCTGCATCCGGCGGGAAATGGACATGGAGTTCGGCTCGCACCGGCCGGTTCGGATGTGCGGCCGCCGGTGGGGAGGCATGCGCGCTCCCCCTTGCCGCTTGCGCTTTCCGCCGGCGCGGCGACGGTGGCGGCACGGTTGGACCCCGGCAACTCCCCGCTGAACCCGGTGCCGTCGCCCGCCCCGATTAGTGCAGGCGGCCGACCCGCAGCCCATGGAAGGATGGCCCCAAACGTCACGAACCGAGGAGATGACAGCGTGCCTGGCACGAATCTGACCCGCGAAGAGGCACAGCAGCGGGCCCGCCTGCTGACCGTCGACTCGTACGAGATCGACCTCGACCTGAGCAATGCCGCACAGGGGAGCGGGGACACCCCGGCGGAGGGAGGGGAGGGCACCTACCGGTCCGTGACCACCGTGCGCTTCGAGTCCGCCGAGGACGGTGCGGAGACCTTCATCGACCTGGTCGCCCCGGCCGTCCACCAGGTCGTGCTCAACGGCAAGGAGCTGGACGTCGCCGCGGTCTTCCGGGACTCGCGGATCGCGCTGCCGCATCTGCACGCGGGCCCGAACGAGCTGACGGTGGTCGCGGACTGCTCGTACACCAACACCGGCGAGGGGCTGCACCGCTTCGTCGACCCGGTGGACCAGCAGGCGTATCTCTACACGCAGTTCGAGGTGCCGGACGCGCGCCGCGTCTTCGCCTCCTTCGAGCAGCCGGACCTGAAGGCGACGTTCCAGTTCACCGTGAAGGCCCCTGAGGGCTGGACGGTCATCTCGAACTCCCCGACCCCGGAGCCCAAGGACAGCGTCTGGCATTTCGAGCCGACGCCCCGTATCTCCACGTACATCACGGCGCTGATCGTCGGTCCGTACCACTCGGTCCACAGCAGCTACGAGAAGGACGGCCAGTCCGTCCCGCTCGGCATCTACTGCCGGCCCTCGCTCGCCGAGTTCCTGGACTCCGACGCGATCTTCGAGGTCACGCGGCAGGGCTTCGAGTGGTTCCAGGAGAAGTTCGACTACGCCTACCCCTTCGCAAAGTACGACCAGCTCTTCGTGCCGGAGTTCAACGCGGGCGCGATGGAGAACGCCGGCGCGGTGACCATCCGTGACCAGTACGTCTTCCGCTCGAAGGTGACGGACGCGGCGTACGAGGTGCGCGCGGAGACCATCCTGCACGAGCTGGCCCACATGTGGTTCGGCGACCTGGTCACCATGGAGTGGTGGAACGACCTGTGGCTGAACGAGTCGTTCGCCACGTACACCTCGATCGCCTGCCAGGCGTACGCGCCGGGCTCGAAGTGGCCCCACGCCTGGACCACGTTCGCGAACTCCATGAAGACCTGGGCGTACCGGCAGGACCAGCTGCCGTCGACGCACCCGATCATGGCCGAAATCCGCGACCTCGATGACGTTCTCGTGAACTTCGACGGCATCACGTACGCCAAGGGCGCGTCGGTGCTGAAGCAGCTCGTCGCGTACGTCGGCATGGACGAGTTCTTCCAGGGCGTGCAGGCGTACTTCAAGGCGCACGCGTACGGCAACACCCGGCTGTCCGACCTGCTGGGCGCGCTGGAGGAGACCTCCGGCCGTGATCTGCAGACCTGGTCGCAGAAGTGGCTGCAGACGGCGGGCATCAACATCCTGCGCCCGGAGATCGAGATCTCCGAGGAGGGGTACGTCACGTCCTTCGCCGTACGCCAGGAGGCGCCGCCCCTCCCCACCGGCGCGAAGGGCGAGCCGACCCTGCGCCCGCACCGGATCGCGATCGGCTGCTACGACCTCGACGAGAACGGCAAGCTCGTCCGTACGAGCCGGATCGAGCTGGACGTGGACGGCGAGCGCACGGATGTGCCGTTCCCGCAGAACACCCGCCGTCCCGCGGTGATCCTGCTCAACGAAGACGACCTCACCTATGCGAAGGTCCGGCTCGACGAGGAGTCGCTGCGGGTCGTCACCGAGCACCTCGGCGACTTCACCGAGTCGCTGCCGCGCGCGCTGTGCTGGGCCTCCGCCTGGGACATGACGCGCGACGGCGAGCTGGCCGCGCGGGACTATCTGTCCCTGGTCCTCTCCGGCATCGGCAAGGAGTCGGACATCGGCGTCGTGCAGTCGCTGCACCGCCAGGTGAAGCTGGCGATCGACCTGTACTCGGCACCGCAGTGGCGCGAGACGGGTCTGACGCAGTGGACCGAGGCGACGCTGGCGCATCTGCGCGCGGCCGAGCCGGGCAGCGACCACCAGCTGGCCTGGGCCCGTGCCTTCGCCGCGACCGCGCGGACGCCGCAGCAGCTCGACCTGCTCCAGGCGCTGCTGGACGACACGGAGTCCATCGAGGGCCTGGTCGTGGACACCGAGCTGCGGTGGGAGTTCGTGGAGCGTCTCGCGGCGGTCGGAATGCTCGACGAGGACGACATCGCGGCGGAGTACGAGCGCGACAAGACGGCGGCGGGCGAGCGCCACGCGACCACGGCACGCGCGGCCCGGCCCACGGCGGAGGCGAAGGCGGAGGCCTGGGCCTCGGTCGTCGAGTCCGACAAGCTGCCGAACGCCGTGCAGGAGTCGGTCATCGCGGGCTTTGTCCAGACCGATCAGCGCGAGCTGCTCGCCCCGTACGCGGAGAAGTACTTCGCGGCGGTCAAGGGCGTGTGGGAGTCCCGCAGCCATGAGATCGCCCAGCAGATCGCGGTGGGGCTCTACCCCTCGCTCCAGGTCTCGCAGGCCACGCTGGACGCCACGGATGCCTGGCTGGACTCGGCAGAGCCGAACGCAGCGCTGCGGCGGCTGATTTCGGAGTCGCGCGCGGGCGTCGAGCGGGCGCTGAAGGCGCAGGCGGCGGACGCCGCGGCTGCGCAACCGTAGCCCTATCCGTACAGAAGGGGCGCCCCGGGCCGTACGGCCCGGGGCGCCCTCGCGTTTCGCGGGCACGAACTTCCCGCCAATTTTGTGACCCCTCGTCAATCTCCGTTCAGTGAGCCCGATATGCTCCGTGCCCGTCGTCATATGATCTTTCTCGTTCGATTCTGAGGATGCTGATGGTTCGACAGGGAACGTCGACCGGAAATCCGCGGCCCCCGGCCAACTACGGGTGGCTGCTGCCCGTTGCCGTGACAGTTGCGGCCGTGGCCTCAGCCGCGTCCCTGGTCTCCGCGTCGGCCCGCACCCCCGTGCTCTGGATCGGTGTCGCGGCGGTCGCCGCGGTCGCCGTCGCCTGCGCCGAGGCCGCACGACGCGGCAGGGTGATCACAGAGCTCCACGGCAGGCTCGTGGAGCGGGACGCGGCGCTGTCGCGGCAGCAGGCCGAGACCGCACGCCTCGCCGGCGAGCTGCTGCCCCAGGTGGTGGAACAGCTGCGCAAGGGCGAGTTCCCCGAGGACGTACTGGACTCGCTCGACGCACCGGCCGAGCACCAGGCGGTGCTGCGCTCGGTGCTCGAAGCCGTCGTCGCCGAGGAGGACCTGCGCGAGTCCGCGCAGCGCGCCTTCGTGAACATCGCCCGTCGAGTTCAGGCCATCGTGCACCAACAGGCCCAGGAACTCCGTGAGATGGAGGACCGGCACGGCAAGGCTCCGGACGTCTTCGGCGATCTGCTCCGCATCGACCACGGCACCGCGCTGATCGGCCGACTCGCCGACTCCATCGCCGTACTCGGCGGCGCGCGGCCCGGCCGCCAGTGGAGCAAGGCCGTACCGCTCTACAGCGTGATGCGTGGCGCGATGTCGCGGATCATCGACTACCAGCGGGTGGAGCTTCACTCGGTCTCCGAGGTCGCCGTCGTCGGCACCGCCGTCGAGCCGCTGATCCACGCGCTCGCCGAGCTGCTCGACAACGCCACCCGCTACTCGCCGCCACAGACCAGGGTCCATCTGACCGCCGTCGATGTGCAGTCGGGCATCGCCATCGAGATCGAGGACGGCGGCGTGAGCATGAGCGAGGAGGCCCGCAAGCGGGCCGAGCGCATGCTCCGCCAGGCCCAGCAGGGCATTGACGTCAACGACCTGGGCGAGACGCCCCGCCTCGGCCTCGCCGTGGTCGGCCGACTGGCGCAGGTGTACGGCTTCCAGGTCTCGCTGCGTTCCTCGGCGTACGGCGGTGTGCGCGCCGTCCTCGTCGTACCGCAGGAACTGATCACCACGGCCGCTTCGGCGACCGGCCTCGCGCATGGCATCGGCACCGCCTCCGGTCCCCGCCCGGCCGACCGGCTCACCCAGGAGCCGCTGCCCAGGCCGGTCACCGGCCCCATGCCGGGAGACGACGAGGTCCCGATCGTGACCGAGCGGACCATGACAGGTCTCCCGCAGCGGCGCCGCAAGGCCCGTGTCACCGCACCGGCCGCCGCCGATTCCGCCGCCGCGCCCGAGCCGGAGCACTCACCCCCGGTTCAGCCGGGCATGTGGCTTTCCGCCTTCCAGAGCGGGCTGTCCGGTGAGCCCACCCAGACGAGCAAGGGGAACACGCAGCCATGATTCAGCAGCAGTCCAACCAGACCAACATGGACTGGATGCTCAAGGACCTGGCCGAGGGTGTCCCGCAGACCAGGAACGTGGTCGTGCTGTCCGCGGACGGGCTGCGCATGGCCCAGTACGGCGCGGACACCGACACCGCCGACCGGCTGGCGGCCGCGTGCGCCGGACTGCAGAGTCTGGCCGGCGCCGTCGCGAGCGAACTCCCCCACAGCGACGGGCAGATGCGTCTCGTCGTCATCGAGATGAACGGCGGCTTCTTCTATCTGATGGCGGCCGGCGCGGGTGCCTATCTCGCCGTGCTGGCCGACGAGGGCGTCGACGCCGGGCTGATGGGCCACCGGATGCGCGATCTGGTGCTGCGGATCGGAGAGCACCTGAGCACGCCGCCGCGGCACGAGGGACAGACCGCGTGAGCAACCCGGGCGGGAACTGGGAAGAGAGCAGTCCCGAGCGGCTTTACGTCATTACCGGCGGCCGCAGCGGCTCCTCCGCGCCCACCACTCTCGACCTGGTCACGCTGATCGTCGCCAGGTCGGGCCCCCGGCCCGGTATTCAGCCCGAGCACGCCGCGATCATCCGGCTCTGCCAGGCGCCGCTCTCGGTGGCCGAGCTCTCCGCTTATCTGAGCCTTCCGGTGAGTGTCGTCACCGTGCTGCTCAGCGATCTGCTGGCCGACAACCAGGTGCTTGCCCGCGCACCTGTCCAGGCCGCCCAACTCCCCGACCGAGCTTTGATTGAGGCAGTGATCGATGGACTTCAAAAGCTCTGAGCAGGCCGTCGGGCCGCGGAGCGAGGACGTACTGCCCGAGACGGCCACCGCCGCCGTCAAGGTGGTCATCGTGGGCGGCTTCGGCGTCGGCAAGACGACCCTGGTCGGCTCGGTGAGCGAGATCAGGCCACTGACGACCGAGGAGACCATGACCCAGGCCGGGGTCGGGGTCGACGACGTCCAGGGCGTGGAGCGCAAGACCTCGACGACCGTCGCCATGGACTTCGGCCGCATCAGCATCAACGAGGAGCTGGTGCTGTATCTCTTCGGCACGCCGGGCCAGGAGCGCTTCTGGTTCCTGTGGCGCGGCCTGTTCGAGGGCGCGCTGGGCGCGGTGGTACTGGTCGACACCCGAAGGCTCGAGGTCAGCTTCGATGTCATCGGGCGGCTCGAGGAACGCGGTGTGCCCTTCGTGGTCGCCGTCAACTCCTTCCCCGATGCGCCCGGTTACTCCCTCGATGAGGTACGCGGCGCCCTCGACCTGCCGGCGGAGGTCCCGGTCGTCTCCTGTGACGCACGCGGGCGCGCCTCCAGCCGCGACGTGCTGCTGACGCTGATGCGCTATCTGCAGTCCCTCGCCGCGAAGCCGGAGGCGTCGTAACCACGCCCGCGACCGGACTCACCCCGGCTCCTGACGGAGGTCCTTGTTCCGTTCCGGCTGATAAACGCCGGCGCGTGTCGGATAACTGAGGGATTGTCCTATTGGATCAGCCATCACGGCTCAGTACGATGCGTGATAGTTGATCACTAAGGGATGTGCGTGTCGCGTGTTGCGTCAGTGACAACGCGTCGCACCCGGCATGGAGAGGTAGGCCGAAGTGGAGCCTGAGCTGGCGGTTCCGCCGATCTTCTCTCCCATCCCACCGGCGATCCATCCGCGCCATGCGGACATAGACGTACAGACAGCGGCCTGGGCGGAAACGTTTCGCATCGGGTCCGACGAACTGCGCGGCAAACTCGTCATGCAGGACATCGGCACCTTCTCCGCCCGGATCCTGCCGGAGGGCCGCGAGGAAGTCGTCTCCCTCCTCGCCGACTTCGTGCTCTGGCTCTTCGGTGTGGACGACGGGCACTGCGAGGAGGGTGAACTCGGCCGGCGGCCGGGCGATCTGGCGGGACTGCTGCACCGGCTGCTGCGTATCGCGCAGAACCCGGAAGCCCCCATGCTGCTGGACGACCCGCTGGCGGCCGGGCTGCGGGACCTCCGGCTCAGAGTCAGCCGGTACGGCACAGCGGGACAGACGGCCCGCTGGGTGGACGCGCTGCGGGAGTACTTCTTCTCGGTGGTGTGGGAGGCGTCCCACCGCAGCGCAGGCACAGTGCCCGACCTGAACGACTACACCCTGATGCGGCTGTACGACGGCGCGACGTCGGTGGTGCTGCCCCTGCTGGAGATGGGGCACGGCTACGAGCTCCAGCCGCACGAGCGGGACCGCACAACGGTACGCGCCGCGGCCGAAATGGCGTCGTTCATCATCACCTGGGACAACGACATCTTCTCGTACCACAAAGAGCGGAGCGGGCCGGGCTACTTCCTCAACGTCCTGCGGGTGCTGGAGCAGGAGAGCGGGCTCGGCACCGACCAGGCACTGACCACGGCGATCGCCCAGCGGGACCGGGTGATGTGCCTCTTCATGCGCCTGAGCGACTATGTGGCGGAGCAGGGCAGCCCGCAGCTGCGCCAGTATCTGCAGAGCCTGGCCTCCTTCATACGCGGCGCCCAGGACTGGGGCATCAGCTCCGTGCGGTACACCACGCCGGACGACCCGGCCAGCATCCCCACGGTGTTCCGCGATACGCCCACCGACGACAGCCGCGAGCCGCTGGACATCCCGGCGATCGCCTGGTGGTGGGGCCTTCTCCCGTGCGGCACCACTGCGGCCGGGCGGTACCGGCCGGTTCAGCGAACCTCATAGAGCAAAGGATTCTGCTGTGTCGGCCGGAGACGCCTGACGAGGGCGCTCGGTCCGGCCCGGCCTGCTCTCCGGCCTGACCGACACGTCCAGCCCGGCCTGCTCTCCGGCCGGCTGCTCGGCGCTCAGCCGGAGACGGCACGCAGCCCGCCCGGCCGACGGCCGGTGAGGCGGTCGAGAGCGGCGGATGTGGCGTCGTCGGCCGGGAGGTGGACCACGAGGTGCTGGTCGTCGTCGGCCGGCAGTTCCAGGGTTTCGTACGCCAGACGAAGCTCGCCCGCCCCGGGATGGACCAGCCGTGCGACGCCGCTGGATTCGGGCAGGCCGGGCAGGGTGTCCACGCGTTCGGTGAAGGCCGTCCCCGCGGTCACGGTCAACTCATCCGCGAGCGCCCCGACATGGGGATCCGCCCGGAACGGCCCCTGCTTGAGCGCGGCGACCTGCTGGTCCGCGATGCGATCCCAATCCGGGTAAGCGGTACGCGCGCGGTCGTCGGTGAAGATGAAGCGGGCGAGGTTCGGCGGACTGCCGTCCAGCAGCCCGACCGGGCCGGCGAGCCGCTCGTACCCGTCCGTCCAGGCAAGTGCCTCGCTCAGCCGGTTCAGCAGCACGGCGGGTGCGGGCTCGAAGCGGTCGAGCAGGGCCTGGACGGTGGGGCGGACCGTGCGGTTGGGCGACGCGCCGCCCCTGCAGGTGAAGCCGCCGTCGGCCGCCTTGGTGAGGCGGTGCAGATGGATGCGCTCGCTCGCGGTCAGCCGCAGCGTGTCGGCCAGCGCGGAGAGCACCTGCACGGACGGCCGCCGGTCGCGTCCCTGCTCGAGCCGGGTCACGTACTCGACGCTGACTCCGGCGAGCGCGGCGACTTCGGCGCGCCGCAGCCCCGGCGTACGGCGGCGGGCGCCGGCGGGCAGCCCGACCTGGGCGGGGGTGAGCGTTTCCCGGCGCATGCGCAGGAAAATCCCCAGCTCGTTGTCGCTCACATGGTGAACGTAACAGGCGGGACGGGCGGCATGGTGGCCCTGCTGCTACCAGCCTGGGCGCGGCCTTCCTCGCCGGGTCGGCAACGGGCAGGTTGGGGCAGGTGACCGCCGCGGTCGCCCACAGCTCTCCTGCACATCCTTTTGCACATCTCTCCGCACATCTCTCCGCATGCCTTCGGACGGAGCACAGCCATGACCAGTGAGCCCCTCAACAGCAATCCCCTCAACAGTGCGCCCCTCAATCTCGCAGTGATCATCGGCAGCGTCAGGGAAGGCCGGTTCGGCCCCGTGGTCGCGAACTGGTTCGCCGAACAGGCCGAGCAGCACGGCCGGTTCGCGGTGGACGTCATCGACCTGGCGGACACGCCACTCCCGCTCGAGCTGCCGCCCGTACCGCCGGCGCTCGAGCCCGAGATGACGCGGCCGGCGGAGATGGCGGGGCTCACCCGGCGGATCGGGGCGGCCGACGCGATCGTCGTAGTGACACCGGAGTACAACCGGAGTTTTCCGGCCTCGCTGAAGGCGGCAATCGACTGGCACTACACCGAGTGGCACGCGAAGCCGGTCGGCTTCGTCGGCTACAGCGGTGGAAGCGGCGGGCTCCTGGCGGTGGAACAACTGCGCCAGGTGTTCGGCGAGTTGCAGGCCCATACGGTCCGGGACGTCGTCTCGTTCCCCCGGTACTACGAACTCTTCGGCCCGGACGGCACCCTGAGGAACCCGGAGGGCCCCAACGGCGCGGCGAAAGTGCTGCTCGACCAGCTGCTGTGGTGGGGCTCGGTGCTCCACGACGCCCGGCGGGACCGTCCCTACGCGTAGGCCTCGCCGCAGACCCGGCTACCGCTTCCTGTCGTACATCGTGAAGACCAGACCGTTGTCGAAGACCCGGTTGGAGCGGAACTCGAAGTCCGTGACGGAGAAGTCCGCGGAGAACATCGGGGTGCCGGACCCGAGTACCACCGGGTAGGTCTTCACGAGCAGCTCGTCGATCTCGTCACGCAGCTGCCCCGCGAGGTTTCCGCCGCCGCAGAGGTAGATGCCGAGGCCGTCCTCCTGCTTCAGCTCGCGGACCTTGGCGACGGCATCACCGGAGACGATCTTCACCGACGGGTCGAGCTGCTGCTTGATGCTGCGGGAGACGACGTACTGCCGCATGTGCGCGTACGGGCTGGTGATGTCGATCTCCAGCGCGGAATCGTATGTGCCGCGCCCCATCACCACGGTGTCGAAGTGCACATTCTCCGCGTCCTCGATCCCGAGCAGCGGGCGGATGTGCGAAGGCAGGGTCTCCGGGTACTCCGCCGATGTGTACGTCGTGAACTCCTCGCTGATCGGATAGACGTTGCCGTCGCCTTCCGGGGATGCGATGAAGCCGTCGATGGAGCAGGCGATGTAGTACACGAGCTTTCGCAAGCTGGTCCTCTTCGTCGATGAGTGCCGGGTCGGAATCCACGGGAGATGCGTCGCGGCTGTTGAGCATCTCCGCTAACCACGACAGTCATAGTACTTCACTTGTATTGGTTAGCGCAAGGCGACCCTCCCCACGGTCCCACTCACTCCCGCCCTCACCACTGCCCGACGCCCCGGCGTCACTCCATCGAGGAGCGGCACCAAGCCCAGGGCCTGCGGCCGGCCGGTCGCCTCACCAACACCGTGGGCGGCCGCGGCACGACAAAGGCGCCCTGGGGTGCGTACACACCCCAGGGCGCCCTGGAAGATCGATTCGGACTGCTAGGAGCCGGTCAGCTCGCCTTCTTGGACTTGTCGAGGACCATCACCAGGCCCGCGATCAACGCGAAGAGAGCGAGAGGTGCCACGACAAAGAGGCCGACCGTCTGGATCACGCTCAGGCCCGGGCCCGGGTCGTCGCCGTCGTCATGGGTCAGCGCGAGCGCCGGCGACGACAGGAGCAGCATCATCAGCGTCGTACCGGCCGCGACGGCGCCGGCGCGCAAAGCGTTCTTCTTGTCCACGGTGCCAACGTAGCGAACGGCTATCCCGGGCGCGCGTCCGGGGGTGCCGTACGGGCACCGGGCCCGCGACCGGGCCCCGCGCCGGCTCCGGGTCCGCCCCCGGGGCCCAGGACGTCCGCGAAGACGCCCATCAGCGCATGCAGCCGCGGCGAGGCGGCCAGTTCCTCCAGCGTGAGGGGATGACCTTCGGCGTCCGCGACGGGCAGCCGCCAGTTCGGATACTCGTCCCAGGTGCCCGGCAGATTTTGCGGGCGCCGGTCACCCACCGCGTCCGGCAGCCAGACGCCGACCATCCGGGCGGGCGTGCGCAGCAGAAAGCGGTAGACCGCGCGGATCCGGCCCTCCTCGTCCCCGCTGCCCTCGGGCAGCAGGCCGAGGTCGCCGAGCAGGCCGAGCCACTCGGCGATATCCCCGGCGTCCTCCGTGCGCTCCTGCTCCAGGGAACGGGTCAGCAGACCGAGGCGGTGACGCAGCGCCACATGCTCGCCGGTCAGCCGCGCCGCCGTGGACGGCAGATCGTGAGTGGTCGCGGTGGCCACACAGCCCACGCGCCACTCCTCGGGCGGCAGCGGACGGCCGGTGCCGGCCCAGTCGCGCTCGAACCAGAGCACGGAGGTGCCCAGTACGCCCCGGCGCGTCAGCTCCTCGCGCACACCTGGCTCGACCGTGCCGAGGTCCTCCCCTATCACGAAGGTGCCGGCGCGGTGGGCCTCCAGGACGAGGACCGCGAGCATGGCTTCGGCGTCGTAGCGGACGTACGTGCCGTCGGTGGGCGGGCAGCCCTCCGGGACCCACCAGAGACGGAACAGGCCCATCACATGGTCGATACGGAGCGCGCCCGCGTTACGCAGCAGTGAGCGCAGCAGTCCTCGGTAGGGGGCGTATCCGGACGCGGCCAGCACGTCCGGGCGCCACGGGGGCAGGCCCCAGTCCTGGCCGCGGGCGTTGAAGGCGTCCGGCGGGGCGCCGACCGACATCCCGGCGGCGAAGACCTCCCGCTGCGCCCAGGCGTCCGCGCCGCCCGGATGCACCCCGACGGCCAGGTCGTGGACGATGCCGACGCCCATGCCGGCCTCGCGCGCCGCCTGCCCGGCGGCGGCCAGCTGCCGGTCGGTCAGCCAGGCGAGCCTGCTGTGGAAGTCGACGCGGTCCATCAGCTCGTGCCCGGCGCGGGCGGTCTCGATCGAGCGCGGGTCCTGCAGTCCCGCCGGCCAGGTGCGCCACTGGGGGCCGTACACCTCGGCGAGGGCGCACCAGGTGGCGTGGTCCTCCAGGGCCTGGCCCTGCTCGGCGAGGAAGTCACAGTACGCGGCGCGGCGTCCGGGCCCGAGCGGGATACGGTGCACGATTTCCAGGGCCTCGCGCTTCAGCTCCCAGACCGCGTCCCGGTCGATCAACGCGCCCTTGCGCAGGACGGATTCACGCAGCCCGGCGCCCTTGTCACGGAGCTCCTCCAGCCGCTGTCCGTCCCGGGCGTCCGTGTACGCGTACTCGGGGATGTCCTCGATGCGCAGATGGACGGGATCGGGGAAGCGGCGCGAGGAAGGCCGGTACGGGGAGGGGTCGGTGGGGGCGCCGGGCACTGCGGCGTGGAGCGGGTTCACCTGTACGAAGGAGGCCCCGAGCGACCGTCCGGACCAGGTCGCCAGCTCGGCCAGGTCGCCGAGGTCACCCATGCCCCAGGAGCGGGCGGAGAGCAGGGAGTAGAGCTGTACGAGAAGGCCGTGCGAGCGGCCGTCGGGCTGTGGCACCCGGGCGGGCGCGACAACAAGGCTGGACCGGGCGGCCCGCCCGTCCGGAGCCTCGGCCGACAACTGGTGGACGCCATACGGAAGCCGGCGCCAGGGGCGGGGGTCCTCGGGCGCAGCCCCGGCACCGCCGGAAGCGGCCGGCACTGAGGGTTCGGCAGGTACGGCGGGTTCCCCGCGCGCCGCTCCGGGCGTGTGGAACCGCTCCGTGTCGCCGCGTAAGGCGGCCTCTTTACCGTCGCCGCGTAAGGCGGCCGCTTCCACCTCGCCCCGCGGCGCGGCCTGTCCCGCGTCGCCGGGCGTCGCGGCGGCCGCAGGCCCGGGGATCAGCCACTGCAGCACCGCGCCCTGTTCCGTCTCGACCCGCAGGGTGGTGCCCGCGGGGAGCTCCGTCAGCGCCGCCGGGACCTCACCGCTCGCGCTCCAGAGCACGACCGTCGGCGGCAGCAGGCGGTCCGCGGCGGCGGACTCGGCGCGGCTCAGGGCATCACGCACCCCCGACGCGGTGGACGCGTCGACGCCGAGCGCAGCGAGGACCGCGACGACCGTCGCGTCGGGTACCGGGACGGTGACGCCCTCGGAAGGTGCGTAGGAAGTGGCGACTCCGTGCAGTGCGGCGAGCCGGGCAAGGCCCATTCAGACTCCTGAGGACTCCATGCCCCCGGCAGTGCCGTGGGCCGTCGGCTCACTGGTGAGAGGTGCGATGTCGGCGAGCGGGGGTTCGCTGGTCAGCGGACGGGCATCTGCGAGCGGCGGCTCGCTGGTCAGCGGACGGGCATCGGTAAGCGGGGGTTCGCTGGTCAGCGGGCCGGGCCCCGGGACCTGTTTGGACAGGGCGGACAGCAGAAGGTGTGCGGATGCGGCCACGGTGGTCACTCCAAGCGGTCGGTAGTGGGACACAGCAGCCCTACCCAGTGGGCACGGCCGCAGACGTACACGATCAGGCAACGTGGTCCGTGTCACATTCCGTTCCCGGCGCGGCGGTTGAATCAAATCAATCAAACCGCCCCATCGCACCAGTCAAAAGGTGCACAACGGCCACTCGCATTGACACCCTCACCGTGTGGTGGTGGGCTCAAAGCCGACCGGAGCGACTGGGGAGACCGAGGGGAGACGAGCGTGCGGCTCGCGCGCGGGAGGCGTACTGCGACAGCCGTCGCGGTCGCTGTCATCGGCAGCCTGCTCGGCGGCGCGCACAGCGCGGTCGCCGCCCCGGACACCCCGGGCTCCCCAGCCACCGCGCAGGACCCCGAGGGTGCGGCCGCGCTGCCCTCCGTCTGGCCGCGGCCGCAGACAATGCGGGCGGCCGGATCGGCCGTCGTACTGGGCGAGGAAGCGACCGTCGTCGCGGACCTCGGCGCCGATCCGTACGCCGTCGAACGGCTGAAGGAGCTGCTGCACGCGTCCGGCGTACGGACCGTGCACACCGCACTGCCCGGCCGCGGCCCCGTCCTGCGCATCGGCGGCACCGGCGCGCAGGACGCGCTGCGCGCCCTGCGCGCACCCGAACGCACCGATCTCCCCTCCGGGGGCTACCGGCTCGCGGTCGGCCAGGTCCAGGGCCGGGACACCGTCGCGCTCGACGGCGTCGGCGAGGACGGTCTCTACCACGGCGTCCAGACGCTGCGGCAGCTGATCGTCCGGCAGGCCGTCGCGGGAGCCGCCCGGCAGACCATTGCCGGAGTACTTGTGCGCGACTGGCCGGGCACGGCCGTACGGGGCATGACAGAAGGTTTTTACGGACAGCCTTGGAGCCGTCAACAGCGGCTGGCGCAGCTCGACTTCATGGGACGTACCAAGCAGAACCGCTATCTGTACGCGCCCGGTGACGACCCCTTCCGGCAGGCCCGCTGGCGCGAGCCGTATCCCGCGGCCCAGCGTGCACAGTTCCGCGAACTCGCCGAGCGCGCACGCCGCAACCACGTCACGCTCGCCTGGGCCGTCGCGCCCGCGCAGGCCATGTGCCTGGCCAAGGAAGGCGACGTCAAGGCGCTGACGCGCAAGATCGACGCGATGTGGGCGCTGGGCGTACGCGCCTTCCAGCTGCAATTCCAGGACGTCAGCTACAGCGAGTGGCACTGCGACAAGGACGCGGACGCCTTCGGCTCGGGCCCCGAGGCGGCGGCCAGGGCCCAGGCGCGCGTGGCGGGCGCGGTGGCGCAGCATCTGGCCGACCGGTACCCCGACGCCGCGCCGCTCTCGCTGATGCCGACGGAGTTCTACCAGGACGGCGCCACCGACTACCGGCGGGCGCTCGCGAGCGAGTTGGACGGCCGGGTCCAGGTGGCGTGGACGGGCGTCGGGGTGGTGCCGCGCACCATCACAGGCCGCGAACTGGCGGGTGCCCGGGAAGCGTTCGAGCATCCGCTGGTCACCATGGACAACTACCCGGTCAACGACTACGCGCAGGACCGGATGTTCCTCGGCCCGTACACGGGCCGCGAGCCCGCCGTGGCGACCGGCTCCGTCGCGCTGCTGGCCAACGCCATGGAGCAGGCCTCCGCGTCCCGCATACCGCTGTTCACCGCCGCCGACTACGCCTGGAACCCCAAGGGCTACCGCCCCGACGAGTCCTGGCAGGCCGCGATCAACGATCTCGCCGGCGGCGACACGAAGACCCGCGAGGCGCTGCGCGCACTGGCCGGCAATCACGCCTCTTCGATACTCAACCCCACCGAGTCCGGTTATCTGCAGCCGCTGCTGAAGGAATTCTGGCGGTCGCGCACGACCACGGACGCGGCGGCCAGGGACCGGGCGGCGGCATCTCTGCGCGCCGCGTTCACCGTGATGCGCGAGGCCCCGCAGCGGCTGACGCGGCCCGCCGACGGCCGTCTTGACGACGAAGCGGGGCCGTGGCTGCAGCAGTTGGCGCGGTACGGCCGGGCCGGCGAGCTCTCGGTCGACATGCTGCAGGCGCAGGCGCGCGGGGACGGCGAGGCGGCCTGGCGTGACTCACTGGCGCTGGAGCCGCTGCGTACGGCCATCAGGGCGAGCAGGGCAACGGTGGGCAAGGGCGTGCTGAATCCGTTCCTGGACCGGGCCGCGAAGGAGTCGGCGACCTGGACGGGTGCGGACCGCTTCGCGGACTCGGCCGGCGAGGACACGGTCCGGCTGGACCGGCCCAGGCGCGTCGCCGCGGTGAACACGATGACCGAACCGTCCCCCGGTGCCGCGGGCTCCGGCGGCCGGCTGGAGGCGCATGTCCCCGGCCAGGGGTGGCGCACGCTCGGCCCCCTCTCCGCCGGCGGCTGGACCGAGACCGACGCGAAGGGCTTGCGGGTGGACGCGGTGAGGGTCGCGGCGGACGGGGACGATCCCGTCGCCGTACGGTCCGTGGTGCCGTGGTTCGCCGACGAGCCGCCGGCCGGCCTCGATCTCGTACGCGGCGAGGCGGACGCCGAGATCGGCGGCGGCCCGCAGCACGCGGGTGTCCGGCTGACCGGGCGGCGCCCCGCCGAGGTGCGCGGTGAACTCACCGCGAAGGCTCCGGCCGGCATCAAGGTGCGGGTGCCGAAGCAGACGACGGTGCCGCGCGGGCAGCGTACGACCGTGCCGGTCGAGGTCAGCGTCCCGGCGGGCACACCCGCGGGTGAGTACCGGGTGCCGCTGTCCTTCGCGGGCCAGGAGCGCACGCTGACGGTGCGTGCCTATCCGCGCACCGGCGGGCCCGACCTCGCGCGCACCGCCGACGCTGCCGCCGCCTCGTCCGGCGACGAGACGGCCGACTTCCCGGCGTCGGCGGCGATCGACAGCGACCCGAAGACCCGCTGGTCCTCGCCCGCCGAGGACGGCGCCTGGTGGCAGCTGGAGCTGCCGCGGCCGTCCCGGGTCGGCCAGGTCGTGCTGCACTGGCAGGACGCGTACGCGACGAAGTACCGCATCCAGGTCTCCGCCGACGGCCGTACCTGGCGCACGGCGGCGACGGTGAACGACGGCGGGGGCGGGCGCGAGAGCGTCCGTATGGACAGCAGGGACACCCGCTTCATCCGTGTCCAGGGCGACGCGCGCGCCACCCGGTACGGGTACTCACTCTGGTCGGTGGAGGCATACGCCGTCGCAGAGTGAGCGGCGGCCCGGCCTCCGCCCCGCGGCACCGCAGCCCTGGCGGGTGAAACCGAAGGGGCACGCGGAGGCAGCGAGGGACGAGTGGTCGAGCACGGTCGACCGCCGTCGGACGCTCAGGCGCCCCGGAGGCAAGTGAAGCCACGAAAAATGGCTCGGTCCTCAGGCTGAAATGCCGTCGATCCGGGCCATCGCGTCGTCCGCGCCGTACGGCTGCAAGTATGGCAGCCAGCGCGGATCCCTATGCCCGGTCCCGATGATGCGCCACGCGAGCCCGCTCGGCGGGGCGGGATGCTGGTGCAGCCGCCACCCCAGCTCCCGCAGATGCCGGTCGGCCTTGACATGGTTGCAGCGGCGGCAGGCCGCCACCACGTTGTCCCAGGCGTGCTGTCCGCCACGGCTGCGCGGAATGACATGGTCGACGCTGGTTGCGACGCCACCGCAGTACATACAGCGCCCGCCGTCGCGGGCGAAGAGTGCTTTGCGGGTGAGGGGAACGGGTCCCCGGTAGGGCACCCGGACGAACCGCTTCAGCCGTACGACGCTGGGTGCGGCGATGACACGGGTCGCGCTGTGCATGAAGGCGCCGGATTCCTCGAGGCAGAGGGCCTTGTTCTCCAGTACGAGGATGAGCGCGCGGCGAAGCGGTACGACGCCGAGCGGCTCGTACGACGCATTGAGGACCAGAACGTGCGGCACGGTGGATGCCTCCTTGTACGCCGGCGGCGCGTGGCTCGCGCCGGGACGATCTGCTCTTCAGTGTCTCCTCATGCCAGGTCCGAGCGCCACCACGTGCGGGTAACGGGCTCGAAGTGTTTTGCAGCACACCCGCTTCATCCCCAGGTGAGCCTCGTCTCTCCCTCGAACACTGCGAGAGAGCACGCCGGATGCCCCGTTAGGGTGGTTTCTCTGCCACCCGCAATGCCTGGAGGTTCCGCTCGTGTCCTGGTCCGTCCTACTGGCCGCCGACCCGTCACCCGAGCCCGTCTCGATCGACGAGGCCGCCAAGCAGGCAGGAGACGCCGCAGGCTGGGTGGAGGAGAACTGGTCCACCTGGCTGAACACCAGCCTGCGCATCGCGCTGATCCTGGTGGTCGCGCTGGTATTGCGCATGGTGCTGCGCCGCGCTCTCACCAGGCTGATCGCGCGGATGAACCGCTCCGCACAGGTCATGGAGGGCACGGCGCTCGGCGGCCTGCTGGTCAACGCCGAGCGGCGCCGCCAGCGCTCGGAGGCGATCGGTTCCGTACTCCGCTCGGTCTCGTCCTTTGTGATTCTTGGCACTGCGGGCCTGATGATCCTCGGCGCCTTCAAGATCGACCTGGCACCGCTGCTGGCATCCGCCGGTGTCGCGGGCGTCGCGATCGGCTTCGGCGCGCGCAACCTGGTCACCGACTTCCTCTCGGGCGTCTTCATGATCATGGAGGACCAGTACGGAGTCGGGGACAGCATCGACGCGGGCGTCGCCTCGGGCGAGGTGATCGAGGTGGGCCTGCGCGTCACCAAGCTGCGCGGCGACAACGGTGAGATCTGGTACGTCCGCAACGGCGAGATCAAGCGCATCGGCAACCTCAGCCAGGGCTGGGCCACCGCCACGGTCGACGTCGTGGTCCGCTCCTCGGAGAACCTGAACCGCGTCAGCTCGGTGATCGGCGAGGTCGCGGAGGACCTGGCGAAGGCCGAGCCGTGGAACGAGCGGCTGTGGGGCCCGGTGGAGATGCTGGGCCTGAACGAGGTGCTGCTGGACTCGATGACGGTGCGGGTCGCGGCGAAGACGATGCCGGGCAAGGCGCTCGGCGTGGAGCGCGAACTCCGCCTGCGGATCAAGAAGGCCTTCGACGCTGCGGACATCCGCATCGTGGGCGGCCTGCCGCCGGTGACGGACCAGGCCTCGGCGGCAGACCCGACGGCGGGCATGGCGGCACCTTCGGCGTATGCGTCGACGACCTCGCCGCAGTCGGTGGCGGCGACGCCGATAGCGCCTCCGACGGCCGTGGCGAAGTAGGACTACGCACAGGAACGGGCGCTCAGGCCGCTACGGCCGGGGCGCCCGTTCCTGTGCGTATCGCTGTCAGTCGGTCTCCGCCTGCTCAGCGAACCCAGCTCTTGAGCGGCTCGGTATCCAGAGTGATCCCGATCCGCCCGGACACGTGGCCGGAACTCACGACGGCTGGAAGCCGCCGACCTGGGGCATGTCCCCGACCACTGCGAGCTTCCCGGCGGTCAGCTCTACGCTGCCTGTTCCGGTGGGGCCGGTTGCGCTGCCAGGCAGGACCCACACCGCGCCGCGGTAGCTGTCCTCGCCCTCCGCGCCGATGATCACATCAGGACGACCGTCGGCCCTGACGTCGCCGACCGCGAGCGTGAGACCGAACCCGTCGCCCGGTTCCGACACCCCGGGAACCGACGCGGTCTCCTGCGAGAGCTGGTACGAGCCGGCGCCGGGCGTGCCGGTCCTCGTACCGGGGATGATGACGACGGCTCCGGCACGCCCCTTGCCGTTCTGCGTCTGTCCGGGCACGCCGACGACGATGTCGCCGACACCGTCCTTGTTCAGATCTGCGACGGCCAGGGCGGTGCCGAAACGGTTGTACTTCACCGACGTGCCGACGACGCCGGCAGTGTCCTGGCTGATCCGCACCGGTGTTGCCGCCAGACCGCTCTCACCGCCGTACCAGACAGTGATCTGACCGCCCTTGTGGCCGTAGGTGCCACTGATCGGTTCGTCGGGGTCGCCGACAACCAGGTCGTTGTAGCCGTCGCCGTTGACATCCCCGGTGGCGGTGGTCGTGCCGTCAATGGGCAGCGGGGTGCTGGGGCTTGTGGGCTCGACATACACGAGGCCGCCGCTGTGGCCACCGACCCGGACGGAGGTGATGACCCGCGCCGCCCGTCCGTCGTCGCGCACCAGGTAGTCGGTGACGGCGACCGAGGGTGTGCCCCAGTGTGGCGTCTTCGTGCTGACGGAGCCGTCGCGTGCGAAGGCGCCGCTGAACTCGATCGATCCGGCGTAGCCGCCGACCAGGACACGCGCGCCACCGCTGTCGCGCACTGCGGCGACATCCAGGCCGTACCGGCCGCCCTTGGTCAACGTCACCGGCAGCGCGCTTGCCGCGGCCAAGCCGTTCTTGCCACCCCACAGGATGGTGACTGCGCCGGCGTCCAGGGCGCTGCCGAGGTCCTCGTCGGGCGCTCCGACGACCAGGTCGCTGTAGCCGTCCTGGTCGAGATCGGCGAACGCCGTCGAGGCGCCGAAGAGGTCTTGGGCCTCCGCGGCGTCCGGCACACCGGCGGTGTTCTGTGTGATGACGGCCTTGCGCAGGGTGGACACCCCGGTCCTGGAGCCGTAGAGGACGACGACCGCCCCCGCGCCGTCCATGCCTCCCACCTTGGCCGTGGGCGCCGGGACAACCAGGTCCTGGTAGCCGTCCCCGTTGAAATCCGCCGGCGCGGCAATGGGCTTCGCCACGGCCACGGCAGGCATGACGACCGAGCCCGTCACAGCGGCGCAAGCCACGGCAACTGCGGTCGCCAACCTGGTTCTTCCTGTCTTCCCCACCCTGTTTCCCCTCCTGATGCGCAGTGAGACAGCAGGAGCGTACGACTCCACCCGCCGCTGCTGCAGCACGAGGTCCGGCGGATTCGCCTCACCGGTTCCGGACGCCGACAGTCACACTCAGCGCGGCTTCTGTCGCGCCGACCCACCCCCTTCTCGGGCACGAGCGGCACTGAACCCAGACGGCAGACGAACGCGAGCTGAGCCATCGCCTGCAGACCAACGGCTCGGCGTCCCCGAAGGACTCTCCTTCCCGCGGGTACAGCACGGCGATGAGCACCCATGTTGTGGTGCAGAGGAGCAGATGGGTCATAACGCATCGCCCTGTCCGCCCCCACACCCGTCGCCCCCCAGGAGCCGTCAGCTGTTGCGTTTCCTGCTCAGCATCCCTTCACGCATCGGCCGTCCGGCCACGTCTTGTCGATCTTCCCCGGCCGACCTGGGATGGAGTCCAGCCACCTCCGGCGAGCCTGAAGCGCCGCTCGGCCGCCATCTCGGATTGCCGCACGCCGAGCTGTGCGTCACGGATCAAGTCGGGCAGCAGAGATCCAACGACCTCTCGGTGGTTCGGCGATGAGTGCCGAGCCCTCCAGGCCGCCCGAGGCGAGCCTCCAAGTGGGCAGCGGGCGGAACCTCGACGTCCGCCGTGAACGGTTACGCATCGATGGCCGCACGCACCTGCGGAAGTCGCGCATGGCCAGGACCGGGAACACTGCTCTCTCACCTCGTTGAAGCTGTTGGCTAGTCCCATCAAACGGGCCGGGAGAAGAGCCCTCCAGCTTCCTCGTCTGCCTGGTCGGCACGATCTCGTGCCGCGGCAGGAAAGCTGGTCGGCCTGCAAGGCCTTCGGGGCCCTCGTGGAGCCGCGCCCCCGGCAGCGATACTGCAGGGGCGCGGACGGATTCGCCAAGTCACGGCCGGGTGACACGCATGTCCTCAGTCACCGAACATAACGACTGTCTCGACGATGAGTCCGACGGAGCACAGCACTGCGACGACCGCTCCGACGAATCTGATCGTCCTCGGCCCAGCACTGCCTGTGCCACCGAACATCACTCGGGTGATGAGGCGGAAGAATCCTTCTGCCGCTCCTCGGAAGTTGATCGCGAGCAAGACTCCCGCCAACCCGAAGAATACGTAGAAGACGATTGAGAGCACACTTCCATCGGATGAAACCCGGCCTTCTGCCAGGACATGGTCAGATATCGCGTTCAGCAAGTCAGTGCCGCCAGATCAGAGGTTTGTTTGGGATATTCGGGGACCTGCCAAGGCCGGCCCTCTCGACCTACCAGGTGAACATCTTCCCGATGCGAGTGCCGTAGCTGCTCGTGAGGCCCGCTTCAAGGCCTGCCGCCGCACCGACGCTCACGGTTGTCGACCGTACCGCTTCTCCACGGTGGTTGGTCGCGCCGATGGACCTCTCATGACTGAGGTAGGCGCCCGGGCCCAACCCGGCCCCGAGGGTTCCTCCCCAGCCATCGCCCCGGAGTTGCTCGAAGTCCGTGGCGTTGCTGCCCATGAGACCGATGGTGGCGTTCGCGCCCACGGAGGGGGCTTCAAACCCCTTGGAGAAACTCACACCGTAGTCCGTCTTCCCATCCTGCCTCGTCGTACTCAGGAGGCAGACGCTCGCAGTAGCTCCCGCTCCGATGCCAAGCGAGCCACTCACGCAAATTCCCGTCGTATCGCCGGCCAGATAGGAGCCGACGACCTTGTCGACCTTGTCGCCGACCCAGGTTTCCTTCGCATTCCCCCAGGCGTCGCTGAAGTTGCCCTGGAAGAGGTTGTCGAAGAATCCGGCCTTGTGAGTGTTCTTCTTTTCCTGCTTCTGCTTCTTGGTGCTGTGGGGCGGATCGATCTTGCCGGACGGCGGCGTCACCGTTTTGGTGACCGGGTCATAGCCGACCTCCTTCTGCACCTTGGAGGAGCAGTTGGCGAGATCGTATTCGCAGGAGTTCGGCTTCGATCCGATCTCAGTTCCGGTGGGGTCGGAGAACGTGACGGGGTTGTTGTTCCCGTAAACGTAGGGGTTGTATTGGCGCGGATCGTCCATGACAAGCAGCGGGTCGACCGAGATGAAACGGCCCAGCGCCAGGTCGTATTCACGTGCGCCGATGTGGACGAGGTCCGTCTCGGCATCGTTTGTGCCGCCAACGAACCCCTTCTCACCGACCCAGCCCGTGGGCTGGGTGCCGCGGGATCCGCCGAAGATGGTGCTCTTGCGGTGGGTGACCGACTGGGTTGCGTCCGCGGTCACCTGGGTGGTGTTCGTGCCGTGGTGGTCGGCGAAGAGGAAGGTCAGCGCACCGCCGGTGCGCATGGCGATCACCTCATCGCCTGCGCTGTAGTAGCGGGTTCCGGTGAGGGTTCCGCTCTTGCTCAGGCGCAGTTCATTGCCACCGGGGAGGTACAGGGTGGTGCCGGTGGAGTCTTTGCGGATCAGGCGCTTGCCCTCGGTGTCGTACAGGTAGCTGCTGACCTCGGCGCCTCCCTGGGTGACGGACTTGAGGTGCCCCTCGTCGTCCCAGGCAAGGGTCTGTTTAGCACCTGAACCGATCGTGCGAGTCGCGGTGTTGCCGCTCTGGTCGTAGGTGTAGGTCTCGTCGTGCCCGTCGGTGCCGGTCTGGGTGACCTTGGTCAGATCGTGCTTTCCCGCGGTGGGCGCGGCGTAGGTGCGGACCGTGTCGGCGGAGGGTCCGGATGCGGTCTTGTGCTGGGTTTCGGTCTTGCGGTTGCCGAGCGTGTCGTAGGTGTACGTCGTCCAGTAGGCGTCCGGGCCGCCGACGCTGGTCTCCGAGGGTTGAGCAGCGCAATCTGCCTTCGCGGTCCATGCTTCGGTGATCCGGCGCAGGGTGTCCAGCGTGAAGCACTGGGTATCGGTGGTGCGGGCAGCATCCTGGCCGTACGAGGTGGAGACCGAGGTGATGTTGCCGACCGCGTCGTAGCCGTAGTGCGCGTCCTCGATGCGCTGCGGTGCGGTGTCCCGGTCGAGGTAAGTGTCGGTCAGCGCGTTGGTGTGTTCGTCATAGGTGTTCGAGACCGTCAGGCTCTGACCGAAGGCCCCGTATTTCTGGATGGTGTTACGGCCGTAGTGGTCGTACGTGCTCTCGGAGACGAGCGGGTCGGTTCCGGCGCCGACCGTCTTCAGCAGGCCTATGACAGGGCTGTAGGTGTTGGTGACCTTCTCCGCCGGCAGTCCTCCCATGGCCGGATGCTGGGTCCATAGCACCTGGCCGGTGTTGAGGTTGTAAGAGGTCGTCCACTTGTACGTGTTGGCCAGCGCCCCCTCCGAGTCGGGGATGGTGATCTGGGTGCCGACCGGCTGGTAGAGGCTGTTGTACGACGTGATGGCGGATACGTAGGCCTTGCCGCCGATAAAGCGAGTGGACTTTGACAGTTGGCCCTTGGACACGGTGTCGTACTCCCACGACGACAAGGTCGTGGTGCCCTTCTTCAGAGCGATACGGCGGCCGAGCGCGTCGTAGTCGGTGTGCAGGGTGACGCCCGCGTTGGTGGTGTCGGTGGCCCGGTCGCCGTTGTCATAGGTGGTCTTCGAGGTGCCCTTGTCCGGGTCATCGGCCTGGATTTGGCGACCGCGGACGTCATACGTATAGGTCCACTTCGCACCGGAGGGATCAGTGACCTGGTCCAGGCGGCCGTGCTTGTTGTAGCGGTACAGCGTGGACTGCGAGGAGCTGCGGGCCGAGTCGGTGTATTCCATCAGCTCGGTCTTACGGCCGAGCGCGTCGCTGACGGTCATGGTTGCGGTGCCGCCCGTCGGCGGGATCACGGTGGTGGTGTCGCCGGTATAGCTGGTGGTGGTGCGTTTGGTCTCGTCGCCGAACTTCTTGGAGATCACCGCCGTGGTGCGACCGGCTCCGTCGAATTCTGTGTCTGTGGAGGCGGGGTACTTCAGCTCCTGGCCGGTGACCAGCACCGGCTCTGCCGCGCCCGAGGCGTAGTACGTGCCTGACGTACGCCAGACCTGACCGCGGGTGTCGTAGAAGTTCTCCGACACCAGGCGTCCGGAGCGGTCGGGTGACTCCTCCTGGGTCTGACGTGCACGCAGCAGACCGTCGTAGAAGGCGTAGCTGGCCTTGTACTTCGCATCGTGGGTCAGGGTCTGAGTGGTGACGACGATCGGTCCGTTGTTGCGGACGAGGTAGTCGAAGACGTAGTTCGGCGAGTCGGGATAGGTGACGGCCGAACGGGTCGGCAGCCAGACCTTGATCACCCGGCCGAGCGGATCATAGGCGGTGGCGGTGACCTTTGTGTTGGAGTCGGAGACCTGGACCGGCTGGCTGCGCAGCGGATCCAGCGTGGTCTTCACGGCAAGGCCCAGGGGTTTGGTGACCAGCGTCTGGGTGGGCACCTCACCGGTGACGGGCGTATAGGCGGTGGTGGTCACCTGGCCGTACGCGTCCGCCGTGGACAGGGCGCGGCCGTAGACGTCGAAGTCGGCGACCGGCGTGGAAGAGACGACGTCGTAGCCGTCCCCGCTGCCGTTGATCCTGTCGGTTTTGGTGACATTGCCCTTCGACGGTGCAGCCCCGAGGACTCCGCCGTCGTAGTACGTGCGCACATCGTCGATCACATCGCCGGGACGGCTCACCGCACTGCCGCACGGAACCGCAACCGTCTCGGTACGGGAGACCTTGTCCAGCAGCCAGCTCGTAGTGTCGCGGGCGTAGCTGGTGGTGGTGCACTTCTCGTCGCCGCTCTTGCTGGTATCACCGGTGTCGGTTTCGCCGGTGATCATGCCGTATGCGTCGAAGCTGCGCGTCACTCGAGTCGTACGCACCCCGCCGGTCACGGCAGTCCGCTTCTCTTCCTGCCCGGTGCCGGTCTGATACGCCTCCAGGTCTGGCAGTCCGGTGCGGGAGCGCGTCGCGGTGACTGCGGAGCGCCAAGGGGTGTACGAGGTGGCGGATACCAGCTTGGAGGTGTCGTCGCCGTTGTACGTCGCCTCCTCACGCACCTTGCCTGCGAACTCCTCGCGATCGGTGACCACGGCCCCGGTGGAGTCCTTGACGTCCTGGCCGTCGATGCCGCGGAAGTAGCGGGTCTCGGACAGCGTCTTGGGATCGGAGGCCGCACCGGTGCGGGTCTGGACTCGCTCGTAGCCACGGGCGACTGAGTAGGTTCGGTCCTCCGCCTTGGTGAACTCATCCGTGTTCTTTATCCAGGCTGCCCCACCCGGGTAGGAGTAGGAACTCACCTTGTCCGGGGACTCCACCAGGTTGTCGCCCTCGGTGACCTCGGTGACCACATAGGAGTTGAACCAGTCCTGCTTGGCCGTCTCACCCTCGAAGGCCCACTTCACCGGGTAGCAGCGGGTGGTGTTCGTAACGTCCGCCGGCGGCAGCGTGGTGGCGGTGCAATCCGGTTGTGAGTATTTGACCCCGATGGTACCGCCGGTCTCCGTAGTGATCTGATACACCCGCAGCCGGACGAATGGCGCCAACCCGTCACCGAGCGCATCAACCCGGTTGGCCTTCTGCTCACCGGCGAAGGTCACCGGCGGCAGGGCCGCGGTGCCGTCCGCCTTGCCCGTCCGGGTAATCGACTTCAGCCACATCGGAGTGGAAATGCCGTCGCCCGAGGCCGGGAAGTCCTGGGCCAGCGACCAGGTATCAACGTCCTTGTACGCGCCACCAGTCAGCACCTTCGTCGTGATGGCGGTCAGGCGCTTACGCGACCAGAAGCTGGGCGAGTACTTGTCCTTGCACTCCGCTCCGTCCTTGCACAGCAGGTCGTACGGAGTGTCCGGCCAGTTCTTGGCGTTGGTCTCGTCGAACGTGCCACAGGTGGTCAGGCATCGCTCGTCCACGCCGAAATGGACCTGGCCCATCGCCTTGACCGAGTAGACCGAGTCGGAACGCAGCCCGTAGTCGATGTGGTCGAGCCAGCCGCCGCGGATGTAGGGGGTTGCCGTGGAGTTGCCGGTGGTCTCCGACACGTTGCGGCCGTAGTTGTTCCCTTCTGTCTTCCAGTAGTACGACATGGCATCGCCATGTACATCGACGACGTAGTCCAGTTGCCAGCGCCAGGCCTGCTGGCACCAGCCGGAGGCGAACGAGGCGTCGTAGCACGGCTCACCGGACTGGTTGCCGAACACCGGCACCGTCCAGGCCGAGTTGGTGGTCGGGGTGGTGGAGTCCTTCCACCCAGGCAGCCGGTTCAGACCGAAGAAGTACTGCGTGCCATCAGTCGTGGTGATCTTCCAATGCTCACCGTTGTTGTCCCCATTGGTCGCACCGGTCAGCTTCTCGACCTTCTCGCCTGAATCAGTGGCCGGGTGCCAGCCCTTTGCCGCGTCGTGAACCAGTTCGGTGTTCTTGCCACCGAGGGAGAGGGTGGCATTGTCGTTGTACCAGCACAGGTCACCCACCTTGGTGGTGTTCGTACCGCCGGTCTTGTCGTCGTTGCACCCCTTGTAGCGGCGCTCGATGTAGCCCGGCTCCCACGACCAGCCATCACCCAGCCACGACGGCTGATTGTTCGACGCCGCCGTACGACCGTCCACCGCCTGCGAGGAGTAGCCCAGTGACACTGTTGGCTGAAGATCGCCCGGGACCGTGGGAACGGCGACGGGATACGACCAGTTGAAAGAGCCGTTCGCGCCGCCCGCGGTCCACGATCCGGATGGCTGAAGTGAGGTGGCCTTGTAGTCGCCCGTCGGGCCTGCGGCCCCCGCTGTGGCCGCCAGCACCGTTGCACCTGCAGGTGCCGCGCTGCGCCCCGTTGCAGCCGGGGCACCGGCCACGCTGACGGCTGCCGACAGCTTGCCCTTCTTGATGTCGTTCTTCGTGGCCAACGGCTTACCGATACGGCACTTGGCCTGCTCCGGCGTCGTCAACGCACATGCCGGAAGTTGCACCAGCCGCGACCGGGACGCCCAGTCACCGCCGTACGCTCCCCGGAACGACGAGTAATCCACCTCGACGCGGGCAGAACCGGCCTTCGCCACACCGTCCGCACGGCCCACCGACAGCAGCAGCCCCTCAACCCCTGCCTTGCGCGCCGCATCCCGGCCCGCCACCGACACCTTCACCTTGCCCAGGGCCTCCCCCGCTGCACGGGTCTTGCCGGGCACCACCGCGACAGCCACCGGCAGCTTTCCCGCGCGCGTGGCAGCCCCGGCACCGGCCGGAGCAACCTCGGCAGCCCCGGGCGCAGGCCAGCCGACCTTCGGCGCGGCCTTCCAGGAGTGGGCCGCCGCCGCGTCGGGTCTCCTGGTGCCACCCACCTTCACCCTTTCGACCGGCACCGCTTTCGGTTGTTTCAACTTTGGAAGCGGAATTCTTCCATCCGAATTGACGGCCACAGCCGTCGCCGGCAGCACCCCCACCATGACCGCTGCAGCCAAAGCTGCCGCCAGTCCACGCATGCCGAAACGACTCACGCCCCACCCCTTGAGCAAATCCAAAAAGACCGCCGAAGGCTAGCAGGGGGAAACTATGAAGGGGGCAACTTTCTTCAGGAGCCCCGCGAACCACAGAAAGGGCTTGGATAGGGCACGCTCGACAACTGTCCAGCATCACGCCTGGGTCACCACAGAGTGGCAGGTCACGGCCGTCCCGCAAATCGGCATGAACACCCCACTCACGGCAAGATCACCTAGATACCGAAATGCGGGGCAACCGCCACGCCGGACTCCAAATGGATTCCCCTTGCCCCCCTGCACATATATAGAGTCGCCGCGAATACCTGACACACAAAGGATGGTGCGGTGCATACGTCAACAAGTGACGGCTTGCCCGGAAGACCGTGGCTGACGCGCGCGATATCAGTTGCTTTGGTGGGCGGAATTGCAGCTTCCGTATTGGTGGTATCGCCTGCCTCCGCTGCGCCTGTTCGGGCCACTTCGGCCGTATCCGCGGATCCAGTGGCGGACGGCTCGAAGAGCGAGGAGGACTACGCACTCGAACAGGCCGCAGCCACCAGCCAGCCCTTCGAGCTGACCTCGGCCCGCACCGAGTCCACCGACACGTGGGCCCTGCCCGACGGAACGTGGTCGGTCAAGCGGTACGGCACGCCGGTGCGGATGCTGCGGGGCGGAGCGTGGATCGCCACCGACCCGACGCTGGCGTTCGCCACCGACGGCACCGTGGTGCCGAAGGCGTCCACCGTGTCGGTGGCGTTCTCCGGTGGTGGAAGCGGGCCGTTGCTGTCCGGCGTCAAGGACGGCCGGACGCTTTCCCTTTCGTGGCCGAAGCCGCTTCCCAAGCCCACGCTGAGCGAGAACGTGGCCACCTATGCCGACGTGCTGCCCGGGGTGGACCTGCAGCTGAAGGCCGAGGTCGAGGGCTTCTCCCAGCTGCTGGTGGTCAAGACCGCCCAGGCCGCCGCGAACCCCGAACTCACCTCGCTGAAGTACAAGTTGGACACCGTCGGCGTGTCCGTGTCCACGGATGCGGAGACCGGCAGTGTCACCGCCGTCAACCCGGCTGGCGAGACCGTGTTCACCAGCCCCTCCCCGCTGATGTGGGACTCCACCTCCATTACCTCAGGTGGTGCCGCTCCGGCGGCACGGACCGCTCTGACCGCGGGCGAGGGGGAGACGCCCACGGACGCCTTCGAGCCCGCGCCGGGTGCGCAGGACGCCCAGATGCCCACCACCGTTTCCGGTGACACGCTGGAGATCAAGCCCGACCAGGCGCTGCTCACCGGTGCAGACACCAAGTACCCGGTCTTCATCGACCCCTCCTGGGCCTGGGGCAAGCGGCAGAACTGGACCCGCGTCTACAAGAAGTACCCCAACACCTCCTTCTGGAACACCAAGGAGGTCGTCCGGGTCGGCTACGAGAACGAGACCAACGGCCTGTCCCGGTCCTTCTTCCAGCTGGACACGTCCAACATCAAGGGCGCCCAGGTCAAGACCTCTACCTTCCGGATCAAGAACACCTGGTCCTGGTCGTGCCAGGACCGGCCCGTGGAGCTGTGGCACGTCGGCGCAATTTCCTCCAAGACCACCTGGAACAAGCAGCCCGCCAAGTACTCCAGGCTCTACACCGTCGACGACGCCAAGGGCTGGAGCAAGGACTGCGCCGCAGGCAATCTCGAGTTCGACGCCACCGCCAAGGTCCGCGAGGCCGCGTCGAAGAACTGGTCCAGCCTCAACCTCGGCCTGTACGCCTCCGATGAGACCGACACGTTCGGCTGGAAGAAGTTCGACGCCAAGACCGCGGTCCTGGAGACCACATACAACAACCCGCCCAAGACGCCCAGCGGCCTGGGCACCAACCCGAAGAGCGACTGCAAGACCGGCGGGGCAATCGGCAACACCCGCGTGAGCGTCTACGCGAAGATCGATGACAAGGACGCCGGCAATCTGAGTGCCGAATTCCAGATCTTCAAGACCGGCGCCACCACGCCAACGGTGACAAAGTCCATCCCGGCCGCCAAGGGCAAGGTCGCCACGTACGTGGTCCCCGACAGCGACCTGCCCACCGACAGCTATACCTGGAAGGTCCGCGCGAAGGACCAGGACGGCGCCTACTCCGCGTGGTCCGCCACATGCAAGTTCTCTGTCGACCGGACCCGGCCCAGCCAGCCCCCGGTCATCAGTTCCGTGGAGTTCCCCAACGGTGAGAACGGCTGGCCGGCCACCACCGGCAAGGCCCGCACTCCCGGCAGTTTCACCTTCACTCCCAACGGCGTCACCGACGCCGTCGAATACGGCTGGTACACGGACTTCAACCCCCAGGTGAACCACATCACCGTCGCTGCAGGGGGTACCGCCACTGACACCTTCAAGCCACCGAGTTACGGTCCGCACTTCGTCTATGCCTTCAGCGTCGACAAGGCGGGCAACCGGTCGGATACCGCCACCTACATCTACTACGCCGGCCGCTCACTGGACCGTGACGGACCGACCGACCTCAACGGCGACACCATCAGTGACATCTGGAGCGTCGACTCCAACGGCACTCTGCTGACTTACGCCGGCCAGGGCAACGGTGACTTTGCCTCAGCCACCAACGGCGGCAAGTCCTTCGAAGGAAATCAGGTCGACTCCCGCGGCGACTGGGGCCAGGACGGCTACAACGACCTCGTCTCCCTCGAGTACGACGGCATCGACAAGACCAAGAAGCTCTGGACGTACCCCAACAACGGCACCGGAGTCATCCGCGACGAATACACCCAGCTCACCGTCGCCTGCCCCGTGAAGGACCCGGAGACCGGCTGCGACTACGGCGACGAATGGACCGGCGACGACCACTGGCACAACGCCGAACAGATCGTCACCCCCGGCGACCTCAATGGCGATACCCAGCCCGACGTGCTGGTCAAGCAGGGGAAGCAGTTGTGGGCGTACTACGGCAACCGCGCCGGCTACACCCTCGACACCATTCGCGAACCCGTCCTCGTGGGCGGCGGAGACTGGGACAAGTTCAGCGTCATCGCCCCTGGCGACCTCAACGGCGACACCATCGCCGACCTGTGGCTGCGCGACAACGCCACCGGCGACATCCTGCGCTCGTACGGCAAGAAGGGCCCCGACGGCCGGCTCGACCCCACCACCTGGGGCAACACGAGCAGTCGGGTGAAGATCGGCTCCGGATACCCCGCCGCCGTGTTCCCGGCCATGGGCTCCGTGGGCGACGTCACCGGCGACGGCATCGCAGACCTGTGGGCCCGTAAGACCGACAACACCATGATCGGTTGGCCCGGCAAGGTCACCGACACGGTCTTCTCGTTCGGCCCCTACTTCGCGGTCGACGGCGCTTCGGGCGGCGCCCGAATCCCGGCCGGAACCACGCTGACCGCTGGCCAGTCGTACACCTCCCGCTCGGCCAAGCTCACCATGAAGGACGACGGCAACCTGGAAGTCACCTCCAACGCCGGCAAGCCGCTGTGGTCCACCGGAACCTCCGGCAACACCGGGGCGAAGGCCGTCATGCAGTCCAACGGCAACCTCGTGGTCTACAAGGCCGACGGCAGCACTGTGCTGTGGGAGTCCAAGACCAGCGCAGCCGACGGCTACGCCCTCCTCCAGGACCGCGGCAACCTGATCGTCTACAACGCCAAGGGCCAGTCCCTGTGGTCCAGCGGGACCGTAACCCGGCACGATTACAACGCCGACGGCCGCAGCGACATGGGGCTCTGGTACGACTTCAGCGCGGGAAGCGACGCCACCTACACGCTGCTCACCAACTCGGACGGGTCGTTCAAGGACCCGTTGAAATCCTTCACGGCGGCGATCGGGGCGTGGGACGCGAACAGCATGAAGTTCGTGACCGGCGACTTCAACGGCGACGGCCGCGGTGACCTGGCGGCGCTGTACGGGTACAGCGACACCAGCATCAAGCTGTGGACCGCCTTCGGTAAGGCCGACGGCGGCTTCAACACGCCCTTCGAATCCTGGAGTTCCCCGCCCGGCCGGATGCACACCAGCTATATGACGCCGCAGGCGGGTGACTTCAACGGCGACGGCCGCGACGACATCGCGGTCTGGTACGCCTACCCGGACGGCACCACCAAGCTGTGGACATTCACCGCCGCCGTCACGGGCAAGTTCAATGCGCCCTTCGACACCTGGTCCGCTCCCAGCGGCACTTGGTCCCGGGCCCGCACCAAGTTCGTGACCGGCGACTTCAACGCCGACGGCCGCGACGACCTCGGCGTCTTCTACGGCCAGGGAGACAACTCGGTGAAGACCTACGCCTTCCGCACCACGCCGGCTGGAGGCTTTGCGGCACCGGAGGTGTGGTGGGAGAGCGCTGCCCTCGACTGGAATCGCTCCACGCCGCACGCCGGAGACTTCAACGGCGACGGCCGCGATGACGCCATGATCTGGTACGACTACCCCGACGGCAGCGACAAGGTCTCCACCATTCTCTCCACCACGGTGGACGGCAAGAACCAGTTCGGCTCCGCCTTTGTCACCCTTGCCAGCGCTGCCGGCAACTGGGACATCAAACGCAGCCAGCTCGTCATCGGTGACTACAACGGTGACGGCCGCGACGACATCGGCGCCATGCACCATCTGTCGGACGGGTCCGTGAAGACATGGACCTGGACCGCCAGGCCCGACGCCCTGTTCAACGGTGGGCTGGCCGGCTACACCGCCCTCGCCACCCAGTGGGTGTACGCCTCCACCAGGTTCTTCAAGCCCTACAACTGACACCAACGCGCCCTGATTCCGGCAGCCAGGCGGCTGCCGGAATCAGGCGCGCTCGGGGCCCGTCGGCCCCTGACGTTGACTATTCAGCCAGCACGAATCACATGCGACCCGTCGTTCTTGGCATGTTCTACCTTTGGGGGATATCAGTCATGGCTGGAAAGAGGCGTGCCGAACTCGGCCGCAGACGCTTCATCCTTGTGGCCGGCGGAACCGTCGCCGGTGTTGCCGCCGCGGGTGGAGGGACCTTCACCGCGGCAGCCGCCGAAAGCTTCGCCCCGGCCGGGCCCGACCCGTACATGGGCATGCCGCGCTCACTCGTACTGAGTCTGCCCGAGATGCCGGGCGGCGCCGAGATGCCGGTGCCGCCGTTGCCGGAACAGCTCGCCGAGGGCACGCTCAGCCCCCCGAGTGCCCGGATGCGAATCCCGTACGCCGATGAGCCGGTGAACCCGAAGGCCGTCGAGGACTCCGTACCGACAACCCTGCCGTTCGAGTTCAAGACGTCTCAGTTCACGATGGCCTCCGATCTGCCCGAAGCCATGCGGCCCTGGCGCGACCGGCCCACGACCTGGGTCAACGTCACTCCGGACTCAGAGCACACCTACCTCGACGCACAGGGCGTCATCATGTACCGGCCCAGTCGGGCCGAGGCCGGGTACAACCAGCCAGTGACGCAATGCCAGTTCGGGCTCGGCTGCGTTGCCGGCTACCGCACCGAGAAGGACGCCGCCCGCAAGGCGCTCTTCCTCGAGCGCGCCAAGGCGCAGGCCCAGCGCCTGATCGACACTCGCGTGGAGGCTCGGGGGGCCTGGTACTTCCCGTACCCCTTCGACTACAAGCACGACACCCACAGCGGTATCACGTACACGGCCCCCTGGTACTCAGGCATGGCGCAGGGTGAGGCCATCAGCCTCTTCACGCAACTCTCCGAGTTGGACGGGATCAGCGAGGAAGAGCGCACGCTCTACAAGGCGGCCGCCGACGGAGCCTTCGCCTCGCTGCTGCGCGCCGACGACGCCAAGCCGTGGGCGGTGAACAAGGACAAGAACGGGTACCTGTGGATACAGGAGTATCCGATCAACGCCCCGGGCACCTCGGACTACACCTACAACGGCATGATCTTCGCCATGTTCGGCATCTGGGACTACTTCCAGGCAACCGGCAATCCGCTGGCGGAGCAGCTGTACGACGGTTCGCTCACCACGATCCGTGACCACTTCCCCCGGCTGCGGAACACCCGCTGGTTCTCGTACTACTGCGACACCCACCGGATACCCGCGCCGACCTACCACCAGCACCACATCAACCTGCTGCGGCAGCTGCACTGGCAGACCGGCAGCCCCACCATCGCCAACCGGCACGACCAGCTGATCGACGACTTCCCGGCGTACGGCCTGCGCTCGGGCTCCGTCGCGGCCATCGCCGCCGGCACGCACACCCTCTACAAGCTCGACACCCTCGGCGCGGCGGACAGCTTCGGCTGGTCCTCCTCGAAGGCAGACAAGCAGCTGGCCACGAAGAAGGTGACCTTCTCCAAGGCCACCCAGGCGCCGGTCAACGTACGCCGCCGCATCATGGGCCGCGGCATCTACTACCGCATCAACGCCGGTGCGTACGCGGGCTGGTGGATCGGCGAGGCGTTCCCGAAGGCCTTCCTGCGCGGTGAGTACGTCTCCACCACCTACCTCCCGCAGCGCACCGCGACCTTCCCCGCCAATGTGGAAGTCACCTGCGTCGAGTTCGGCACCGACGGGACGACCGGCTCCACCAAGACGGTGAAGTTCGCCAAGGAGTCCAACGCCCCCTTCGACCGCAGGGCCGTCGTGAACGGCAGGCCCATGGTCCGGATCACCGCCGGCGGACTGAACGGGTACTGGGCACCCACCGCCCAGGTGCTCACCGACGGGCGCTGACGCAGCGCAGCAGCGGACCTGCTGCAGGCTGTGGCAGGTCCGCAGCAGGTCCGAACCGAGAAGGTGACGAGTTCGAACAACTGCACACGCCCGGCGCCTTGGCAGGTAACACTTTGGTTGCCTCAGAGGCGCCGGCCATTGACGCCCGGCTGACGTGCGGCTTACTTTCCTCTCACTGGTTAGGAAACTTTCCTAACAGTGCAGCCGAGAAGTCGGCAGTCGAAAGGCAGGTGCATCCGTCGTGGCCGGAACCACACCCGGTACGCCGCGCGTACTCCGCGCCATGAACGACCGGGCCGCACTCGACCTGCTGCTCGAGCACGGACCCCTGTCACGTACGAAGATAGGCAAACTTACCGGCCTCTCCAAGCCCACCGCATCCCAGCTTCTGGCGCGCCTCGAGGCCGCCGGGCTCGTCGTCGCCACCGGGACCACCGAAGGGCGGCCCGGGCCCAACGCTCAGCTGTACGCCGTCAACGCGCGGGCCGCCTTCGCCGGCGGGCTCGATGTGACCCCGCACCGGATCCGCGCCGCCGTCGCCGACATCACCGGCGCCACCGTCGGCGAGTTCGAGCTGCCGACCCCGGGACGGCGCGCCGAGAGCGTCGTACGCCAGGTCACCGAGGCGCTCGACGGGGCCGTGAAGGCCGCCGGGGTCACCCGCTCCGACGTGCACCGGCTGGTCATCGGCACACCCGGCGCCTTCGACCCGTCCACCGGGCGGCTGCGGTACGCCTCCCATCTGCCCGGCTGGCACTCCCCCACCCTCCTCGACGAGCTGGCCGCGGTGCTGCCGATGCCCGTCGAGTACGAGAACGACGTCAACCTCGTCGCGGTCGCCGAGCAGCGCCTCGGCGCCGCGCACGGTCATCAGAACTTTGTGCTGCTGTGGAACGAGGAGGGCCTCGGCGCCGCCGTCGTCATCGGCGGCCGGCTGCACCGCGGCTTCACCGGTGGGGCCGGTGAGGTCGGGTTCCTGCCGGTGCCTGGAACCCCTCTGGTGCGGCAGGTGACCAAGGCGAACAGCGGCGGCTTCCAGGAGTTGGCCGGTGCGCAGGCGCTGCCCCGGCTGGCGCGCCAGCTCGGTGTGGACGGCGTCCCGCACGGTCCGCACGCCGAGGTCGCCACCGAGCTGGTCTCCCGGGCCGCGGGTGCCGAGTCGGGGCCGTACCGCGAGCTCGTCGACGCCTATGCGACCGGTCTCGCCACCGGTCTCGCCTCCATGGTCGCCGTGCTCGACCCCGAACTTGTCGTCCTGTCCGGCGAGGTGATCGCCGCCGGCGGAGAACCTCTGCGCGAACGTGTGCAGGCAGAGCTCACCGAACTGGCCGCTTCCCGGCCCCGTCTCGTACTCGGTTCCGTACGGGAACACCCTGTCCTGCGAGGGGCGCTGGAGAGCGCCCTGGCCACCACGCGGGACGAAGTCTTCGACACCTCCCGCTGACCACCGCACCTCCCGCTGAAACCACCACACCCACCCGTTCGACCTCAGGCCCCTCTACCCGCCACAGGGAGACACAGCCATGCCCACACGCACCCGGAGGACAGCCGCCGCGCTCGCCGCGACCGCCGCGATATCCCTGTTGGCCTCGGCCTGTACGGGGTCGAACGAGAGCGCGGCGAACGACGACCCCGAGAAAGACGTCACGATCAACTTCTGGCACGGCTGGAGCGCGCCCGGCGAGGTGAAGGCGATCCAGGACAACGTCGCCCGGTTCGAGAAGGCGCACCCGAACATCAAGGTGAAGGTCACCGCCAACATCACCGACGCCAAGATCCAGCAGGCGCTGCGGGCCGGCGGCTCCAAGGCGCCCGACGTGGTGTCCTCGTTCACCACCGACAGTGTCGGCAAGTTCTGCACCTCCGGCTCTTTCGTCGACCTCAAGCCGTTCCTGGACAAGTCGAAGATCGACCCGGCGAAGGTCTTCCCGAAGACGCTGCTCGACTACACGCAGTTCGACGGCAACCAGTGCACGCTGCCGCTGCTCAACGACGCGTACGGGCTCTACTACAACAAGGACGCCTTCAAGGCCGCCGGGATCACCGCCCCGCCGAAGACGTGGAGCGAGTTCGGGAAGGCCGCCGAGAAGCTGACCAGGCCCAAGGGCGACAGCTACTCGCAGGTCGGCTTCATGCCGACCTACCACGGCTACGAGACGACCCCGATGCACTACGTCTCCCAGTGGGGCCCGACGTACTTCGGCGCCGACGGCAGGTCCAACGTCGCCAAGGACCCGGCCTTCTCGAAGATGCTCACCTTCCAGAAGGGCCTGATCGACAAGCTCGGCGGCTTCCAGAAACTGGAGAAGTACCGCAACACCTTCGGTGACGAGTGGGGCGCCAAGCACCCCTTCCACACCGGACAGGTCGCCATGCAGCTCGACGGCGAGTGGCGCCTCGGTATGGCCAAGGAGGCGGGCGCCACGTTCGAGATCGGCACGGCTCCGCTGCCCGTCGCCGACGACCAGGTCGCCGACTACGGCAAGGGCTACCTCTCCGGCACCATCATGGGCATCGCGGCCACCAGCCAGAAGCAGAACGCGGCCTGGGAACTGCTGAAGTACATGACCACGGACACCGACGCGGTCGTGGCCTTCGCCAACGCGATCCACAACGTGCCGTCCACGCTGGAGGCGCTCAAGTCGCCGAAGCTGAAGATCGAGCCCGGGTTCGAGACCTTCATCGAGATCGCGCAGCACCCGAAGTCGAACACCACCCCGGCGCAGGCCGACGGCGGCGCGTACCAGGTGACGTTCCAGGACTTCGGCTACCAGTACGAGAAGGGCTCCGTGAAGGATCTCAAGGCCGGTCTGGAGAAGACCGCCCAGCAGATCGACACGGACATCGCGAAGGCGAAGTAGCCCTCCATGAGCACGAGCACGAGCACGAGGACGGGCAGGAGCACGGGCAGGAGCGGGAGCGGCAGCACCGGCCGGCACACCCTGCGTTCGAAGCGCCGCCGGTCGGCGCTTCGGACGGCGGCCTTCATGTCGCCCTGGCTGATCGGCTTCAGCGTCTTCTTCGCCTACCCGCTGATCTCCACCGTCTACTTCTCCTTCACGAAGTACGACGGCATCCGGCCGCCCACCTTCAACGGCCTGGACAACTGGTCCTACGTCTTCAACGATTACCGGCTGTTCTGGCCGGCCATGCAGAACACCCTCTGGCTCGTCGTGGTCATGGTCACCTGCCGGGTCGTGTTCGGTCTCGGCATCGGACTGCTGATCACCAGGATCAAGACCGGTGCCGGGGTCTTCCGGACGCTGTTCTATCTGCCGTACCTGGCCCCGCCGGTCGCGGCGACGCTCGCCTTCGTCTTCCTCCTCAACCCGGGTACGGGACCGGTCAATTCGGTCCTCGACTCGATCGGGCTGCCGACTCCCGGCTGGTTCACCGACCCCGCCTGGTCGAAGCCCGCCCTCACCTCGCTCGCTCTGTGGGGCATCGGCGATCTGATGGTGATCTTCATGGCCGCGCTGCTCGACGTACCGAAGGAGCAGTACGAGGCGGCGGAGCTGGACGGTGCCTCGGCCCGGCAGCGGTTCCGCTTCGTGACCCTGCCCAACATCATGCCCATCGTGATGTTCGCCGTGGTCACCGGCGTGATCCAGACGATGCAGTACTACACACAGCCCCTCGTCGCGGGAAAGGTCGCCTCCGGCATCATCGGCGGCTCCGGCCAGCAGTTCGAACCCGGCTACCCCGACAAGTCCACGCTGACCCTCCCGCAGCTCGTCTACGACCTCGGCTTCCAGCGCTTCGACTACGGCTCCGCCTGTGTGATCGCGCTTGTGCTGTTCGCTCTCGCCATGGCCTTCACCGCGCTGCTGATGCGCCGCCGTGGCGGCCTGATCCAGGCAGGTGACTGACCGTCATGACCCAAGTCCTGAGCGCCCGCACGGCCCCCGAGGCGATCTCCCGGTCCCCCGCGGCCCGCTCCGCGCGCCGCAAGGCCCTGCTCCAGTGGGTCGCGGTGCACTCGCTGGGGATCGCGGCCGCGCTCTTCTTCGTCCTGCCGTTCGTCTTCCTCTTCCTGACATCGGTGATGAGCGACCAGCAGGCGCTCACCCGCGATCTCTGGCCGCAGAACTGGGAGTGGAGCAACTACGCGGACGTCTGGAACACCCCGGGATTCCTGACCTGGTGGAAGAACACGCTGCTGTACGCGGGTCTTGGCACCGTCCTCACGGTCGCCTCCTCGGTCCCGGTGGCGTACGCCCTGGCCAAGTTCCGCTTCCGCGGCCGCCAGCTGTCGCTGATGCTCGTCATCTCGATGATGATGCTGCCGCAGCAGGTGACCATCATCCCGATGTACCTGTTCTGGGCGAAGCAGTTCGACTTCTCCGGAACGCTCTGGCCGCTGATCATCCCCATGGCGTTCGGCGACGCGTTCTCCATCTTCCTGCTGCGCCAGTTCCTGCTGACCATCCCGAACGAGTATCTCGACTCGGCGAAGGTCGACGGCTGCGGTGAGTTCCGCACACTGATCAAGGTGGTGCTGCCGATGGCCAGACCGGGCATCGCCGCCGTCGCCCTCTTCCAGTTCTTCTACGCCTGGAACGACTACTTCGGCCCGCAGATCTACGCCTCGGAGAACCCGGCCGCGTGGACCCTGTCGTACGGCCTGGAGTCCTTCAAGGGCGCACACCACACCGACTGGAATCTGACCATGGCCGCGACCGTACTGGTCATGGCCCCCGTGATCCTCGTCTTCTTCTTCGCCCAGAAGGCATTCGTCGAGGGCGTCACACTGACCGGAGTGAAGGGCTAGGAACTGATGAAGCTCGCAGTCGTGGGTGGCGGATCCACCTATACCCCTGAGTTGATCGACGGCTTCGCCCGGTTGAGGGACACCCTCCCGATCAGTGAACTGGTTCTCATCGACCCGGCGGCCGGCCGGCTCGAGCTGGTCGGCGGTCTGGCACGGCGGATCTTCGCCAGGCAGGGACACGACGGGAAGATCGTCACCACCTCCGACCTGGACGCGGGCGTCGCAGGCGCCGACGCGGTGCTGCTGCAGCTGCGCGTCGGCGGGCAGGCGGCGCGGAACCGGGACGAGACCTGGCCGCTGGAGTGCGGCTGCATCGGCCAGGAGACGACGGGCGCGGGCGGCCTCGCCAAGGCGCTGCGTACCGTCCCGGTCGTCCTCGACATCGCCGAGCGGGTACGCCGTACCAATCCGAACGCCTGGATCATCGACTTCACCAACCCGGTCGGCATTGTGACCAGGGCGCTGCTGCAGGCCGGCCACAAGGCCGTCGGTCTGTGCAATGTCGCCATCGGCTTCCAGCGCAAGTTCGCTGCGCTCCTGGAAGTCGCCCCGGCCGACATCCACCTGAACCATGTGGGCCTCAACCACCTGACGTGGGAGACGGGTGTGCGGCTCGGCGGTCCCGAGGGCGCGGACCTGCTGCCGAAGCTGCTGGCCGGCCACGGTGACGCGATCGCCGACGATCTGCGTCTGCCGCGTGCGGTGCTCGACCGGCTCGGTGTCGTCCCCTCGTACTACCTGCGCTACTTCTACGCGCACGACGAGGTCGTACGCGAGCTGAGGACGAAGCCTTCGCGGGCCGCCGAGGTCGCGGAGATGGAGAAGCAGCTGCTCGAAATGTATGGCGACCCGGCGCTCGATCAGAAGCCGGAGCTGCTCGCCAAGCGCGGCGGCGCCTTCTACTCGGAGGCCGCCGTGGACCTGGCGGCCTCGCTGCTGGGCGCGGGCGGCAGCCCGTACCAGGTGGTGAACACCGTCAACAACGGCACGCTGTCCTTCCTGCCGGACGACGCCGTGATCGAGGTACAGGCCGCCGTCGGCTCGCAGGGGGTGACACCGCTGCCTGTGCCCGAAGTCGACCCGCTGTACGCGGGGTTGATCGCCCAGGTCACCGCTTACGAGGACCTGGCGCTGGAGGCCGCCCTGCGCGGCGGCCGTGACCGCGTCTTCAAGGCCATGCTGTCGCATCCGCTGATCGGCCAGTACGAGTACGCCGAAGCGCTCACCGACAAGCTGATCGCGCACAACCAGGAGCATCTCGCGTGGGCGTGAACGCCGCAGTCCTCGCCATCGACGCGGGAAACAGCAAGACCGATGTCGCCTTCGTCGGCGACGACGGTTCGGTCCTTGTGTCGTCCCGCGGGCCCGGCTTCCAGCCGCCGAAGGTCGGCGTCGAGGCGGCGCTCGACGTGCTCGGCGCGACCGTCGGCAGGGCACTGGCGAAGGCACACGCCCACGGCGCCGCCATCGACGGCGTCGAGCATGTGTCGGCCTGTCTCGCCAACGCCGATCTGCCTGTGGAGGAAAGAGAGCTCACGGCCGCCCTGCACGCCCGAGAGTGGGGCCGTACGACCGAGGTGCGCAACGACACCTTCGCCATACTGCGCGCGGGCGTCGACGAGCCGCGGGGCGTCGCGGTGGTGTGCGGCGCGGGCATCAACTGTGTCGGCATGCTGCCGGACGGCCGTACCGCACGCTTCCCCGCGATCGGCAAGATCTCCGGGGACTGGGGCGGCGGTTCGGGGCTCGCGGAGGAGGCGCTGTGGTTCGCGGCGCGGGCGGAGGACGGCCGCGGCGAGCCGACGGCCCTGGCCCGCACGCTGCCCGCGCACTTCGGCCTGGGCTCCATGTACGCGCTGATCGAGGCGCTGCATCTGGAGCACATCCCCTCGGCGCGCAGACATGAACTGACCCCGGTCCTCTTCGCCACCGCCGCCGAGGGGGATCCGGTCGCCCGCTCGCTGGTGCACCGGCTCGCGGAGGAGGTCGTCGCCATGTCCACGGTGGCGCTCGCCCGGCTCGATCTGCTCGACGAGGAGGCTCCGGTGCTGCTGGGCGGCAGCGTCCTCGCGGCCCAGCACCCGGAACTGGACGAGCACATCGGCAGACTGCTCGCGGCCAAGGCACCGAAGGCGGTCATCGGGGTGGTGACGGCCCCGCCGGTGCTGGGCGCCGCTCTGCTGGGACTCGACCACATCGGGGCGTCGCCACAGGCGGGCGCCCGATTGCGCGCCCACTACGCGTAGCGGGAGCCGGACTGCGGGGCGGCGGGGCTGGGCGGCGGGGGCGGGGGCTGCAGAGCGGCAGGAGCGGCAGGAGCGGCAGGAGCGGCAGGAGCGGCAGGAAAACGAGATGCGCCGCCCATGGGCCCGGTATCAGGATCGGGGGCATGGGCGACGCATTGCGTGAACGGTTCGAGACCGACGGGTTCGTAAAGCTCGAAGGGGCCTTCCCGGCGTCCGTGGCACAGGAGTGCGCCGACCTGCTGTGGGCCGAGACGGGGTGTGATCCGGGCGATCCGGCGACCTGGACCCGGCCCGTGCACTGGGTGTGGGGCATGGCCCAGGAGCCGTTCATACAGGCCGTGAACACCCCTGTGCTGCTCGACGCTTTCGACCGGCTGGTCGGTCCAGGGCGGTGGGAGCCGCGGTACTCACTCGGGTCGTTCCCCTTGCGCTTCCCGCACGAGGAGGAGCCCGACGACGCCGGCTGGCACATCGAGGGCAGCTATCAGCCGGAGGGCGCGAGCACGTACTACGCCAACCACCGCTCCAAGGGGCGGGCGTTGCTGATGCTGTTCCTGTTCAGCGAGGTCGGCGGGAGTGACGCACCGACCCGGATCCGGATCGGCTCGCACCACGACATGCCGGCGCTGCTCGCTCCGTACGGGGAGGAAGGCGTCTCGATCATGGAGATCGGCCCGGCGATCGACGCGGCGTCCGCGCACCGCGGGACGGTATGCGCGACGGGCCGGCCCGGGGATGTGTATCTCTGCCATCCCTTCCTGGTGCACGCCGCGCAGCCGCACCACGGTACGCGGCCACGGTTCATGGCCCAGCCTCCGCTGTATCCGGCCTCCGCCTAGACCTCCGGTGCGGCTTCCGCCGCCCGCACAACGGGAACCGATCAAGGCACTGAAGCGTATTCATGGTGGGGAGGATGCGGGGAGAATGGCCTGGCGGGATCCTGGATTGCTGCGATAGAAACAAGATCCAGTCAATCGTGCTGTGAATGTCAGTCACTGCGGCCATACTGCTGCCGGGAGTCGTCCCCCAACCCGCCGGGGGGCGGGCCGACGTCAGCGACCGAGGGGGAGGTCACGTGACATACCCGCCGACTGTGCGCACCGCGCCCCAAGCGGCTCCGACGTATGCGCCCGCGCAGCCGCCGGCCCAGCCGCCCGCCCACCGCGGCGCATGGGCCGAGGGCAAGGAGCGGCTGCGTACGGCTGCGACGACCGAGCCCGGCCGGCTGCAGATCATCGGGGCCGTGTTGGCCGCGCTGGTGGTGGCGTTCGGCGTGGTGACCGCGTTCGAGATCTCGGACCGGGCGTCCGCGGCCGACGATGTGGTGAGCCGCAGCCAGCCGCTGAGCGCGGACGCCGCGTCCATCCACCGCTCGCTGGCCGACGCCGACGCCGCGGCGGCCAATGGCTTCCTCGCGGGTGCCGAAGAACCCCGCGTCATCCACGAGCGGTACGAAAGGGACATCACGGCCGCGTCCCGTCTGCTGGTCAACGCCGCGGCGAATACCAGCAGTTCGAGTGAATCCGGCCGCCAGATCGCGACCCTCAATGAGCAGCTGCCCCGCTACACAGGACTGATCGAGCGCGCCCGTGCCAACAACCGGCAGGGTCTGCCGCTCGGCGGCGCCTATCTGCGGTACGCGAACCTGAAGATGTCGACCGAGCTGCTGCCCGCCGCCGACAGGCTCTACAAGGCGGAGACGGCGCGGCTCGACCAGGACACCGGCGACGCGCGCGACTGGCCGTTCGCCTCGCTCGGTCTCGGCGTGCTGGCGCTGGCCGCGCTCGTCTGGGCCCAGCGGCGCAACTACCGGCGGACGAACCGCATGTTCAACCACGGGCTGCTCGCCGCCACAGCGGCCTCGACGGTCGTCATCCTCTGGCTGATCGTGGGGCACACCGTGGCCCGCACCGAGCTGCGGGACGCAATGGAGCACGGCCAGGAATCCCTGAAGACCCTCAACACCTCCCGGGTGCACGCGCTGCAGGCCCGCGCCAACGAGAACCTGACACTGGTGGCACGAGGCGCGGTCCTCACCCCGGACGGAAAGAACGACCAGTACGAGTTCACCTACAAGAACCGCATGGACGCCGTCAGTCTCACACTCAAGTGGGCCAAGGACCTCGCCGACGACCCCGAGGGCCGCGACCCCGTCGCGGACGCCACCACGGCCGTCGCCGAGTGGCGGACCCGCCACCAGAAGGCGCGCGACGTCGACAACGACGGCGACTTCGAAGGCGCCCTGGAGCAGACCATTGGGGCGAAGGGCTCCACGGGCCAGTCCTTCGACACCGTGGACGCGGCGCTGCGCCAGGCGATCGACCATGAGCAGAGCGAGTTCACGGCGTCCGCGGAGTCGGGGCGCGGGGCACTGTCCGGGCTGCCGATCGGCGCCGCGGCGCTGGCTGTGCTGGGCGCGGCGGGAGCGATTCTCGGCATCAACCGCAGGCTTTCGGAGTACCGGTGAGAGGAGGCGCGATGACGGACACGAGGACCCGGTTCCGTGGCTGGGGCGGCGTCGCGGGGATGGCCGCTGCCTGCGCCCTGACCGCCGCAGCCACCCTGCTGCCGCTGTCCCACGGCGCCGCGGACAACGCCGGTGCGGCGCTGGCCGGTCAGGGCGTGGCCTCGACCCGGCCCGCCAAGGCCGACGACTGCGAGACGCCCGAGGCCTCGCTGCCGTCGTCGGCCGCCGACGGGCCGAACATCGACAGGATCGTGCAGCGGGGCAAGCTGATCGTCGGCGTCGACCAGAACAGCTACCGCTGGGGCTATCGCAATCCCGCCAGCGGCGGCCTCGAGGGCTTCGACATCGACCTCGCCCGGGCCATCGCCCGGGACCTCCTCGGCAGGCCGGACGCCGTCATCTTCCGCGCCATACCGACCAACCAGCGCATACCCGCTCTGAACAACGGCACGGTGGACATCGTCGTCCGTACGATGACGATCAACTGCGCCAGGATCAAGCAGGTCGCGTTCTCCACCGCGTACTTCCAGACCGGCCAGCAGGTGCTCGCGCCCAAGGGCTCGTCCATCACCGGGTACAACACGTCGCTCGCGGGGAAGAGGATCTGCTCGGCGGAGGGCTCGACGGCGTACGAGGCCCTGGAGAAGAACTCTTTCGGAGCGACGTTCAAGGACGCGCACGACGGGCAGCCGCAGGACGAGGACCGGTTCACCGTGCCCAACCAGCTCGACTGCCTGGTCCGGCTCCAGATGGGCCTCGTCGACGCGGTCGTGACGGACGCCGCCCTCGCGGCCGGCCAGGCGGCGCAGGACCCTGCGGTCGAACTCAAGGGCGGCAAGCCCTTCACCACCGAGTTCTACGGCGTCGCCACCAAGCTCGGCAACAACGACCTGGTGCGCCGGGTCAACAAGGTGCTCGACGACTACCGCAAGGGCCCCTGGACGGAGGCGTACAACAAGTGGCTGGTCGCCGATCTGCCCGGGATAACCGGGCCACCAGCGCCCAAGTACCGCACCGGCTGACCCACGAACGACTAGTCCTTGCAGGAAGAGCGGAGAGGTGATCGATGGGCGTCGCGGGACCCTCCCCCAGCTTCGCGGGGGGACCCCCAGGACCGGTGATGGACCGGGACGAGGTGGACCGTGCGCTGGCGCGGCTCGGCGCGGAGCACGAGGCGATCGAGACGTCGCTCCTGGCCCTTCAGGACCACGCGGGCCGCAGGCTCCTCGAAGGTGCCGGGCTGACGGGCGTCACCAAGGACCGCTGGGCCTCCACCGAGCAGGCGATATCGCTGCTGTGGGGGTACTTCGACGCGTACACCGGCGCCCTGGACGACACGCGTGAGCTGCGCGCAAGGCGGCGCTGGCCCGGTCGCGAGGACCTGGTGGAGCTGACCGAACGGCTGCGCGGCCGCAGTGTCACGATCGCCGGCACCGCCGCTCACCCGGCGCCCTCTATCACCGGACCCGCCAAACTCTCCGAGCAGTTCACGCTCGAGGAGCTGGTCTCCCGGATGAACGAGCTGTACGCGAGTTCGCTGGACATGGTGGTGACGGCCGACTCGGTGTGGTCCGCGCTGCCCGCCCGGATAGATCTGCTCTCCGCCGAGCTGCATCGCACCCGCTCGCTCGCGCACTCCGTCGGTGTACGGCCCGGGGAGCATCCGGCCGGCGACGAGCTGGAGTCGATCACCCATGAGCTGTCCACGCTGCGCGCCCAGGTGATCTCCGATCCGCTGGCCTTCTGGCGGTCCGCGCCCGGCAGTTCGGCCCCGGGCGGCGGCCGGCCCGACACCGAACGCTACGACCGGGCGGCGCGGGTCCTGGAGGACATCCGCCGGGAGATCGAGGCGGTGCTCCAGGTCCGGCAGGACTCGGAGGAGCGGCTGCTCCGGCTGCGGGATGTCCTCTCGCGCGCCGACCGGACGCTGACCGAGGCGCGTTCGGCGCGGGGCGAGGTGCTGGCGAAGATCGCGGCATCCGAGGTGCCGGCGGTCAGCGGCCCGCCGACCGTTCTGCAGGAGCGGCTCGCCACCGCCGCCGAGTACCGCCGGTACTCCCAGTGGCACCGGCTCTCGCCGCTGCTGGAGTCCTTGGAACGTGAGGCCGAGGACGAGCTGCTGCGCGCCCGCGAGTCGTTGACCGCGGTCACCGCGCCGCTCGCGGTCCGCGCCGAGCTGCGCGGCCGGCTGGACGCGTACAAGGCGAAGGTGGCCAGGCACGGGATGGCGGAGGACCCGCTGCTGATCGAGCGGTACGACGCGGCCCGCCGGATGCTGTGGAGCGCACCGTGCGATCTGCGGGTCGCCGAGCAGGCGGTGCTGCGCTATCAGCAGGCCGCCGCGGAGGTACTGGTGCCGAGACAGTCCGGTCCGTCCGGGCCCACTGACCGCAGGGGGGATTCGTGAGCGAGATCAAGCAGTGTCAGCGCCCCGGTTGTGAGGGCTCCTACGAGGACATGGGCAGCGGTGACCTGTACTGCGACACCTGCGGTCTTGCGCCCGTCGTCTCGCCCACCGGGTTGGTCGCCTCGCAGCCCACCGGGATCACGGGCGGCGGCCGGGGCAGCAGCTCCGCACGGAGCAGTTCACGCTCCTCGCGGGCCTCGTCGCGCTCATCGACCTCGCGCCGTTCCGTCTCCGGCCGGCTGTCGCGTTCGCTCTCCGGCAGCAGCACCTCGTCCCGTTCGGTCTCGGTGCGCAGCTCCGGCACCAACAGCGGCGCCTCCGGCCGCAACCGCCTGGGGGCGGGCCTGGTCTCCGTACCGGAGGTGCCGCGCCCCGATCCGCGCTCGGCCGTGATGGAGAACCCCGAGGTTCCGGAGCGGAAGCGGTTCTGCTCGCGTTCCGACTGCGGGGCGCCGGTGGGACGCTCCCGCGGCGAGCGCGCCGGCCGCACGGAAGGCTTCTGCACCAAGTGCGGCCACCCGTACTCCTTCGTGCCGAAGCTGAGCGAGGGCGACATCGTCCACGGGCAGTACGAAGTGGCGGGCTGTCTCGCCCACGGCGGCCTGGGCTGGGTCTATCTCGCGGTGGACCGGGCGGTGTCCGACCGCTGGGTGGTGCTGAAGGGCCTGCTGGACACGGGCGACCAGGACGCCATGGCGGCGGCGATCTCGGAGCGCCGCTTCCTCGCGGAGATCGAGCACTCCAACATCGTCCGGATCTACAACTTCGTCGAGCACCTGGACCAGCGGACCGGCTCTCTCGACGGCTACATCGTCATGGAGTACGTCGGCGGAAAGTCGCTGAAGGAGATCGCCAACGAGCGGCGCGGCCCGGACGGCAAGCGCGACCCGCTGCCGGTCGAGCAGGCGTGCGCGTACGGCATCGAGGCGCTGGAGGCGCTCGGGCACCTGCACAGCAGAAACCTGCTGTACTGCGACTTCAAGGTCGACAACGCCATCCAGCAGCAGGACCAGCTCAAGCTCATCGACATGGGCGCCGTCCGCAGGATGGACGACGACGAGTCCGCGATCTACGGCACGGTCGGCTACCAGGCCCCGGAGGTCGCCGAGGTCGGCCCGTCGGTGGCCTCGGACCTGTACACGGTCGCGCGGACGCTGGCCGTGCTGACCTTCGACTTCCAGGGCTACACCAATGTGTTCGTGGACTCCCTGCCCGACCCGGAGAACATCCAGGTCTTCAGGACGTACGAGTCCTTCTACCGGCTGCTGGTGCGCGCGACGGACCCGGATCCGGTGCGGCGGTTCGCCTCCGCACCGGAGATGGCGGAGCAGCTGACGGGCGTGCTCCGGGAGGTCGTGGCGATCCAGACGGGCCGCCCGCGGCCTTCGCTGTCCACTCTCTTCGGCCCGGAGCTGCGGGTCACGGACACGCAGTTGTTCGCGGAGCTCACGGGGGATGTGTCGCAGCTGGGCGCGCGGGTGGTGCTGCCTTCGGGCCGTGGGCGCGTCAAGCAGACGGCCGCCGGGAACGGTTCGGCCGCGGTGGCCGGCTCGGCCGCGGTGGGCGCTGGTTCGGCGGCCCACCCCTGGGCCGCCGGATACGAGACCGGCAATGGCGGCGGAACCCCGGGGAGCGGAACCCCGGGAGCCGCCGCCAACCCCTACGCGCCGCCGGCCGCCGCGATCCCCGCGCCACGTGGCGAGGTCCTCGGCGCACCGCCCGCGAGCCTGTCCCTCGCACCGCATCTCGCGGTGCTCGACGCCCGGGCGACCTCGCTCGCGCTGCCGGTGCCACGCGTCGACCCGAACGACCCCAACGCCGGCTTCCTCGCCGGTCTCATGGCCTCCGCGCCCGCCGAGCTGATTGCCGCGCTGCACTCCGCCGCCGCCGGCTCCCCGGAGACCCGGCTGCGCGAGCTGCGCGCCCGGCTCGAGATGCGCGAACTGGACTCCGCCACCAGAGCACTGGCGACCCTGGAGAGCCAGCATCCCGACGACTGGCGCGTCGTCTGGTACCGCGGTCTCACCTCGCTGGTGACCGGTGAGAACGAGGTCGCGGCGCTCTCCTTCGACGCCATCTACGACGCGTTCCCGGGCGAGCCCGCGCCCAAGCTGGCGCTGGGCGTCTGCGCCGAGGTGCTCGGCCAGCTGGACAACGCCGCGGAGTACTACCGCCTCGTATGGGTGACCGACCCGAGCTATGTCAGCGCCGCGTTCGGCCTGGCCCGGGTGCAGATCGCGGCGGGCGACCGGGCCGGAGCCGTACGGACCTTGGAGTCGGTACCCGAGGCGTCGATCCACTACACGGCGGCGCGGGTCGCGGCCGTACGGGCGAGGCTGCGGCGACGCGCCGCGCACGACCCCCTGATCGACGACCTGTCGGCGGCCGCGGCGCAGGTGGAGGCCCTGAAGGACTTCGGTCTGGACGCGGTACGCCGTGAGCAGTTGTCGACAGAAGTACTCGGTACGGCTCTCGACTGGGTACTCTCCGGTAGTCCCGGAGCCCCGCCGTCCGTACCGACCGCGCCGAACGCACAGAGCGCACCGACCGTGCTGCTCGGCAGCGAACTGGACGAGCGCGGCCTGCGCTTCGGGCTGGAACGCTCATACCGGGTGCTCGCCCGGCTCGCCCAGCGGGGCGAGGAGCGGATAGACCTGGTGGAACGGGCGAACCGTTTCCGCCCCCGGACGTGGGTGTGATTGATGTCGTCGCAGAAACATCAGCTGGCCACCGGGTCGACATGCCCCAGCTGCGAGGAACCGCTGGAGACGGGTGACCTGTTCTGCGGTGCGTGCGGGTACGACCTGTCGGCCGTGCCCGCGCCCCGAAGCGACCATCCCACCATCGCCATCGGCACTCCCGTCGAGTGGCCGGCGGCTACCGGGACGGACACCTCGGGCACCCCCGCGCCAGTACATCTGCCGAGCGATCTGGCGGGTACGGACTCGGGTGGCGGTCAACTGCCCGCATCGGCCGTGCGGTACGACCATCCGCCCAGCCATGACGCGTCCGCCGACGCCAGTGCCTCATCGAGCGGCGACTTCGAGCTGCCCGCGCCCGAGGCGGGCACCGCCGTGGCCGCCGACCCGCGTGCCGCGGACCCCGCCACCACTTCCGCGCCTGGCACCAAGCTCTGCGTGGCCTGCCGCGCCGGCCATGTCGACACCGACGGCTACTGCGAGAACTGCGGCCACGCGCAACCCCGCGAGCGCGACCACATGGAGCAGGAGCTGGGCTCGGTCGCCGCAGTCAGCGACCGCGGGCTGCGCCACCACCGCAACGAGGACTCGTTCGCGGTCTCCTCCACGGCTCTGCCCGACGGCTCACCCGCCGTCGTCGCGATCGTCTGCGACGGGGTCTCATCGGCGACCCGCCCCGACGAGGCATCGGAGGCCGCCGCGAGCGCGGCCAACGAGCTGTTGCTGGAGTCGCTGCCGCGCGGCACGCACCCCCAGCAGGCAATGCATGAGGCGATCATCGCCGCCTCCGAAGCGGTCAACTCCCTTGCCACGGAGCCCGATCGGGGCGAGGCCATGGAGCACGATCCGCACCGCCATCAGAACGCACCCGCGTGCACGATCGTCGGCGCGGTGGCCGCCGCAGGTCTGCTGGTCATCGGCTGGGTCGGCGACAGCCGCGCCTACTGGGTGCCCGACGACCGCAGCGGCCCGCCCGCCCGGCTCACCGAGGACGACTCCTGGGCCGCCCAGATGGTGTCGGCCGGCCTGATGAGCGAGGCGGAGGCGTACGCCGACGAGCGCGCCCACGCCATCACGGGCTGGCTGGGAGCCGATGCGTATGAACTCGAGCCGCACACCGCGTCCTTCAAGCCGGACCGGCCCGGTGTGGTCGTGGTCTGCACGGACGGCCTGTGGAACTACGCGGAAGGCGCCGAGGAGATGGCCCGGGCCATCCCGGTGGATGCCGCGGGCCGGCCGCTGCACAGCGCTCAAGTGCTGGTCGGTCATGCCCTCGACGGCGGCGGCCACGACAACGTAACAGTGGCCGTCGTGCCGTTCGCCGTGCCGCACCAAGGGGCAGGATCGGCCTACAACAAGGCTTGAGCCCCGAAATGTCCGGCGAGCCGCCGCCCGCGGGACACCTGTGTTCTTTTCTCGCTGCCCAGTGGAGCCTCAAGGAGCCGATGAGATGGCCAATTTCTCCAAGTCCCAGGTGCCGCAGTTCTCCGTCGAGGTCTATCAGAACGAATTCCTGCCGGAGGGCGGCCGCGAGGTCAACGCGATCGTCACGGTCACCTCCACCGGAGGCGGCACCAGCGGCGGGGCGCCGCTGGCGGGAGCGTCGTCCTCCCCCTCGTACATACCGGGACAGGCGCCGAGCGCCGCTGTGGTGATCATGGTCGACTGTTCCGGTTCGATGGACTATCCGCCGACCAAGATGCGCAATGCCCGTGATGCCACCGCCGCCGCCATCGACACCCTGCGCGACGGTGTCGCCTTCGCCGTGGTCGCCGGTACGCATGTGGCGAACGAGGTCTATCCCGCGGGCGGCCGGCTCGCGGTCGCCGACGCGCAGACCCGCGGCCAGGCCAAGGAAGCCCTGCGACGGCTCAGCGCGGGCGGCGGCACCGCGATCGGCACCTGGCTGCGGCTGACCGACCGGCTGCTGGCCTCCTCCGACGTCCCTATCCGGCACGGCATCCTGCTCACCGACGGGCGCAATGAGCACGAGTCCCCGGAGGACCTGCGGGCCGCCCTGGACGCCTGCGCGGGCCGCTTCACCTGCGACGCCCGCGGAGTCGGCACGGACTGGGAGGTCAAGGAGGTCACCGGCATCGCATCGGCGCTGCTCGGCACGGCCGATATCGTCGCCGACCCGGCCGGGCTGGCCGCGGACTTCACCAGCATGATGGAGAACGCGATGGGCAAGGAGATCGCGGATGTGGCGCTGCGGCTGTGGACGCCCGTCGGCGTGGAGATCAAGTTCGTCAAGCAGGTGGCGCCGACGGTCGAGGAGCTGACCGGGCGGCGTACGGAGGCGGGACCGCGGGCCGGGGACTATCCGACCGGCTCCTGGGGCGACGAGTCCCGCGACTACCACGTATGCGTCCAGGTACCGGAGGCAGGCATCGGCCAGGAGATGCTGGCGGCCCGGGTCTCGCTGATCATTCCGGCGGCGGACGGCGGTGCTCCCGAAGTGCTTGCGCAAGGGCTCGTCAAGGCGGTGTGGACGGACGACATGGTGGCGTCCACCTCGATCAACCCCCAGGTCGCGCACTACACAGGGCAGGCCGAACTGGCACAAGTCATCCAGCAGGGGCTGGATGCACGCAAGTCGGGCGACTTCGACGGCGCGACCGCCAAGCTGGGCCGCGCGGTTCAACTCGCGGCGGACTCGGGGAACGAGGACACTGCGAAACTCCTTTCGAAGGTGGTGGACGTCGTCGATGCGGCGACCGGTACTGTGCGACTGAAGGCGAAGGTCGCGGAAGCCGACGAGATGACCCTCGAAACGCGCTCGACCAAGACGGTTCGTGTGAAGAAGTAGCAGCAGAAACACCTATGTGAACGGCCCTCGGGCCGAACGAGGAGAGGGGGAAGCGCCGACATGCCGACCTGCCCGAACGGACACCAGTCGGGTTCCGACGACTGGTGCGAGGTCTGTGGCCACCGCATGGCCGGTCCTGGCGCTCCCGCGGGTGCCGTTCCGCCGCCGCCTCCCCCGCCGCCGCCGGCCTACGGCTACCCGGGCCCCGGCGATCCGAACGCCACCGCCCAGGCGGAGCTCTGCCCGCAGTGCCGCACCCCCCGCGAGGCCATGGCCCCGTTCTGCGAGGAGTGCCGGTACAACTTCCTCACGCACACGGCGACGTCGTACACCCCGCTGGCTCCGTCCCAGCAGCCCCCCGGGCTGAACCTTCCGCCGGGCTTCCAGTCCCAGCCCGCGCAGGCACCGCCGCCCCCGCCGCCCCCGCCGCCGCACCAGCAGCAGCCGCACCGGCAGCCTGATGCGTACGACTACCACAGCTCACGGCCCTCGCAGATGAACCGGCCGGCCGAGCCCCTGATGAACGATCCGTCGGCCCAGCAGCAGGCATACCAGCAGCAGGGTCCGCCGGCCCCGCCGTCGTTCCCCCAGCAGAATCCGTTCCCCAACCCGCAGTCGCAGCAGGGTCCGCCGGCCCCGCCCGCGTACCAGCAACCCGCTCCGCCCGACCTGTCGCAGCCCGTGCAGACGGGCGGCGACGACTGGATGCTGTCTCCGCCCTCGCAGACCCAGGCACCCCAGGCACCCCAGGCACCCCAGACTCCCCAGGCGCCGCAGCAGCCGGATCCGTTCCGGCAGCCGGGCGATCCCTTCCAACAACTGGCCATGCAGCAGCAGTTCGCCCAGCAGCAGGGCCAGCAGCAGCCGCCCCAGTACCAGACCCCCGCCGGCTGGACCGCCGTCATCGCGCCCGACCGTGAGTACTTCCTGGCGATGATGCAGCGCAGCGGCCCCGAGGCCACCGGCCTCAATCTGCCCGCGTACTCGCCCGAGCAGCACCTGCCGCTCGACGGGAACCAGATCACCATCGGCCGCCGCCGGCACTCCACGGGCGAGTCCCCCGACATCGACCTGTCCGTACCGCCGGAGGACCCGGGCGTCTCGCACCAGCACGCGGTGCTGGTCCAGCAGCCCGACGGTTCCTGGGCCGTTGTCGACCAGAACTCCACCAACGGCACCACGCTCAACGGCGCCGAGGATCCGATCCAGCCCTACGTGCCCATCCCGTTGAACGACGGCGACCGGGTCCATGTCGGCGCCTGGACGACCATCACCATCCGGCGCGGCTGAGGCGTGTTTTAGGACTGGGCTCCTGGCCATGCCGTCGGAAGACTAGCCACCTGCCGAGGCGGCCCAGCCGGTCGGGCGTCCCAGCGGCCACGCGTACGGCCCTTCGGGGTCGTCCAGCCAGGCCCACTGGTGGTCCCCGCTGACCGTGACCCCGAACCGGTCCCGCTCCGGGCGCCGCTCGCGCTCCCACAGCGAGAGGGCCTCGTGCGGGTCGAGGCTGCCCGCGGTCAAGGTCAGCAGGAAGCGGAAGAGGTCGTTCTCGACCATGCGCCTCGGCAGCCCGCCGGTGTGCCCCTCCCGCGGCAGCGCGCCACCGCGTAGCGGCACGAAATACGCCGACGTGCGCAGAAAGCGGCCCTCCGCGCTTCTGCCGCGGCTGTCGACACGTACCCGCAGCGCGATCAGCCCGGTGGAGAGCGGAGCCAGAATCCGCGCCCCCGGGCTGCACTGCGGCAGCCAGTCGAACGGCACCGACGGCAGTGTGCAGGTCGCGATGATGCGGTCGAAGGGGGCACGCCCCGGGCAGCCGCGCGCACCGTCGCCGGTGACGACGGTGGGATGGCGGCCCGCCGCCGCCAGATGCGACCGCGCCGATTCGGTGATCTCCGGGTCCAGCTCGACCGTGGTCACCAGGTCGTCGCCGAGCCGGTGCGACAGCAGCGCGGCGTTGTAGCCGGTGCCCGCGCCGATCTCGAGTACGGCGTTCCCGTCCTCGACATGGAGCTCCTCGAGCATCCGGGCCATCAGCGAGGGCTGGCTGCTGGAGGAGACCAACTCACCGTCGCGCACCCGGGTGGCGAGCGGCCCGTCCGTGTACGCACCTCGCAGCCAGCGCACCCGCCGCACAGGGTCCGGGTCCTCGCACCACAGGCGTTCGTACGCACCCGCCCGGATCCCGTAGTAGTACGGCACGAACAGATGCCGCGGCACCTCTTCGAACGCCGCCAGCCAGGCCGGGTCGGTCAGCCCGCCGGCCGCCACGATCTCCCGCACCAGCGACCGCCGCGCCTCGGCGGCGGGCTCGGCGAACCGGTCCAGGTGCACAGTCATGCCTACACTCTCCTGCGCCGCCGCCCCGTAGGCGAGCACCCGGTCGGGGATGGTCCCAGTGCTGGAGTCCTCGGCCGGTGCATCTGAGACGATGGAACGGGTGCTGCACTTCCCGGGGGCAACCCCCGGACCCCCGGCCGACACCCCCTCGGGGCTGACCAGAGACACATTGCGAGGCTTATTCACGTGAACGAGATTCCGCGCGGCACCGTTCAGGAGCAGACCTTCTACGAGCAGGTCGGCGGCGAGGAGACGTTCCGGCGGCTCGTCCACCGCTTCTACCAGGGCGTTGCCGGGGACCCGGTGCTGCGGCCGATGTACCCGGAGGAGGATCTGGGTCCGGCCGAGGAGCGGCTCGTTCTCTTCCTGATCCAGTACTGGGGCGGTCCGCGCACCTACAGCGACCACCGCGGCCATCCCCGGCTGCGGATGCGGCACGCACCGTTCACCGTCGACCGGGCCGCGCACGACGCCTGGCTGAAGCACATGCGCACGGCCGTCGACGAGCTCGGACTCTCGCAGGAGCACGAGCAGCAGCTGTGGAAGTACCTCACCTATGCCGCGGCGACGATGGTGAACGCCGCAGACTGAGCGCCGCGGGCTGCACCCTGTGGACTGCACGCCGCGCACTGCACGCCGCGGACCGCGTCCACGGCGGCCGGCCGGCCCGTCGTCCGGGCAGAGGAAGCGGCCGAGGACTCCGCCGGTCCGGCCTCGGCGGTGCGACTTCAAGCCCGTGCCGTGCGTGCCCGGTGGGGCGTGGGTCAACCGCGTCCGGTGGGGGTCATCGTCAGTCCGCCGAGACCCGACGTGCGTACGACGATCGAGCCGAAGGGCGTACGCAGTCTGAGCCAGGCGCCCGCGGACAGCAGCGCGACCGGGGCGCCGGGTCGCAGAAAACCGAGCGACTGGGCGGCGTGCACAGCGCGCAGCGGCAGCTTGCTGCCGGCGACGGTGCGCGACCAGATCTCGCGCCCTATCCGGTCACGCTCGGCCCGGGTGCGGCGCTCGGCGGGCAACTGCGCGTCGCGGGCGCGGAATTCGGCAACCGCGGCGGCGACCGCGCCCTGCATCGCGTTCGCCGGGGGGAGTCCGGAGATCTCGCGCCAGCCGCCGCGCGGCGGCAGCAGACCGGCCCATGGCGGACCGGTGACGGCGGCGGGCACGGTGAACTCCGCGCCGCCCTCGGCTCCGATGCACTCCAGCAGTTCGCCCGCGGAGACGGTGACATCCAGCTCGACGGGGTCGCAGAGCCGTGCCGTGCGGATCGCGAGCACCTCGAAGGACGGTGGACGCCCGAAAACGGCAAGCGCGCCGGCCCCGGCCTGAAGCCTGACCGCGGCGGCGCGGTCGTAGTGGATCAGCCGGGCGAGGAAGGCGGCGAGATCCTCCGCCTCCCTCGCATCGGCGAAGTGCAGACTCTGCACGGGCACGGTCATGCTGCGAGAGCACCCTCGCCTGCGTCGTCGAGGTACTTCTGGAGGAAGGACTTCTCCTCCGCGCTGATCCGGCGCGGGCGCTCGGCGCTGAGGTCGTAGGGCACGACGATGGTCGAGGCCCGCACATAGACCTGCGAGGAGGGGCCCTCGGCGTCCTTGACCTCGTATGTGATGGTCAGCGACGCGGCGCTGATCTTCGTCACCCACAGCTCGACGACCACCGGCTCGTGCCGGTGGACCAGCGGCCGCTTGTAGTCGATCTCGTGCCGGGCCACGACGGACCCGCCGGAGAACGACGGGGAACCGTCCCCCGGCGCCAGCCGGAACATGAAGTCGATCCGCGCCTCTTCCAGATACCGCAGGAAGACGGCGTTGTTGACATGCCCGAAGGCGTCCATGTCCGACCAGCGAAGGGGACAGCGGTAGATGTACCGGGCCATGAGCGACTCAGCCCCGGGTCAGCTTCTTGTAGGTGGCACGGTGCGGACGGGCCGCGTCCGCACCGAGGCGCTCGACCTTGTTCTTCTCGTACGACTCGAAGTTGCCCTCGAACCAGAACCACTTGGACTCGCCCTCGTACGCCAGGATGTGCGTGGCAACGCGGTCGAGGAACCAACGGTCGTGGGAGACGACCACGGCCGCACCGGGGAACTCGAGCAGGGCGTTCTCCAGGGAGGAGAGCGTCTCGACGTCGAGGTCGTTGGTCGGCTCGTCGAGGAGCAGCAGGTTGCCGCCCTGCTTCAGGGTCAGCGCCAGGTTGAGGCGGTTGCGCTCACCGCCGGAGAGGACGCCGGCCGCCTTCTGCTGGTCCGGGCCCTTGAAGCCGAACGCCGAGACGTAAGCACGCGACGGCATCTCGACCTGGCCGACGTTGATGTAGTCGAGCTCGTCCGAGACAACGGCCCACAGGGACTTCTTGGGGTCGATGTTGGCGCGGCTCTGGTCGACGTAGGAGATCTTGACGGTCTCGCCGACCTTGATCTCGCCGGAGTCGGGGGCCTCGAGGCCCTGAATCATCTTGAACAGCGTGGTCTTGCCGGCGCCGTTCGGGCCGATGACACCGACGATGCCGTTACGCGGCAGCGTGAAGCTGAGGTCGTCGATGAGGACCTTGTCGCCGAAGGCCTTGGAGAGCTTGTTGACCTCGACGACGACGGAGCCCAGACGCGGGCCGGGCGGGATCTGGATCTCCTCGAAGTCCAGCTTCCGCATCTTGTCGGCCTCGGCGGCCATCTCCTCGTAACGGGCGAGACGGGCCTTCGATTTGGCCTGCCGCCCCTTCGCGTTGGAGCGGACCCACTCGAGCTCTTCCTTGAGGCGCTTGGCGCGCTTGGCGTCCTTCTGGCCCTCGACCTTGAGGCGGGACTGCTTGCTCTCGAGGTAGGTGGAGTAGTTGCCCTCGTAGCCGATGGCGCGGCCGCGGTCGAGCTCCAGGATCCAGCCCGCGACATTGTCGAGGAAGTACCGGTCGTGGGTGACGGCGACGACGGTGCCGGCGTACTTGGCGAGGTGCTGCTCCAGCCACTGCACGGACTCGGCGTCCAGGTGGTTGGTGGGCTCGTCGAGGAGCAGCAGGTCGGGGGCTTCGAGCAGCAGCTTGCACAGGGCCACGCGGCGCTTCTCACCACCGGAGAGGTTGGTGACCGCCCAGTCGCCGGGCGGGCAGCCCAGCGCGTCCATGGCCTGCTCGAGCTGGGCGTCGAGGTCCCAGGCGTTGGCGTGGTCCAGGTCCTCCTGGAGCTTGCCCATCTCCTCCATCAGCGCGTCGGAGTAGTCGGTCGCCATCAGCTCGGCGACCTCGTTGAAGCGCCTGAGCTTGCCCATGATCTCGGCGGCGCCGTCCTGGACGTTCTCCAGCACGGTCTTGGACTCGTCGAGCGGGGGCTCCTGGAGGAGCATGCCGACCGTGTAGCCGGGCGACAGGAACGCGTCACCGTTGGACGGCTGCTCAAGGCCGGCCATGATCTTCAGCACGGTGGACTTACCGGCGCCGTTGGGGCCGACCACACCGATCTTCGCACCGGGCAGGAAGCTCAGCGTCACGTCATCGAGGATGACCTTGTCGCCGTGCGCCTTGCGCGTCTTGCGCATCGTGTAGATGTACTCAGCCAAGAGAAACCGTCCGGCAAGAAGTGGGTGGGCAGATACACCCCATCTTGCCGTAGGTCCAGCCCGTGATGGAAATGAGTACGGTCAGCGGCTCTGATCCGGGCCGCATACGACGCGCGCACGCGCCGGTCCGGTCGCCACCGGTCGTCGCCGGTCACCCTTGGCGGCCCGCGGACGGTCCCGCGGGCGAACACGTTCCGGCTGGCCAACGCGCCGACGGGAAGGTCATCGGGCAACGGAGACGCCGACCCGCCCCCACCACCCCCTCTGCGTACGTGAGCCCCCTCACATTGCCGGGCGAGATCCCTGCCGGGCGACAGCCCACCCCGCGCAAATCGAATACGAGTGCGAGAAATCGTCCCTCGTGAAGCGCCCACGCAGGCTGCCGCACGACCGAAGCAGTCGTGGCCGACGGTCGACGATCGACCAACGGCCCCGGTACGGGCGGGCATACCGGGGCCGTCATCAACGCAGCGTCACGTTGCGCGTATACGCGCTTACTCCTCTGTGGCCGTCGACTTCTTCTTGCGGAGGAAGAAGACCGCGCCGCCGCCGATGACGACCAGCGCGATGGCGATGCCCGCGATCATCGGAGTGGCGCTGGAGCTGCCGGTCTCGGCGAGGTCGCCCTCGAGGCCGGCGGAGGTGCCGCCTGCCGAGGCCGGGCTGGGCTGGGACAAGGGGGTGTCCGTCTCCGGGCCCGAGGTGCCGGTGGTCTTGCAGTCCAGTACGCCCTTGAAGGTCTTCTCGAAGCCGTCGGGCCCGGTGATGGTGAAGTCGTACGCCTGGTCCTCGGCGACCGGAATGGTGACGGTCCTGGACGCGCGGGCCGGGATTGAGTGCTTGAAGCCCATCAGCTCGAAGGTGAACGGAGCGTCGCCCTTGTTGGTGGCGGTGATGTCGACGCCGCCCTTGACGCAGTTCTTCTTCGCGGAGAGCGCCGGTATCGCGCCCGCCTTCGCCCAGGTGGCGGTGGCGTCCGCGGAGACCGTCGTCTCGCTGGAGCCGGCCAGGATCTGGGTCTGGCTCTTGGTCGCTCCGGCGAACGCCCGGCCCACCGGCACGGAGGTAGTCGCCTGCGCGGTCAGCGTCGCCGAACCGTCAATGGCGCCGGCCGGGATGTCGAAGTACAGCTGGGCGCCGTTGACGGCGGAAGTGACGGGCTTGCCGGTCGCGTCGGTGACCTTGATGCCGCTGGCGGCGGCGTCGGCCGGCGGGTTCACGGTGACCCGGTCGGCGTCGGTGCGGACCGTGACGGGGCCGAGCCGGCCGCCGGCCGGGCCGGAGACCGCGTTCGGCTCCAGGCTGAACGAGGCCTTGGGCTCCGCGACGTCCTTGGCCGCCTTCTCGAGCCAGTCAGCGAGCTTCTCCGCCTGTGGGTCCAGGGCGTCGACGTCCGCCTCGTCCGAGTAGCGCCAGATGGCGACCTGAGTGCCTGCCGCAGCGGTCCTCTCGGAGAGCGGCCCGGTGCCCGCTTCCTTGGCCAGCGCCGCCAGGTCGTCGATCTGCGGGTAGGAGTGCTGCAGGATCCAGCGGATCCTGCCCGCGTTCTTGTTGGTGCCGAGCGACGTCTGGTTCCACGGCGTCTCCAGGTACTTCGCCTGCTCCTGGGTCGGGTTGTGGATGTCGATGCAGTACGTCTTCAGCCGGCCGCCGCCGTCGACGGTCATCTCGAACACCCCGGCGGGGATCTCGTGATTCCTGCCGTTCGTGTGGAGCACGGCCCGGTCGAAGGTCTTCAGCCCGTCAAGAGTGGCGACCGCGCCCCCCTGGTGCTGGCCGCCGTCGTCGTCGACGGCGGCCGCACCCGCGCCGGCCATGGAGCCCGTCGCGATGAGGCCCGACACCACAGCCGCGACAGTAAGACGACGAGCAGCGCCCCGCCTGCGTACAGACGACGCAGAGAACACAGCAAACACAGAATTCCCCTCCGGACGAGGACCTATTCGCGTGTGACGCGTGGGGGGAGTGCCTCGCCTGCAGACTCAAGTGCCCCGTGAGTATGCGGAAATCCTAGAGAGGAGGCACACCCCAGTCCCCAGTCATACCGTCAGACAACCATTCCGACTCGGAATCGTTATCGCCGCCCGCCCTCTGTCACCCGCCGCCCGCCACCGAGCCGCACGTCATCGCCGTTCCACCGTTTCTCGATCGACAAATCTTCACAACTCCAGGTCAGGACACGGATGCCGGCACTCCCTGCGGACGTTCCGTCAGATTCGGTTCCGCCTTCACCACTCGGCGGAACGCAGACGTTCCCCGCGTCAGGTCGTGTCCCACCGCCACCGCCTCGATGTCCACGAACGTCCTCCGCTTCCCGTCCCGCTCCTCCTCGCGCACCCTCAACCGCCCATGGACCAGCAGAGGTTCACCGACGGACACGGAGCCGGCGAGATTCGCGGCGAGCGTCCGCCAGGCGAAGACCGTGTAGAAGCTGGTGTGTCCGTCCGACCAGCTCCCACTCTGCCGCTCGTACCGTCTCGGCGTCACCGCGAAGCGGAATCGCGCCACCCCTCCCGACGCCGATTCCCGGTACTCCACATTCGTGGCGACATTGCCCACCACCGTCACCATCGTGTCGTTCATCGCGGCCACCCTCCCCGTCCGGTTGTTGCCCTGACCGGTCGTCTCCGACCGGTCTCCATGCTGGACCGGACGGGAGGATCCCGCCGACGCCTGTGGACTACCGCACCACTGTGGACAACTTCGTCACCCCCGCAGTCGGCCTCCCGGGCCCCGAGACGGTCGAGTAACGCTCGCGTACCTCCTGGTACCGCATGAGCTCCGTCACGACCGGATCGAGCACCTTCGCCCGCCCGCACGCCGCGGCCGCCTCCTGCAGCCGTCGCTGTGCGTCCTGCCCGTACCGGCGCGCCGGCCCCCTGGCCGCCGCCGCGCACGCCCACTCCACCAGCGGCCCGCCCACGATCCCCGCGAGCATCACCAGCGCCGGCGGCACAAGGCCCGGCTCCAGTACACCGATGATCTGGCCCACCAGCCACAGGCCTCCGTAGACTTGGAGCAGCGTCATCGCCACCTGCGCCAGCACCCCGGCCGGCCACCACGCGGCACGCGGCGGCCGGCCGCTCGTCGCCCCCGCCTCGCGCAGCGCCAGTTCGTCCAGCGCCTCGGGCAGCCCTTCGGCACCGCGAAGCGCGGCCTCGCGCACGGCCTGCCCCCACGGCCCCGGCAGCCCGTGTGACGCCTCGTCCGCGACCGCACGCACCGCCTGCTCGACCCGCTGCCGTGCCGTGAGCTCGTCCTCCACAGGGGCCGCAGGCCTCAACCCGCTCCCGCGCATACGCGTGCGCTCGTACCAGCGCCACAGCCGCAGCCACGGCGTCCCACAAGCCCGGCTCGCATTCCTGAGCCACTCGCGCTCCGCGGTCTCGCCCGCCGCCTTCGCGCCCACCGCCTCCGCCAGCCGTGCGGCGAAGTCCTCGCGCGAGCGCTCACCCAGACCGGTACGCCCTTCGGCGACGTACACCGTGAGCAGCTTCGCGGCGGCCGCGTCCACGTCGGCGGACAGCCGGCGCGCCGCGGCGTTCTTCTCCTGAACGAACTTCCCGAGCAGCTCGCGCAGTTCACCGACACCGCTGCCGGTGAGCGCCGAGAGCGGGAGCACCGTGGCGCCGGGCTCGCCGTGTTCACCGAGCGCGATGCCGTCCTCGTCGAGGAGCCGGCGCAGATCGTCGAGCACCTGGTCGGCAGCATCGCACGAGAGCCGGTCCACCTGGTTGAGCACCACGAAGGTGATCTCCGCGTGCCCTGCGAGCGGCCGCAGATACCGCTCGTGCAGCGCGGCGTCCGCGTACTTCTCCGGGTCGACGACCCAGATCACCGCGTCCACCAGTGCCAGCACCCGGTCCACCTGCTCCCGGTGTCTGACCATGGCCGAGTCGTGATCGGGCAGATCGACGAGGACGAGCCCGGACAGCTCCTCGTCGCCGCCGGCGAGCGGTCTGCGCCGCAGCCGCGGTGGGATGGCGAGCCGGTCGAGGAGACCGGCCGAACCCTCCGACCAGGTGCAGGCGATGGGCGCGGACGTGGTGGGTCTGCGCAGCCCGGTCTCCGAGATCGGTACCTCGGCGAGCGCGTTGAACAACGTCGATTTCCCGCTCCCCGTAGCGCCCGCGATGGCGACGACCGTGTGCCGCGACGAGAGCCGCTGCCGGGCGGCCGCCTCGTCCAGTACCCGCCCCGCCTCCGCGAGGGTCCTGCCGTCCAGCCGGGTACGCGACAGCCCGATCAGCTCGCGCAGCGCGTCCAGCCTGACCCTCAGCGGCCCGATATAGGGACCGCCGATCGGCACATGCACCTCGCCCAGGAGGTCCTCCTCCGCTTCCGTCCCGGGGTCCTCCTCCCGGCCGCCGGCCCGCCGGGCGATCAGCCCGTCATCCCAGCGGCCGGCGGCCTCGTTCTCGTCGTCAGTGATGGCGGTCACCGCGGTCACCTCTCCTTCTGCAGTACGGACAGCGCGGCGATCAGCTCGGCCTGCGGTTCAGGGGTCACTTCGAGTGCGTCGATGGGGGCGAGACAGCGGTCGCGTTCGCCGTGCAGTACGTCTTCGATGTACGCCGTCACCAGCTCGCCGCCCCTGTCACGCAGCCGCAGCGCGCTCTGTGCCCCGATCCGCTCGGCGAGCTGCTCCCCCGCGCTGCGGGCGCGGCGCCCGCCGAGCAGCGCGGCCGCGAGGAGCGCTGCCACCGTCTCGGGGTCGGACGCGGCGATACGCTCCAGCCGGCGTACCTCTTCCTCGGCCAGCTCCTCCAGCACCCGTCGCCAGCGGCGAACGGCGATCCCGATCCGCTCCACCGACTCCAGGTCCGGGCGCCCCCGGACGGTCAGCGCTGCCGCGGCCGGCTCGCGCCGCCAGGCCTCCTGGACATGCTCGTCGGCGGCGGCGACGGCGCACTGGAGCAGCGACGAGAGGCTGGCGACGAGGGAGTCCAGCAGCTCGCCCGCAGAGCTGTCGCGCGGAAAGCCTCGCCAGCGGGTCCGCGCGTCCCCGGCGAGCACGGCACCGGACCGGAGCCGCTGGCGCACCCGCTCGCCCTCCCTCTCGTAAGCCTCCTCCACCGCGCCGGTGAGGCGTACGGCCGCCGCGTACTGGGCGGCCACCGCGCCCGCGAGCTCGGGCATCCGCGTATTGAGCGAGTCGATCACGCCTGCCGCGGTACGCCCCGCGGCCTGCTGTCTGGCCGCCGGGTCCTGCGCCCGGTGGGCGAGCCAGCTGAAGAGCGGGCTGACCGCGGTGGTGGGCAGCAGACCGTTCCCACCGCCCGCCGACTCGGGCAGCTCCGGGATGGTGAACCGCGGCACCTCGCCGAGGCCGGCCTTCGTCAGCAACGCCGCGTACTGCCGCGACACGTCCGCGATGACCTGGTGCGGCACCCGGTCGAGGACCGTGACCAGCGTGGCGTTGTACTGCTTCGCGGTACGCAGCAGATGCCACGGCACGGCGTCGGCGTACCGCGAGGCGGTGGTCACCATCACCCAGATATCGGCGGCGCAGATCAACTCGGCCGCCAGCAGACGGTTCTCCACGACGAGCGAGTCGATGTCGGGGGCGTCGAGGAGCGCGAGCCCGCGGGGCAGCGTTGCGGCGGTCTCGATCCGCAGCGAGTTTTCCTCCTCGGCCTCGCGCGCGCCGTCGTCGGGCCCTTCGGTCTCGTCCTGCGGCGGCAGCCATACGCGGGTGAGCTGGGGCAGCACACGCATCCCGGCGAACCAGTGGTGATCGTCGGGGTGGCACACGAGCACGGGCGTACGCGTGGTGGGCCGCAGCACGCCGGCCTCGCTGACACGCCGCCCCACAAGGGAGTTGACGAGGGTCGACTTCCCGGCCCCGGTGGATCCGCCGACGACCGCGAGGAGCGGCGCTTCGGGCTCCTTGAGCCGGGGCACGAGATAGTCGTCGAGTTGTGCGAGCAGCTCGGTGCGCGTCTGCCGGGCACGCGGAGTGCCGGGCAGAGGGAGGGGGAGACGCACGGCGGCGACACGGTCGCGGAGGGCGGATAGTGCGTCGATCAGCTGAGGCCGTGCATCCAAGGTCACCACATGCGAAGAATGCCCAATTTTGGCGGCTTTTTGAAGCGTATGGAGCTCTCTGCGCGCCGATCGGACAGACGGGGCAGACGGGATGAGTGGGGCGCAGGCATAACGAGTGCACAACACCCGTGACCTGAGACGTCAAAAGCAGTGCGGGAATCGCACCTGCCTGCGATTATCGGTTCGCTTCACCGAACCTCCACATCGTGCCACGCAGGTGAAGCAACCGGGTCATGGGGATCGGAGCCCTATCCTTGTGTCCGGCAAGGTCACGGAACCACCAGACCCGGGGCTCCAGGCCACCGAGGCCACCATTCGGCCCCCGTAGCTCAGTGGATAGAGCAGGCGCCTTCTAAGCGCTTGGCCGCAGGTTCGAGTCCTGCCGGGGGCACACAGTCCGCACGACCGACAGACCCTCCACCCCGGAGGGTCTTTTTGCTGGTCAAAGGCACCATAGCGGGCGGACGGTAGCGGACGCGTAAGCGCCGGACCGCCTCGCTGATGGTCGCTGGAGGGGGCCGGTCGTGTCCGGCGCTGTCAGTTGTCCCCGTCGCCGTGGTGCCACCCCCGGGGATGGCGCAGATGGAGCCAGGCGTCGCGGGCCCGGCGGCTCGCCTCGGTCCGGCTGCCCGCGACCAGTTCGCGGGCCTGCTCCGGGGTCTCGACCATCGGTCCGGAACCTCGTAGCGGCTTGCCGGCCGTCTCGTGCAGGAACAGGGACGAGATGAAGCCGATCACTCCGGCGGCCATCAGGTAGTAGGCGGGGACGAGCTCGTTCCCGGTCCCCTCCACCAGCGCCGCGGCGATCAGAGGCGTCGTACCGCCGAACAGCGAAACGGAGATGTTGTAGGCAATCGACAGCGCCCCGTAGCGCAGCCGGGTGGGGAAGAGCGCCGGAAGCGTCGCAGCGGCGGTACCGGCGAAGCAGACCAGGAGAAGGCCCAGGATCAGGCAGCCGATGCCCGGCAGCACGACGCCGCCCTCCCGGATCAGGAGTATCGCGGGCAGAGCCAGCACCACCAGGGCGATGCTGCCGATCATGAACAGAGGTCTGCGCCCCCAGCGGTCGGAGCTGCGGCCGACCAGGGTGATGGTCAGCGCGACCACCAGCATGGTGCCGAGCACCAGCAGTTGTGCGGTGGTCTCGCTCTGCCCCAGAGTCTGGATCATGTACGTCGGCAGGTACGAGGTGACCATGTAACTGGTGACGTTGTACAGGAGCACCAGCCCCATGCAGATCAGGAATGCCTGCCAGTGCTTGGTGAAGATTTCCTTCAGCCGGCCCTTGCCGGACTGGCGGGCCTGCTCGACCGGGTCCTCCTCGCCTCCCGCCCCCAGCTTCGCAACCTCCTTGTGCCTCCGTTCGGACTCCTCCAGGAAGGCAGGGGTCTCCTCCAGCCGCAGTCGCATGTAGAGGCCGATCAGCCCGAGTGGTCCGGCGAGCAGGAAGGGGATCCGCCAGCCCCAGTCCACCATGCTGTCGGGGCCGAGGGAGGCGGTGAGCACGGTGACCAGGCCGGAGCCGAGAGAGAAGCCGATGAAGGTCCCGAAGTCGAGCCAGCTGCCGAGGAAGCCCCGACGCGTGTCCGGTGCGTACTCGGCGATGTAGGTGGTGGCTCCGGCGTACTCACCGCCGGTGGAGAAGCCCTGCACAAGACGACAGACGACGAGCAGCAGTGGAGCGGTGAAGCCGATGGCGTTGTAGCCGGGCAGCAATCCGACCGCGAAGGTGCCGACCGCCATCATGATCATGGTCGCCGAGAGCACCCGCTGGCGGCCGATACGGTCGCCAAGCGGGCCGAAGATCAGGCCGCCGAGTGGGCGCACGACGAATGCCGCGGCAAAGGTGGCGAAGCTCGAGACCACCTGCACACCGGGGGAACTGGACGGGAAGAAGACCTTGCCCAGCGTGGCCGCCATATAGGCGTAAACGCCGAAGTCGAACCACTCCATCATGTTGCCGAGCGCCGCGGCCGAGACCGCGCGCCGCACCTCGGACCTGTCGGTGACGGTGACGTCGTCGGCGATCAGCGGCTTCTTGCGGCGCCGCAGCAGAGTACGCAGCATGCGGTCGGTGGCGGGGCTGCGGCCGCCCTGCGGCGGCTTGCCGCCGCCAGGGCTCGGCGGTGTGCTACGGCCCGTGCTCATCTCGTCCCATCGGCAGGTTCGAGGGTAGGGGGCTTCCACGCTTCCAAAATGCCGGTCTTGTCATTCTATAGACCGCTACTCGCCGTTTCGACCCGGCTCGCCCGACCCCAGGACCTGACGATCGACTACAGCGCGGCACTGACGAGCAGCGCGAACGACGCGAGCGTGAACAGAGTGCGGATCAGATGGAGGAAGTTCCAGCGGGACTCGAAGGCGGCGCGCGCCTGGCCGGCGGGGACAGCCGGGGAGGCCGACTCGGCCGAGGCGAGAGCCTTGTTCAGTGGGATGTTGCCGCCGATGGTGATCAGGTGGTTGAGGACCGCGCACACCAGGCCCGCGATGATCAGCCACCGCTGGGTGTCCGTGCGGCCGTCGACCGGGACGGCCAGGGCCGCGGCCGGAAACACCACGATCGAGAGGAAGACCAGCATGAACACAGCGCGCGGCACGGCCTCGTTGATGCGGCTCATGACCGTCACGAACTGGTCGTCCGACAGCCGGGCGAGCGCGGGCATGATCCCGGTCCGGAAGATCAGCATCATGCCCGCGTACAGACCTGTTGAGATGATGGCGAGGGCGAGGAGGAGGGTGGCCATGGGGCACATCATGGCGCGGTGCGGCGGGCGGTGCAGCCACCTTGCGAGAGGGCCCGAGCCGCGGCGAGCCCCGACCCCGCCGCAGGGCAGGACGCCACGGCTCCCGCTCCCCGGACAGCGGAGCGGGTCCGGGGCTCCCGCGCTCAATCCCTCAGCCGCTGCGCCTGTCCGATCGCGTCCGCCAGCTGCCGCACCGAGCTGTCCTCCGTCGAGCCCGCCAGCTTCCGGGCCCGTTCAGCGAGTTCACCGAGTGTCGGCGCGCCCGGCATCGAACCACCCCTGAGCGACTCGGCGAAGTACGCCGCGACCGCGGTGACCTGGAACCTCTTCGAGGCTCCGTCCCAGAGCGCGCCGTCGACCGCATCCGTCTCGACCGAGCCGGTCTGCTCGTGCGGCGCCCGCGTCTTCGGATCTAGCCAGCGCACCGTAGCCGTCGCGAGATGTCCGCTCGCACCTTCCCGGAGCCGTACGGCATAGAGCGCCGTCACCGTGTGGCCGGGGCCGATCTCACCGCCGTCCACACGGTCGTTACGGAAGTCCTCGTCCGCGACCGCGCGGTTCTCGTACCCGATGAGCCGGAACTGCTTGACGGTCCTCGGGTCGAAGGCCACCTGAGCCTTCGCGTCCCGGGCGCGCAACTCGACATGGGTGGGCAGCTGGTCGACGAAGACCTTCCTGGCCTGTTCGCCGGTGGAGACATACGTGGTGTGCCCGTCACCCTTGTCGGCCAGTCGCTCCATCAGCGCATCGCCGTACTCACTGCCGACACCGACGCCGAAGAGCGTGATGCCGTACTCGCGGCGGGCATCGTCGATCCGGTCGAGGATCGCGTCGGCGTCGGTCTCACCGGTGTTGGCGAGTGCGTCGGAGAGCAGGACGACCCGGTTGGTGGCCCCGCGCCTGCGGCCCTCGACGGCCTCGTCGTAACCGGCCAGAACGCCCGCCTCCACATTGGTGGAGTCGGTCGGCTCCAGGCCGTCGATCACCGAATGGATACGGTCGCGGTTGTCGTCGATCCGGGTCATCGGCAGCCGCGTCTCTGCCTCGTCGCTGAAGGTGACGACGGCGATCGAGTCGTCGTCACGCAGCTCGTCGGTGAGAATGCCCAGCGACTCCTTGACCAGGTCGAGCCGGCCGGGCTCGGCCATGGAGCCGGATATGTCGATCACGAAGGTGAGGGCGGCGGGCGGGCGTTCACCCTTGCGGTCGGAGGGGCGGGTGGAGAGTCCTACGCGTACGAGCGACCAGTCCTCGGCGCCTGCCTCGCCCTCGGCACTCCGGGGACGCGCACCGTCGACCGTCACCGCGAAGCCGTTGCCCTGCGGCCTCGGATAGTCCTGGCGGAAGCTGTTGATGAACTCCTCGGGCCTGATGTCGCCCCGCTTCGGCCGCTGCCCGTCGGCGAGCGTGCGGCGCGCGTAGCCGTACGAGGCGGTGTCCACGTCGAGCGCGAAGGTCGACAGGTAGTCGGCCGCCGGTGTGGACTCCTGGAGCTCATCGCCGTTCCGCTCCCCCTCCTTCCTTGCGTCGGTCCCGGCCGTGGGCGCTCCGCCACCGCCGTCCGGCGCTCTCGGCGCGGGCACCGGCCTCGCGCCGTCGTTCGCCCGCCGTTCGGCACCTCCGTGGGAGGCCCGGTCGCTCTGGCCGCCTCCACCACAGCCGGCGGTGAGCAGCATGCCGCCGGCCAGAACCGCGGCCAGCACTCCCCTGTACGTCCTTGCGCAGAGCTTCATCTGGGCTCCCCTGGATCGTCAGCACTTGTGAATGTGACGTTCGAGGAGGCCAGAAGGAGCAGACGAAGGAGTTGCGGATGAATCTCAATGCGGCAACGGCGGGCGGGGGTTGCCCTCGGCCGGGTGGCAACCCCCTCAGTGGCTCAGGCCCGCTCAGCCCTCATTCGCTCGTCTCCCGTGCCTCGATCGTGACCTGTCCGGCGTCGGAACTGAAAGGGACTGGCAAGGACTCGCCAGTCCCCGAGCAGGCCCTTGTCACCATGTGCAGCCGTATGCGTACATGGAGTGGCGCACGGCTCCGAGGGGACGGACCGCGCGGATCGTCAGGCGGTCTGACACGCGGCCTGGCAGGCGGATTGACGGGGGTGATCGGCCATGGTCGCGGGAATGGTTCCGGGCTCCGTGCTCGGCAGGGAGGTTGCACAGGACTTTTCGCGGGAGATCACACGGTCCGTTCTGCGGGAGGTGCCGGGGCAGCCGGTTCAGGGAGCGGCACAGGTGAGAGCGGCCCTGACCGGCCTGGTCCGCTCCGCTCGCCATGAGCTCCTCAGCTTCGACAATCCGGCCGGCGCGCTGGGCCACGGCATCCCGGAGCCCTTTCTGGAGTTCGCCGGCAGATGCGTGCGCACGGCCACCGCGCGGACCGCGACGGTACGGCGGATCGCGCCCCGGCACGGGCTGACTCATCTCACGGCACCCTGGACCGGTCCTGGCGCGGCCCGGGTGACCGACTCGATCCCGTTCAAGATGCTCGTCGCGGACCGTACGGTCGCGGCCGTCCCCCTCGACCTCGAACTGCACTACAACGGCGTGCTGCTGATCCGGGATCCCGTCGTCGTCCAGGCCCTGGTCCGTGCGCACCGCTCTTGGTGGGACACCGGCGACGATCTCACCGGGCAGGCCGTACCCGGCACCCTGCCCGTCCATCTGCAGCCCGTCCTGCAGGCCTTGCTGGCAGGGCTCACGGACGAGACGGCCGCGAGCCGGCTCGGCATGTCCGGGCGTACGTACAGCCGCCGCGTCGGTCAACTGCTCACCGCCCTCGGCACGACGAGCCGCTTCCGGGCGGGAGCGGAAGCGGCTCGCCGGGGCTGGGTCTAGGAGGAGCCCGGCGGGACCGCTCGCGAGACCTCCTGCGACAGCCCGTACGGCATGCCCTGCGACATCTCCTACGACACGATGTCCTTGCGGGAGAAGTTCCGGAAGGCGAGCGCGAACAGCACCAGGGCGTACGTCACCGAGACCGCCGCACCCTTCACCATGCCGTTCCACTCCAGCTGCGGCTGCAGCGCGTCGATCCAGGCGAACTGCCAGTGCGCGGGCAGCACATCACGCCACGAACCGAGCGCGGTGACCGCGTCCAGCACATTGCCGATGATCGTCAGTCCGACCGCTCCGCCGACCGCGCCCAGCGGGGCGTCGGTCTTGGTGGACAGCCAGAACGCAAGTCCCGCCGTGACCAGTTGGGAGACAAAGATGAACGCCACGACCAGCGCAATACGCGCCACGGTGTCGCCGGCGGCCAGGGAGCCGCCGCCCGTGGGCAGCTTCAGCGGACCCCAGCCGTATGCCATGGTCCCCGCCGCCAGACCGACCAGCGGCAGCAGTACCATCGCCGCCGCGCTGAAACCGAGCGCCACCGCCAGTTTGGACCACAGCAGCCGGGAGCGCGGGACGGGAGCGGCCAGCAGATAGCGCAGAGAGGACCAGCTCGCCTCCGAGGCCACGGTGTCCCCGTGGAAGAGCGCCACCGGCACCACCAACAGGAAGCCTGCCGAGACGAACAGACAGGTGGCGGCGAAGTTCGCGCCGGACGCGGTGGCCGTGTCCATCAGGGTCACCCGGCTGCTGTCCCCACCGTCCGGTGTGCCGCCGATCGCGAAGGCGGCGATCAGGATGAGCGGCAGCGCGGCAAGGATCCCCGCCATCACCAGCGTCCGCCTGCGCTTCAGCTGCCGTACGGCCTCGACACGCAGCGGCAGCGTGTGCCGTGCCCGGTAGCCCGGGGCCGACTCGACGAGCGTACTCATGCGGAACCTCCGATCAGGGTGAGGAAGGCATCCTCCAGGCGGCGGTGCGGACCGACGCCCGTCAACGGCACGTCCAGCCGGACGAGTTCGGTGATCATGCCGGTGGCGGTGGCTCCGTCGAGGCGTACGAGCAGTCCTTCGCCCGTACGGGAGGCGGAACCGATACCCGGGAGAGCGGCGATCTTCTCGATCAATGGCTCCGGCACCTCCTCCGCGGTGGTGACCAGCAGGGTGTCGCTCTCGCCGGTGATCTCCGCGACCGGTCCTGCCTGCACCAGCCGCCCACGGTCCATGACCACCAGATGCGTGCAGGACTGCTCGACCTCCGACAGGAGGTGGCTGGAGACGATGACGGTCCGGCCTGCGGCCGCGTACCGGATCATCACGTCGCGCATCTCACGGATCTGGGGCGGGTCGAGGCCGTTCGTCGGCTCGTCGAGGATGAGCAGATCGGGCATGCCGAGCATGGCCTGGGCGATGGCGAGACGCTGCCGCATGCCCTGCGAGTAGGTGCGTACGGCGCGGGCGAGGGCATCGCCGAGGCCGGCGATCTCCAGGGCCTCCTCCAGATGCGCGTCGCTCGCGGGGCGGCCGGTGGCCCGCCAGTACAGCTCCAGGTTGTCGCGTCCCGACAGATGCGGCAGGAAGCCCGCCCCCTCGACGAACGCGCCGACCCGGGAGAGCACAGGTGCGCCGGGCCTGATGGCGTGGCCGAAGACGCGGATCTCGCCGTCGTCGGGCCGGATGAGGCCCATCAGCATGCGCAGGGTGGTGGTCTTGCCCGCGCCGTTGGGACCGAGGAGGCCGAGTACCTGGCCCTTCTGGACGCGGAAGGAGAGCTCCCGTACGGCGTACCGGTCTGCGGACTTGGAGTACCGCTTGGTCAACCCGGTGATCTCCAGGGGTACTTCGGCAAGCACGGGGTCGGGTGCGGGAGCGACCACCCGGCGGCGGGCTGTGATCAGCAGGGCCGCCGCCAGCAGCGCGCCCGCGGCCGGGAGGACCCAGGTCCACCAGGGCAGTCCCGCGGCCTGCGTCTTCACGGCGGGCGCGGTGGGCACAGCCAGTGCGCCACTGCCGAGGAGTTCGACGGTGTACGCGGCGGGGGCGGCCGGAGACGCATAGCCGAGGTCGGTCGCGGACAGCACCAGCCGCAGCCGGTGGCCGGCGTCGACCTCGTGGTCGACGGCCGGCAGGGACAGCTCGACGTCCCTGCCCTGCCCGGCGCCCTCGACCCGGACCGGCGCGACGAGCTGGGAAGGCAGCACCTGCTCACGGCCGTTGGGCCCGACGTCGTACACCTTCCCGAACAGGACCGCGTCGCCGCTGCTCGAGGTCACCCTGACCTTGACGGTCGGCGAGCCGGTGATCCGCAGCGACTGGGCCAACGGCGCGGAGTCGAAGCGCGCGAACTGGCCGGGGAAGTCGAGGGAGAGTCCGAGGCCGAGAGAGGAGAGCTGGGCGAGCCCGCCGGTGAGGCCGGGGACGGCCGAGATGGCCGGCGGGGTGGCGCCGGCCGGATTCGCGAAGGTCTGCGCGCGGCCGTTGAGCGCGACCGGCCGCACGCCGCTGCCGAGCCCCGGATAGGCGTTGCCGGTGGCGCCGCGCAGCAGGGCCTGTCCGTCGGTGGAGTCGACGCCGCCGGTCCGGCTGACGCGGAAGCCGGTCCCGGTGTCCGCGCCCTTGTCCTGCTTGAGGTACCGGTCGAACCAGTCGCTGATACGGCCCTGGACCCGGCCGGTCTCCCGGTCGCCGCCGTCGTGGCCGCCCGCGATCCAGTCGACGGAGACGGGCACGCCGTTGGCGCTGATCCTCTTGGCCATGGCGTCGGCGTGCATCAGCGGGAAGAGCGAGTCCGCCTGGCCCTGCACGATGAGCGCGGGCACCTTGATGCGGTCGCCGACGGCGGAGGGGCTGCGGGCCTCGAGGAGCGTACGGGCGGCGGCGTCGGGCTTTCCGGCAACGGCGACGCGCTCGTACATGGCGCAGAGGGCAGGTTCGAAACGCCCGCAGCCGCTCGGGTCGGCGGCGGCTTCGGCCCCGGCCGCCTTCGCCGCATCACTCCTGGCCGCGGACCCGGCCGCCTTGGCCTTCGCTGCCTCGGCCTTCGCTGCCTCGGCCTTCGCCGCCTTGGCCTTCGCCGCGTCGCCGGGCGCCTTGGCCGTCGCCCCATCGGTCTTCGCCGCGTCGCCGGGCGCCGCCCGACCCGCCGGCGCGTCCGGTGCGGGCTCGTCGGCCGGGGGTTGCGAGCCGGAACCGGCCGCCGAACCCGCCGAGCCGGTCGAGAAGAAGATCCCGGCCCAGAGCTTCTTGAAGACACCGTTCGGGAAGAGCGCGTCGGCCAGGTTCCAGTAGGTGATCTGGGGTGCGATCGCATCGACCCGCTTGTCGTAGCCGGCCGCGAGGAGCGAGATCGCCCCGCCGTACGAGGACCCGGTGACACCCACGCGCGGATCGCCGTCCGCGTCAAGCTGCACTTCGGGCCGGGCCGCCAGCCAGTCGATCAGCCGCGAGACGTCCTTGACCTCGAAGTCCGGGTCGTTGAGCCCGATTTTCCCGGTGGACTCACCGAAACCGCGGGCGGACCAGGTCAGCACGGCGTATCCGTCGCGGGCCAGCTGCTCGGCCTGGGCGCGTACATCCTGCTTACTGCCGCCGAAGCCGTGCCCGAGGAGAACAGCGGGCCGGCGGCCCTTGCCACCCGCCGTGAAGTAGGAGGTGTCGATCTCCGCCCCGGGCATCTGCTGCACCCGGTCCTCACGGTGCACAGCCGGTGCGCCGTCGTCAGCGACCGCGGTCCAGGTGCCCGCGCCGGCGAGGACGGCGAAGGCTGCGACACCTGCGAGCCATCGGCCGCGCGGCCGGGGAAGTCGGATCTGCATGCTTGAAACCCTAAGCCGGTCCCCTGTGCGGACTCGGCTGCCGCCAGGGGGAACTCACGAGCCTCCCCAAGTAGTACGGAGTACGGTCGCCGTACACCAGACGCGGTATGCACCCCTGGGGGAAGGGCCACGCATGGACCTCCGTACGGACATCCGGCGCGCTACGACCGTGGCCGAGCTCACCGCGGCCGAGCATCTCTACGACGGACCGGCGCGGGCGGAGTGGGCCGAGCGGTTCCTTGCCGCCGCCGGGCATCTGATGCTGATCGCGTACGTCGACGGGACGCCGGCCGGGATGATCTCCGGCATCGAGATGCTCCACCCCGACAAGGGCACGGAGATGTGCCTGTACGAGCTGTCGGTGGACGAGGCGTACCGCAGGCGCGGCATCGGACGGGCGCTGACCGAGGCGCTGATCGAGGTGGCGCGGGAGCGGGGTTGCTACGGCATGTGGGTAGGCGTGGACACCGGCAACGACCCGGCGCTGGCGACGTACCGGTCGGCGGGGGCGAAGGACGACGGGGTGTTCGCGATGCTCACCTGGGAGTTCCCGGCCAGGTAGCCAGGGCCCCGTCGACGAGGCCGACCTGATGGGTGTTCACAATCCGGTGGCCGTCATGCCGTACATGGCGTCGGCACCTTGTGTCGCACGTCACGTCACGAGACCCTGGTCAGCGCATATGCACTGTCTGGCAGCATGCACGCCCGTACTTGTCCCTTAAACGGTCAACGAAAGGTAGGTGCACGAGATGAGAACCACTGCCCGACGCGTCGGGGCGCTGATACCCGCAGTCGCCCTTGCGGCCGGTCTCCAGTTCGCCGTTTCCCCCACCGCGCACAGCGCGTCCATCGGCGATCTCCGTCTCGCTCCCACTGCAACTGCCGTACAGAACAGCTGGATTGTCGTCCTGAAGGACGGCACCACGCGCGCCGCCGATCTGGGCGTCACGCCGAACCACACCTACCGCAGTGCCCTCACGGGCTTCTCCGCGTCGATGTCCGGCGCGAAGGCCGCGAAACTCTCCGCCGATCCGCGCGTGGCGTACGTCCAGCAGAACGCCACGGTCCGTATCAACGAAACTCAGCCCAATGCCACGTGGGGCATCGACCGCATCGACCAGCGGAACCTGCCGCTGTCGAAGACGTACACCTACAACACCACCGCGTCGAACGTGACCGCGTACATCATCGACACCGGGATCCGCACCTCGCACAGCGAGTTCGGCGGCCGCGCGAGCGTCGGCACGGACACGGTGGGCGGCGGCCAGAACGGCCAGGACTGCAACGGCCACGGCACGCATGTCGCCGGCACGGTCGGCGGCAAGACGTACGGCGTCGCCAAGGGCGTCAAGCTCGTGGCCGTACGTGTCCTGGACTGCCAGGGCTCCGGTACGACGGCCGGGGTCATCGCGGGCATCGACTGGGTGACCGCGAACGCGAAGAAGCCGGCCGTGGCGAACATGAGCCTGGGCGGCAGCGCGGACGCGGCGCTGGACAACGCGGTGAAGAAGTCCATCGGCTCGGGCGTGAGTTACGCGATCGCCGCGGGCAATGGCAACTTCCTCGGCCTGCCGGCGAACGCGTGCAACTACTCGCCGGCCCGCGTGCCCGAGGCGATCACGGTCGGCGCGACGGACAACACGGACCGGCGGGCGTCGTTCTCCAACTACGGCACCTGTCTGGACCTGTTCGCGCCGGGCGTGAACATCACCTCGTCGTGGAAGGACAGCGACACGGCGACGAACACGATCTCCGGCACCTCGATGGCCACCCCGCACACTGCGGGCGCCGCGGCGCTCTACCTGGCGACCCACGCCACGGCGAGCCCGGTCCAGGTCCGGGACGCGCTCGTGAACGGTGCGACAAGCGGCAAGGTCCAGGACCCGCGGACGGGTTCGCCGAACAAGCTGCTGTATTCACTCTTCTAGGAGTCGCCGGTCCAACCGGCGGTCCGGCCGAGTCTCTGATCCGACCGAATCTCTGATCCGACCGAGCTGCTGCCCGAGGAGTTCCTGCCCATCCGGGCACGGCGTTCCTCGGGCAGCAGCCTTCTCGCGACGTTTTCTGCCGGCTTGTCCTGCACCTACAGCGAATCTGAATGATCAGGACTTGAACAGCGGCGTACGGCTCTGCACCAGCCACCCACCTCGCGGCGTGGCGGCCGGGTGAGAGTGATGTGGCGTACGAACTGGTGGAAGCAGGCCATGGTCGCGATGGCGGGGAGCGCGGCAACGCCCGCTCCGCTGACGGTCCTGGGCGCCGCGGCGATGCACGAGAGCGCGGCGAGCGCGCAGAAGAACAGGGCGACGGCCCAGGCGTGGGGAGCACGGCGGCGGTGCAGCGTGGCTCGCAGGATCGAGAGCGATGCGACCGTCCAGGGTCCGTACACCAGCGCCGGCCACCAGGGCGAAAGCCTGAACGCGGCACCAGGGGCGGCGGCGTGCCGCATGATGTCGTGGGTGAGCAAGCACCCGAGGATGCTCACGATGGCAATGATGACCGCACTCGCCCCTGCCAGGGCGTAGTTCAGGGACTGGTTGCGGTTGAGCTTCCACGCTCTCGGCTTCACTTTGTGCATCGGGCGCCGGCGGTGGCAGGACGGGCCGACCGTCGGGGGCCGCAGGTCCATGACGGGCGGCGGCAGTTCCACGGGGTCGGGATTTTCCTGCAGCAACTGCGTCAGTTCGACGTCCGGTTCCCAGCGCCCTTGCAGGACGTCGAGGTCCGGAGCAGAGAATGGTTCCTGCCCGAACGAGGAGCTGTAGCCGTCCCACTGGTCGGCGGAACTGTAACCGTCCCACTGTTCCGAGACGGATGCGTACGCCTCGTCGTACTGCTCAGCAGGCATTCCGTACGCCCCGAAGTGGTCGTGCCTGTCATACATGTCGTTCCTACCGTGGACGATGTCCAGTGGTGGTGGCAATGGCGGCTCCGGCAGTGGGCCGCGGTGGAAGTGTGCGGCGCCATGCTCGGCGGTCACGCGGGGAAGCGGCGGGTGTAATCGGCCTCGATCAGGTCCATGGCCGCCATGAAGTCCGCCAGTTCCGCGGTGCACTCCCGGGCCCGGACCAGAACGGCGGCACCTTCCGTACTGGTACGCATGGGCCACCGGGGCAGTCCGTCGGCACGTGGGTTGAGCGACTTGGGGTGTGAAGTTGGCGTGGTCACAGCCCTCTCAACGACGAACGCGCCCCCATCGCTATCGGCCACACGAATGAACCAATAAATAGTAAATAGGTGAAATATGCAGCCCTCGGCGTGTCGGAGACCCTGGAACGCCGTCGCACGTGAACTGCGAGCGGGCCGCCGCGGGCGCCGGCCGCGCCACACCGGACAGGCGCGGCCCGTACGGATACAGAGTTCCGTACGGGCCCGGTGCCTGCCTGCTGTTGCTGTCAGTGGTTGCGCGGGAAGCCCAGGTCCACGCCGGCCGGTGCATCCGAAGGGTCCGGCCAGCGGGTGGTGACGACCTTACCGCGAGTGTAGAAGTGCACTCCGTCGTTGCCGTAGATGTGGTGGTCGCCGAAGAGCGAGTCCTTCCAGCCGCCGAAGGAGTGGTAGCCCACCGGCACCGGGATCGGGACGTTCACGCCGACCATTCCCGCCTCGATCTCCAGCTGGAAGCGACGGGCCGCGCCGCCGTCGCGAGTGAAGATCGCGGTGCCGTTCCCGAAGGGGGAGGCGTTGATGAGCGCCACGCCCTCCTCGTACGTCTCCGCGCGCAGAACGCACAGCACCGGGCCGAAGATCTCGTCACGGTAGGCGTCGGAGTCGGTGGAGACGTGGTCGAGGAGCGACAGGCCGATCCAGTGGCCGTCCTCGAAGCCGTCGACCGTGTGGCCCGTGCCGTCCAGGACGACCTCCGCACCCTGCGCCGCCGCGCCCTTGACGTACGAGGCGACCTTGTCGCGGTGGGCCTTGGTGATCAGCGGGCCCATCTCCGACGCCGGGTCGTTGCCGGGGCCGATCTTGATCTTCTCGGCGCGCTCGCGGATCTTCTGCACCAACTCGTCGGCGATGGAACTGACCGCGACGACCGCGGAGATGGCCATGCAGCGCTCGCCGGCCGAGCCGTACGCCGCCGAGACCGCGGCGTCGGCGGCCGCGTCCAGGTCCGCGTCCGGAAGGACCAGCATGTGGTTCTTCGCGCCGCCGAGCGCCTGGACGCGCTTGTGGTTCGCGGAGGCGGTGGTGTGGATGTAGCGGGCGATCGGGGTGGAGCCGACGAACGAGACCGCGCTGACATCCGGGTGGGCCAGCAGCGCGTCGACCGCGACCTTGTCGCCGTGGACGACATTGAGCACGCCGTCGGGCAGCCCGGCCTCCGAAGCCAGCTCGGCGAGGAGGTTGGCGGCCGACGGGTCCTTCTCGCTCGGCTTCAGCACGAAGGTGTTGCCGCAGGCGATGGCCAGCGGGAACATCCACATCGGCACCATCGCCGGGAAGTTGAACGGCGTGATGCCGGCGACGACACCGAGCGGCTGACGGATCGAGGAGACGTCGACCCGGCTGGATACCTGGGTGGACAGCTCACCCTTGAGCTGGGTGGTGATACCGCAGGCGAGTTCCACGATCTCCAGGCCGCGGGCGACCTCGCCGAGCGCGTCGGAGTGGACCTTGCCGTGCTCGGCGGTGATCAGCGCGGCGATCTCGTCGCGGTGCGCGTCGAGGAGTGCGCGGTAGTGGAAAAGGATCCCGGTGCGCTGCGCGAGCGAGGACGTGCCCCAGGTCGCGTACGCCGACCGCGCCGCAGTGACGGCCGCGTCGACCTCCTCCACCGAGGCCAGGGCGACCTGGGTGGTGACGGCGCCGGTCGCCGGGTCGGTGACCGGGCCCCAGTTGCCTGACGCACCCTCGACGGTCTTGCCACCGATCCAGTGGTTGACGGTCTTCATTTCGTGCTCCTTCAGAGATGGCGGCGTCGGGCGGTGACCTGCCGGTCGTACTCCTTCCGGGCCTCGACCGCCGACGGGCGGGTCGCGGTCTCGGCCACCGGAACATCCCACCACGCCTGCGCCGGAGGCGCGCCCGACACAGTGTCTGCCGTTTCGGTCTCGACGTAGACACATGTGGGAACGTCCGCCTCGCGGGCCCCGGCGAGCGCTTCGTGCAGGTCACGCACCGTCTTGGCCCGGATCACACGCATTCCGAGCGAGGCGGCGTTCGCGGCCAGGTCGACCGGGAGCGGAGCCCCGGTGTACGTACGGTCGGGGGCCCGGTAGCGGTAGGCGGTGCCGAAGCGCTCCGCGCCGACCGACTCGGACAGACCGCCGATCGAGGCGTATCCGTGGTTCTGCAGGATGACGACCTTGATAGGGATGTTCTCCTGAACGGCTGTAACGATTTCGGTGGGATTCATCAGATACGTACCATCGCCGACGAGCGCCCAGACGGGCCGGCCCGGCGCGGCCATCGCGACGCCGATGGCCGCCGGGATCTCGTAGCCCATGCAGGAATAGCCGTACTCGACGTGGTACTGGTCGGACGAACGGGCACGCCACAGCTTGTGGAGGTCGCCGGGGAGGGAACCCGCGGCGTTGATCACGATGTCGTCTCCCGTGACCAGAGCGTCCAGTGCGCCGAGCACCTGCGGCTGCGTGGGGCGGACATCCGGGTCGTCGGCCTCGTACGCGGCGCCGACGCGGTACTCCCAGCGCTCCTTGTCATCGGCGTACTCCGTCTCGTACGCGGGCTCGACGCGCATACCCGTGCCCAGCGCGCCGGCGAGCTCGTCCAGGGCGGTCCGGGCGTCCGCGACCAGGGAGAGACCGGCCATCTTGTGGGCGTCGAGGGAGGTGATGTTGATGTTCAGGAAGCGCACGCCAGGGTTCTGGAAGAGGGTCGCCGATGCGGTGGTGAAGTCGGACCAGCGGGTGCCGACACCGATCACCAGATCGGCGGTACGGGCCAGCTCGTCGGCGGTCGCGGTGCCGGTGTGGCCGATGCCGCCGACGTCGCAGGGGTGGTCGTAGGGAAGCGAGCCCTTGCCGGCCTGGGTGGAGGCGACCGGGATGCCGGTCGCGTCGGCGAAGGCCCGCAGGGCCTGTTCGGCCTCGCTGTGGTGGACGCCGCCGCCCGCGACGATCAAGGGGCGGCGGGCGCCACTCACCACGCGGCGCGCCGCGTCCAGCGCGTCCAGGTCGGGCCTCGGGCGGCACACCTGCCAGACGCGCTCGGCGAAGAAGTCCTCCGGCCAGTCGTACGCCTCGGCCTGCACATCCTGCGGCAGCGCGAGCGTGACCGCGCCGGTCTCGGCCGGGTCGGAGAGCACACGCATCGCCTGCAGCGCCGCCGGAATCAACGCCTCGGGACGGGTGACACGGTCGAAGTAGCGGGAGACGGGACGCAGGGCGTCGTTGACCGACACATCGCCCGCGTACGGGACTTCGAGCTGCTGCAGGACCGGGTCGGCGGGGCGGGTCGCGAACACGTCGCCGGGCAGCAGGAGGACTGGAAGCCGATTGACGGTGGCGAGCGCGGCGCCGGTGACGAGGTTGGTCGCGCCGGGGCCGATGGAGGTGGTGACGGCGTGGGCGGAGAGACGCCGGGACTGACGGGCGTAGCCGACGGCGGCGTGCACCATGGCTTGTTCGTTGCGGCCCTGGATGTACGGCATGGGGGGTCCGGGGAGTGTCTCCCCGGGAAGCACGGTGGTGCCGGACTCGAGCAGCGCCTGGCCGAGGCCGGCCACATTGCCGTGGCCGAAGATGCCCCAGGTGGCGTTGATCAGTCGGTGGCGGCGGCCGTCGCGCTCGGTGTACTGGCGGGCGAGGAAGGCGACGAGCGCCTGGGCGACGGTGAGTCGGCGCGTATTCGTTCCCGAACTCATTGCTGGCCCTCCTCGGCCTCGTACAGCGGCAGCCGGGGGTCGACGGGTTGCTCCGGCCAGGTGTCGCGGATCCAGCCGTGGTCGGGGTGGTCGCGGATCAGCCACTCCCGTGTACTGCCGGGGCCCGCCATCACATTGAGGTAGTACATGTCCCGGCCGGGCGCGGCGATGGACGGGCCGTGCCAGCCGTCGGGGATGAGGACGGCGTCACCCGTACGGACCTCGGCGAGGATGTCCGTACCGCCGGGCTTCGACGGAGAGACCCGGTGGTAGCCCAGACCGCCGCGGTCGATCTCGAAGTAGTAGATCTCCTCAAGCTCGGACTCGACGCCGGGGCGGTGCTCGTCGTGCTTGTGCGGCGGGTACGAGGACCAGTTGCCGCCGGGCGTGAGCACCTCGACCGCGATGAGCTTGTCGCAAAGGAAGGTGTCTGCCGCGGCGAAGTTGTTCACCTGGCGCGAGCAGCTGCCCGAGCCGCGCAGCTCGACCGGTACCTCCGGCGCGGGGCCGTAGCGAGCGGGGAGTCGGCGCTCGCACTTCGCTCCTGCCAGGGCGAAGCGGCCTCCCGCACCGGAGGCGATCTGCGCATGGGCATCGCGCGGCACATAGGCGAAGTCCGTCACTCCGCCGAACACGCTTTCCCTGCCCAGCAGTTCAAAGGTCTCGCCTTGCGTGTGCACTGTGCAACCGCCGGTGAGCGGCAGCACGATCCACTCACTGTCCCCGGCGGCGAGGGAGTGCGAGGCGCCGGGCGCCAGTTCCAGTACACGCAGGCTGGAGTACCCCCAGCCGGCCTGCTCCGGGTCGATGCGCAGGGCGTAAGGACCACGCGCCGCGGCCCCCGCCGGTACGTACAGCTCCTGCAGCTTTTCGTCGCTCATGCCTTCTCCGTACCCCCTACAGCAGTCCGACGGCCGTATCGACCGCCCCCGCGACGTCCCCGTCGACCGGGTAGAGCAGCGAGCGTCCCACCACCAGTCCCTGGACGGTGGGCAGTTGCAGAGCTCCACGCCATTTCTCGTAGGCCCCGTGCTGGTCGTCCCCGATCTCGCCGCCGAGGAGGACCGCCGGCAGGGTCGAGGTCTCCATCACGGCCGCCATGTCTTCGGGGTCGTCGGTCACGGGGACCTTCAGCCAGGTGTACGCGGAGGTGCCGGCCAGACCGGAGGCGATGGCGATCGACCGGGTGACGGCTTCGGCGCTGAGATCGTTTCGGAGGCGGCCGTCGATGCGGTGACATATGAACGGTTCGATGAAGACGGGAAGCCGACGTTCGGCCATCTCGTCAACGGCGCGGGCGGTGGCATGCAGTGTGTCGAGCGAGGCCGGGTCGTCGTAGTCGATACGGAGGAGGAGCTTGCCCGCGTCGAAACCGAGCCGGTCCAGGTCCTGGGCGCGGTGGCCGGTGAACCGGTCGTCGAGCTCGAAGGCCGCGCCCGCGAGGCCTCCGCGGTTCATCGAGCCCATCACGACCTTGTCCTCGAGGGCGCCGAGGAGGAGCAGGTCGTCGAGGATGTCGGCGGTGGCGAGGACGCCGTCCACGCCGGGGCGGGAGAGGGCGAGGCAGAGCCGCTCCAGCAGGTCGAGGCGGTTGGCCATGGCAAGGTGACGGTCACCGACGGCGAGGGCGCCACGGGCGGGGTGATCGGCGGCGATGATCATCAGCCGGCCGCTCTCGCCGATGAGCCGGGGCCGCCTGCGCCGCCGGGTGGCGGCCTCGGCGACGGCCTCGGGGTGCCGGGTGCGGATCCCGACGAGCTCGGCGATGTCGACGCGGCTCACGATGCGGCTCCGGGCGGGACGAGGGGTGCGCCGGAGTGCGGGGGCGCCTCGCCGATGGGCGGGATCGAGGCTCCGGGCGGGATCGAGGCTCCGGGCGGGATCGATGGTCCGGGCGGAACGGGGGCGCCGGGCGGGATCGATGGTCCGGGCGGAACGGGGGCGCCGGCGAGGACCTGGTCGACCTCCGCGGCGTACGGCATCGCGGTGGAGCAGGCGAGGCGGGCGGCAACGATGGCTCCGGCCGCGTTGGCGTACCGCATGACGCGCTCCAACCCCCAGCCCGACAGCAGCCCGTGGCAGAGCGCACCGCCGAACGCGTCGCCCGCGCCCAGACCGTTGACCACCTCGACGGGGACGGGTGGGACCTCGGTCTGTGTCCCGTCGCGGTGAACGGCGAGGACGCCCTTGGGTCCCTGCTTGACGACGGCGAGTTCGACCCCGGCGGCAAGGAGCGCACGCGCGGCGGCGTACGGCTCGCGCTCACCCGTGGCGATCTCGCACTCCTCGAGATTGCCGACGGCGACGGTGGCGTGTGCGAGGGCCTGCGTGTAGTACGGCCGCGCCTCGCCCGGATCTCCCCAGAACATGGGCCGCCAGTCCAGGTCGAAGACCGTGGTGCCGGACTTGGCGCGGTGGGCAAGCGCGGCCAGCGTCGCGGTGCGGCTCGGCTCCGCGCACAGGCCCGTGCCGGTCATCCAGAAGACCCTCGCCTCGCGGATCGCCGCCAGGTCCAGCTCGTGCTGGTGGATCTCGAGGTCGGGTGCTTTCGGCAGCCGGTAGAAGTAGAGCGGGAAGTTGTCCGGAGGGAAGATCTCGCAGAAGGTGACCGGGGTCGGGTACGCGGCCACCGGAGTCACCCAGCGGTCGTCGACCCCGAACTCCCCCAGTGCCTGGTGAAGATAGTCACCGAAGGCGTCCTGCCCGGTGCGGGTGATCACCGCCGTCCGCCGGCCGAGCCGGGCGGCACCCACCGCGACATTCGTGGCCGAGCCGCCGAGGAACTTCCCGAACGTGTCGACCTGCGCCAACGGGACCCCGGTCCGCAGCGGATAGAGGTCCACGCCGATCCGGCCCATCGTGATCACGTCGTACGGCTGAGGCATACGCGTCCCTTCGGTTCGAGCCGGCTGTCCCCAGGTGTAGTGCTCCCCACTGAACCCTGTCAACATTTTGTCCTTACATTCGGACGAAGCCTTGACACCTTTCTTCGACGGCCGGAAAGCTGACCCGCATGACCTCCTCAGCCCCCGCCCTGAACCGCATCCGGGTCGGCTCCGCCCCCGACTCCTGGGGGGTGTGGTTCCCCGACGATCCTCATCAGGTTCCCTGGCAGCGCTTCCTCGACGAGGTCTCTGACGCCGGGTACGAGTGGATCGAGCTCGGCCCGTACGGCTATCTCCCGAGCGATCCCGCCCGCCTCACCGCGGAGACCGCGCGGCGCGGGCTGAAGGTCTCGGCCGGCACGGTCTTCACCGGGCTGCACCACGGACCGGCGGTCTGGGAGAAGACCTGGGCTCATGTCTCGGACATCGCGGCACTCACCCGGGCCATGGGCGCGGACCATCTGGTCGTCATCCCCTCCTTCTGGCGCGACGACAAGACCGGCCGGGTACTGGAGGACCACACCCTCACCCCGGAGCAGTGGCGCGATCTCACTACCCAGACAGAGCGGTTGGGCCGCGAGGTGCGCGAGCGCTACGGGCTGAAGATCGTCGTCCACCCGCACGCGGACACCCATATCGACAGCGAGAGGAACGTCAGCCGTTTCCTCGACGCCACCGACCCGGACCTGGTCTCGCTCTGCCTGGACACCGGGCACTACGCCTACTGCGGCGGCGACAGCGTCAAGCTGATCGAGACCTACGGGGAGCGGATCGGCTATCTCCACCTCAAGCAGGTGGACCCCGAGATCCTGGCCGAAGTGGTCGCGGACGAGGTGCCGTTCGGACCGGCCGTCGGCCGGGGCGTGATGTGCGAACCGCCGTCCGGTGTGCCCGCGCTGGAGCCCGTACTGACCGCGGCCCAGGCACTCGACGTCGACCTCTTCGCCATCGTCGAGCAGGACATGTATCCGTGCCCGCCGGACAAGCCCTTCCCGATCGCCGAGCGGACGCGCGGTTTCCTGCGCTCCTGCGGCGCCTGATACTCACGCACCACTTCTGTCACGGTTGTCGACTTCTCATCACGCATGTCCTGATTACGCGGGGCTTCTGTCACAGGCGATCAACAGGCCCATTCCGCCTCTCACTCGCGTCGTTCAACGGGCACAGGCTCAGTGATCACCAGCGTCCGCGCCGCAGCTCACCCGACGGCCCCCCGCGCCGCGGCTGCCGCGCACGCAGGGAGGTGGCACCACCATGGCGGACAGAAAACTCTGGTCCTACAAGGAGATCGCCGCGCACATCCAGGTACAGCCGGACACAGTCCGTTCGTACCGCAAGCACGGCCTTCTCCCGCCGCCCGACCATGTGGAGGCCGGCAAGCCCTACTGGCACGCGGACACGATCCGCGTCTGGGTGGCCAATCGCCCCGGGAACAGGGGTCGCATGGACTGAACGTCAAAAGGGCTGAGAGCCCACGGACCGGGAACCGCTGATCCGGAGCCACCGGGCCCCGCGCCGCGTGCGTGCGGGGCCTGGGCCGTTCGCGGGTCTCCGAGGAGCATCACCAGTTCCTCGGACTTCGCCATCCACGGCTTCCGTCGTCGCGGTCCTCTCTTAATCGGTTGCTCCCTCCCGGGGCATGTCCCGACAATCCCCCAGTGACTCAGCAGCCGACCACAACCTTCTCCGTCAAGCCCACCCTCGTTGGCGAGAAGGTGATTCTGCGTCCTTTCACCGGCGCGGATGCGCCCGCCATGGCCGCGATTCTGGGCGATCCCGAGGTGAGTCTCTTCACCGGGTCGGCCCCCGGGGGTGAGCTGGACCTGGAGCGGCTGCGCGCCTGGTACGGGACGCGCAGCGACCAGAACGACCGGCTCGACCTCGCCGTGGTGGACCGGGTCGGCGGCGAGGTCGTCGGTGAAGTCGTCCTCCATGAGTGGGAGGCGCACAACCGCAGCTGCCGCTTCCGCACCCTGATCGGCCCGAAGGGATGCAATCGCGGCCTGGGCACCGAGGCCACCCGACTGGTGGTCGGGCACGGCTTCGAGCAACTGGGCCTGAACCGGATCGCTCTGGGCGTCTTCAACTTCAACCCGCGAGCGATCCGGGCCTATGAGAAGGCCGGCTTCGTGGCGGAGGGGACCGAGCGCGAGGCGCTGTTCCACGAGGGCGAGTGGATCGACGCCACCTGCATGTCGATCCTGGCCCGGGAGTGGTCGGCCCACCGCGGCGTCAGGCCTTGATCCTGTCCCGTACCGCGTCGGGATCCGAATCCGGTTCCGAACCGGGATCCAGTGCTGGATCGGGCTCGGGATCCGGCCGCGGCACAGGCTGCGATATCTCCCCCTCGCTCAGCCCGAACCGTTCATGGAAGCGGCGCAGCGGCCCAGGGGCCCACCAGGTCGAGGCGCCCATCAGCTTCATCACCGAGGGGACCAGCAGGCTCCGCACCACCATGGCGTCCATCAGCACCGCCAGCGCGATTCCGAGTCCCAGCATCTTGGTGTTGGTCACCCGCGAGGTGCCGATGCCCACCATCACCACTGCGAGGATCACGGCTGCCGCGGTGATCAGTCCGCCGGTGCGCTGAAGCCCGAATCTCACCGCGTGTTCATGGTCGCCGGTGTGGTCGTACTCCTCCTTGATCCGGGAGAGCAGAAAGACGCCGTAGTCCATGGAGAGCCCGAAGGCGATGCAGAACATCAGGACGGGCAGCGTGGTCTCGATGTCTCCAGTGGATGTGAAAGAGAGCAGCCCGGAGAGGTTGCCGTCCTGGAAGACCCAGACCACAGCCCCGAACATCGCCGTCAGGCTCAGGGCATTGAGCACGACTGCCTGGATCGGGATGAGCACGCTGCCGGTGAGCAGGAAGACCAGCAGCAGAGTCACCACGACGATGATCCCCAGCGCCAAAGGCAGCCGGTCCGCGATGGCGGCCTTGGAATCCTCCAGCACGGCGGCCCTCCCGGTGACCGAGGTCTCGAACGGGGCCGGTACCGCGCGCAGGTCATGGACGAGCTGCTGGGCTCCCTCCCCCACCGCCTCGCCCTTGGGCTGCACCGTGAAGTAGGCGGAGGAGCCCGAGATGACGGGCCCGTCGACCCGCAGCACGCCCGGGAGGGCGGCGATGCGGCCGCGATACTCGGCGTACGCGGCAGCGGGGGTCGCCACCGCCCCGGTGGATCCGGCGGCCCGGGCGCCCGGGGTCGCCTCGGCGTACACCTCGAGTCCGCCGGCGGGGCTGCCGGGGAAGCCGTCCCGTATCTGCTGCTGCACCACATGGGACTCGGCGGTCGAGGGCAGCTGACGGTCGTCCGGGGTACCGAACTTCACGCCCAGGAAGGGCAGTCCGAGCAGCACCAGACCGGCGACGGTGGCGAAGGCGAAGAGCGGGGCGCGGCGCATCACCAGACCCGCGAGGCGGGTCCACCCCGCACCGGCCTCCCCGGACCCGGTCTCCCCGGCCTCGTTCGCTCCGGCCCCGGTCTCCCTGGCCGCGCCGGTCGGCGTGCGCTTGGTCCGCCCGTGTCGCAGGAGGCGGCGCAGGTCCAGCGCGTTGACCCGGTGGCCCAGCAGCATCAGCGCGGCAGGCAGCAGGATCAGCGCGGCGCCCGCGGCCAGCAGCACCACCGCGATCCCGGCGTAGGCGAAGGAGCGCAGGAAGTACTGCGGGAAGACCATCATCGCGGCCAGCGACACGGCAACGGTCAGCGCGGAGAAGAGAACCGTGCGGCCCGCGGTGCGCAGGGTGATGCCCACCGCCTGCCGCACCTCGGCACCCGCGGCCAGCTCCTCCCGGAACCTGCGCACGATGAACAGGGCGTAGTCGATGGCGAGTCCGAGTCCCAGGGCCGTGGTGAGGTTCTGCGCGAAGACCGAGACATCGGCGAATTCCGTGATGCCGCGCAGCACGGCATTCGTGCCCAGGATGGCGACGATGCCGACGCCCAGCGGCAGCAGCGCCGCGATCGCGCTGCCGAAGACCATCACCAGCAGCACCAGCGTCACGGGCAGCGCGATCATCTCGGCCCGCAGCAGGTCCTCCTGGATGATCGTCGTCATCTCGTGCTGCACACCGATCGGGCCGCCCACCGAGACTTCCACCGGACCCCGCGCACCCCGGTAGTGGGGAGCTATTCGCTCCAGTACCTGGGCCGAGGTCTTTTCGTCGCCCTCGACACGGGCCGCGATCAGCGCCTGCCGCCCGTCCTCGGCGCGCAACGCGGGCGAGCCTGTCTGCCAGTACGAACCGACGCCCGTGACGCCCTTCTCGGCGGCGAGCCGCTCGCTGAGCCGGCGCCCCTCGGCGGCGACCGCCGGAGCGTCCACATTCGCGCGCCCGCTGTCCACGAGCAGCAGGAGATTCGGCTGGGAGGCGGGAAACTCCCGCTCCAGCGCCTCTTTCGCATACGTCGACTCGGCGCTCGGGTCCTGCCAGCCACCGCTGCCCATGCGGTCGGCGACCCCGCTTCCGGCGAACACGGCAAGTGCGGTGAGGACCAGGGCAGCCAGCAGCGAGAGTCGCGGCCGCGCGGTCACGAACCGGGTCCATCCCCCCACCGGCGGCGGGCTGTTGACTTCGGACATGGTGCGGTGTCCCCTTCACCTGGCCCATGCGCAGGCTCCCCGGCAGGCAGCATGGGTCGACCATTGCCATAGACTGGCAAACACGAGCTACCGCTCGCATTAATCAAGAATGCGAGCGACTGCTCGCGTTTGTCAACCGCCGCCAGGAAGCTGGGTATTTCACGTGCCGGAGCCCACGACCCCGGAGCCGGCCGCGACCCGGGAGCCCGCGACCCGGGAGCCGGCCGCGACCACGAGGGCCGCCAAGCCGCGCCGCCGCCAGGCCCGCGGGGAGCGCCGCATCGCCCAGCTCCTCGACGCCGCCGCGAACGTCTTCTGCACCACCGGCTACACCGGGGCCAGCACCAACGCCATCGCCCGCGAGGCCGGTGTCTCCCCCGGCACGCTCTACCAGTTCTTCCCGAACAAGGAGGCCATCGCCGTCGAGCTCGGCGGCAGGCTCCTCGAGCGGTGGCGCGAGTCCCACGGCACGGCCCTGGCGGCCGCCAACCTCGACCTCCCGCTCGACCAGCTGCTGGACGCGGTCCTCGATCCGCTCTTCGCCTTCAACCACGAGAACCCCGCCTTCGCCGCCCTGGTGCACGGCCCAGACGTCCCCGGCCGGATCACCCAGGAGTTCAATGCCCTGCACGCGGCGCTGATCACCCGGATCGAGCAGATCGTCGCGAGCTTCCTCCCCGAGGCCCCGCCCGCCGAGCTCGCCCGCACAGCGACCATGATCTTCGCCATCTTCAAGGCGGGCCTCGACCTGGTCCTCGCCCACGAGGGCGAGGAGCGGCAGGCGTACATCACAGAGCTCAAGAAAGTCATGTTCCGCTATCTGGCCCCCATCGTCGGTGTCTGCCCGGCGGGGCAGCAGGCCGGACAGCGGGCCGAGGAGTGGACTGATGAGCAGCACGGCGCGCGACGGGGTCCGCATTCGCATTAATACCCCCTAGGGGTACAGTCTGAGGTGTATCAGGAAGCCTCGGGATTCCCGCGGCCCTCCGGCACACCATGACCTCGTACGTGTTGCACCCTCGAAGAGGAGAACGCCATGACCGCCGAGACGAAGACCGGGACCGAGACCGCCCGGACGACCGGCTGCTGCGGCGGCGGCGCCTGTGGCACCGGCTCGGCCGACGTGCAGATCGGCGGCGTCACCACCGTCTACCAGGTCACCGGCATGACCTGCGGTCACTGCGAAGGCGCCGTCTCCAGCGAGATCTCCGGGCTGCCGGGCGTCGTCTCGGTGAAGGCGGTCGCCTCCACCGGTCAGGTGACCGTGATCTCCGAGGCCCCGCTCGACGACGCCATGGTGCGCGAGGCCGTCGACGAGGCCGGGTACGAGCTCGTCGGCCAGGTCTGAGTTCGAGTACTCACCTCCGCACCCGCAGCGCCCTCCCGCCGGGTCGTACCCGACCAGTCCGACACTGGTCCCGTACGGCCCGGCCCCGTTTTCTGGAGTTCCGAAGTGGATACACCCCAGGTCGAGCTCACCATCGGCGGGATGACCTGCGCTTCCTGCGCGGCTCGCGTCGAGAGGAAGCTGAACCGCATGGACGGCGTCAGCGCCACCGTCAACTACGCGACCGAGAAGGCGAAGATCTCCTATCCGCACGACATGGAGGTCACCGATCTCATCGCCACCGTGGTGAAGACCGGCTACTCGGCCGAGCCGCCGCCCGAACCCGAGCCGGACTCCGCCGTTGATTCCGGGGCGGGGCGGGCCGTGGACTCCGGAGCGCGACCCGACCCGGAGGCGGCCTCCCTCCGCCGGCGCCTGATCGTCTCCGCCGTGCTCGCGGCGCCCGTCGTCCTCATGGCGATGATCCCCGCCCTCCAGCTCGACAACTGGCAGTGGCTCTCGCTCACCCTCGCCGCCCCCGTCGTCGTCTGGGGCGCGCTGCCCTTCCACCGGGCCACCTGGACCAACCTCCGGCACGGCGCGGCCACCATGGACACCCTGGTCTCCGTCGGCACGCTCGCGGCCTTCGGCTGGTCGCTGTGGGCGCTCTTCCTCGGGGACGCGGGCATGCCCGGGATGCGCCATGGCTTCGAACTCACCGTCACTCGCGCCGACAGCACATCGACGATCTATCTCGAGGTCGCCGCCGGCGTGGTGACCTTCATCCTTCTCGGCCGCTATCTGGAGGCACGCTCCAAGCGGAAGGCGGGCGCGGCCCTGCGCGCCCTGCTGGAGCTGGGCGCCAAGGATGTCGCCGTACTGCGCGGCGGCACGGAGACACGCATTCCGGTCGGTCGGCTCGCCGTCGGCGACCGTTTCGTCGTACGTCCCGGAGAGAAGATCGCCACCGACGGCAGCGTCGTCGAGGGCACCTCCGCCGTGGACGCCTCCATGCTCACCGGTGAGTCCGTGCCGGTAGATGTGACCGCGGGCGACCCGGTCACCGGCGGCTGCGTCAACACCGCCGGCCGACTGGTGGTGGAGGCCACCCGGATCGGCGCCGACACCCAGCTCGCCCGGATGGCCCAGCTGGTGGAGGACGCCCAGAACGGCAAGGCCGAGGTACAGCGCATCGCCGACCGGATATCGGCCGTCTTCGTCCCCGTCGTACTTCTGATCGCGCTCGGCACGCTGGTGGCCTGGCTGCTCGCCACGGACGATGCGACCGCGGCCTTCACCGCCGCTGTCGCCGTACTGATCATCGCCTGCCCGTGCGCCCTGGGGCTCGCCACGCCGACCGCCCTCATGGTCGGTACAGGACGCGGCGCACAGCTCGGAATCCTGATCAAGGGCCCGGAGGTCCTGGAGTCCACCCGCAAGGTCGACACGGTCGTCCTGGACAAGACGGGGACAGTCACCACCGGCCGGATGCGCCTCCAGCGGGTGTACGTCGCCGAAACCGCCGAGGAGCATGAGCTGCTGCGCTTCGCGGGCGCACTGGAGCACGCCTCGGAGCACCCCATCGCCCGCGCCGTCGCGGCGGGCGCCGAGGAGCGGGTCGGCACGCTCCCCGTCGCCGAAAGCTTCGAGAACGTCCCGGGCCTCGGGGTACGCGGCGTCGTCGAAGGACACGAGGTGCTGGTCGGGCGGGCGCAGCTGCTCACGGAGGCGGGCGTTGAGCTGCCCGACGAGCTCGCCTCGGCCGCGGCTCAGGGAGGTACGGCGGTCTTCGCCGCGCTGGACGGCAAGGCGCTCGGCGTTCTCACCGTCGCCGACGCGGTCAAGGACACCAGCGCCGAGGCGGTCGCACGGCTGCGGGCCCTCGGCCTCACCCCGGTGCTGCTGACCGGCGACAACAAGGCAGTCGCCGAGTCGGTCGCGGCCGAGGTCGGTATCGACGAGGTGTACGCCGAGGTCATGCCCGAGGACAAGGTGGACGTGGTCAGGCGCCTCCAGGCCGAGGGCCGCAGCGTCGCCATGGTCGGTGACGGCGTGAACGACGCGGCCGCGCTGGCCACCGCGGACCTGGGCCTGGCGATGGGCACGGGCACGGACGCAGCGATCGAGGCCGGCGACCTGACCCTCGTACGCGGGGACCTGAGGGTTGCAGCCGACGCGATCCGTCTCGCACGCCGGACTCTGACCACCATCAAGGGCAATCTTTTCTGGGCTTTCGGCTACAACGTCGCCGCGCTGCCGCTGGCGGCATCCGGCCTGCTCAACCCCATGATCGCGGGATTCGCCATGGCCTTTTCATCCGTATTTGTGGTGACCAACAGCCTGCGGCTGCGCTCCTTCACGTGACTACAAATAGGTCACAAGACCTTCACAAGGAGACCTAGATCACAGATATTTAGGGGTAACCATTGCGGCTCCTCGCGAGTCTAAATGGGCGATGCCGAGAACGTCTTGGGGGACGTTCATGGGATGTCTTGGGGGACGTCCCAGGCAAGCGTTGGCCGGGGCACGTGCCCGGGGAGCTTTGAGCGGCCCTCCCGTACGTACCCCGGCAGACCGCGTGAGGAGCTTCTGCGGCCAGCAGACGCCCGGCCGGATCCCGTGGGGGGAATCCGCTCCGGGGAAATGGGAAGCGCCCCGCCCGCCGACCCGTGGGGGGATCGGCAGCGGGGCGCTTTCCGCTGTCCGCGCCGGTTACCAGGCGCGGACACGCATACGCACGGGTGTCAGCGAGCCTCGACCGGTACGAAGTCGCGCAGGACCTCGCCGGTGTAGATCTGGCGCGGGCGGCCGATACGGGAACCCGGCTCCTTGATCATCTCGTGCCACTGGGCGATCCAGCCGGGCAGCCGGCCGATGGCGAAGAGCACGGTGAACATCTCGGTCGGGAAGCCCATCGCCCGGTAGATCAGGCCGGTGTAGAAGTCCACGTTCGGGTAGAGGTTGCGCGAGACGAAGTAGTCGTCGGAGAGCGCGTGCTCCTCCAGCTTGAGCGCGATGTCGAGCAGCTCGTCGGACTTGCCGAGTGCCGAGAGGACATCGTGCGCCGCCGCCTTGATGATCTTCGCCCGGGGGTCGAAGCTCTTGTAGACGCGGTGGCCGAAGCCCATCAGACGGACGCCGTCCTCCTTGTCCTTCACCTTGCGGATGAAGGAGTCGACGTCGCCGCCGTTGGTCTGGATGCCCTCGAGCATCTCCAGCACCGACTGGTTGGCGCCACCGTGCAGCGGGCCCCACAGGGCGCTGATGCCGGCGGAGATCGAGGCGAACATGTTCGCCTGCGAGGAGCCGACCAGACGCACGGTGGAGGTCGAACAGTTCTGCTCGTGGTCCGCGTGCAGGATCAGCAGCTTGTCGAGCGCCGACACCACAACCGGGTCCAGGTCGTACTCCTGCGCGGGGACCGAGAAGGTCATCCGCAGGAAGTTCTCCACGTACCCGAGGTCGTTGCGCGGGTAGACGAAGGGGTGGCCGATCGACTTCTTGTAGGCGTACGCCGCGATCGTCGGCAGCTTGGCGAGCAGCCGGACCGTGGAGAGATGACGCTGCTTCTCGTCGAACGGGTTATGGCTGTCCTGGTAGAACGTGGACAGCGCGCTGACCACGGAGGACAGCATCGCCATCGGATGGGCGTCCCGCGGGAATCCGCCGTAGAACCGCTTGACGTCCTCGTGCAGCAGCGTGTGCTGGGTGATCTCGCTCTTGAAGGCCGACAGCTCGTCGACCGTCGGAAGCTCGCCGTTGATCAGCAGGTACGCCACCTCGAGGAAGGTGGAACGCTCGGCCAGCTGCTCGATCGGGTAGCCGCGGTACCGCAGGATGCCCTGCTCGCCGTCGAGGTAGGTGATCGCGGATTTGTAGGCGGCTGTATTGCCGTATCCACTGTCCAGGGTCACCAGACCGGTCTGGGATCGGAGCTTCCCGATGTCGAAGCCCTTGTCGCCGACGGTGCTCTCGACCACCGGGTAGGTGTGTTCACCGTCCGCGTACCGCAGTACTACAGAGTTGTCGCTCACGTCATCCCTCACCGACGTAGTGCCTCTTCTTCGAGGTGCCCTGACTGTCTCTACCATCCCCCATTTGGCTCAGGAGAGTGCACTCGGGGTCGACCATTGGGCCTATCGGCGGCACTCAGTGCCGCCAACCTGCTCATCTTGCCCCCTTCGCCCCGCTTCCGGAAGCCAGGGGTGCCCTTTGCCACCCCACGGGCCCCAGGTGTCACACCCGGCCGGCGCAGCGAACCCCGCTCAGCCGCCGGTCAGCCGGTGGTCGAGCGCGGTGAAGCGTCTGCCTGCGGAAACAGTGCGCACCGCCTGCCCGATCGCCTTGCGGGAGCCGACCAGCACGACGAGTTTCTTGGCCCGGGTGACGGCCGTATAGAGGAGGTTCCGCTGGAGCATCATCCAGGCCCCGGTCGTGACCGGGATCACCACCGCCGGGTATTCGCTGCCCTGTGAGCGGTGGATGGTCACGGCGTAGGCATGGGCCAGCTCGTCCAGCTCGTCGAAGTCGTACGGAACCTCCTCGTCCTCGTCCGTCAGCACCGTCAGCCGCTGGTCGTCCAGCTGGAGCGAGGTGACCACGCCGACCGTGCCGTTGAAGACGCCGTTCTTTCCCTTCTCGTAATTGTTGCGAATCTGGGTGACCTTGTCGCCGACGCGGAAGACGCGGCCGCCCAGGCGCTTCTCCGGAAGGTCGGGCCTGGCGGGCGTAATCGCCTGCTGGAGCAGGCCGTTGAGCGTGCCGGCGCCGGCCGGGCCGCGGTGCATGGGTGCCAGCACCTGCACATCACGCCGCGGATCCAGGCCGAACCGGGCCGGGATGCGGCGGGCCGCCACATCCACTGTGAGCTTTCCCGCGTCCTCCGTCTCGTCCTCCACAAAGAGGAAGAAGTCGGAGAGACCCGAAGTGATGGGCTGGACACCGGAGTTGATGCGGTGGGCGTTGGTGACGACACCGGACTGCTGGGCCTGGCGGAAGATCCGGGTCAGCCGGACGCTCGGTACGGGCCCGCCGTCGGCGAGCAGGTCGCGCAGCACCTCGCCGGCGCCGACGCTGGGCAGCTGGTCCACATCCCCCACCAGCAGCAGATGGGCGCCGGGAGAAACAGCCTTGACCAGCTTGTTGGCGAGGAGCAGATCGAGCATGGACGCCTCGTCGACCACCACCAGATCCGCGTCGAGCGGCCGGTCCCTGTCGTACGCCGCGTCGCCGCCGGGCCTGAGCTCGAGCAGCCGGTGCACGGTGGACGCCTCGGCGCCGGTGAGTTCCGCGAGCCGTTTGGCCGCGCGCCCGGTCGGTGCGGCCAGCACCACCTTCGCCTTCCTGGCCCGGGCCAGCTCCACGATGGAGCGGACGGTGAACGACTTGCCGCAGCCGGGACCGCCGGTCAGCACGGCGACCTTCTTGGTGAGCGCGAGCCTGACCGCCGCCTCCTGCTCGGGCGCGAGCTCCGCGCCCGTACGCTCCGCGAGCCAGGCCAGTGCCTTGTCCCAGACGACGTCCTGGAAGCCGGGCATCCGGTCCTCGGCGGCTCCCAACAGCCGACGCAGCTGGGCGGAGAGAGAGATCTCGGCCCGGTGGAAGGGCACCAGATACACCGCGGTGACCGGCTCGCCGCCGTCCGGCGCCGGCACCCTCTCCCGCACGACCCCTTCATCCTCGCCCGCGAGCTCGGCGAGGCACTCGATGACAAGGCCGGTGTCCACCTGGAGCAGCTTCACCGCGTCGCTGATCAGCTGCTCCTCGGGCAGGAAACAGTGCCCTTGGTCGGTGGACTGCGACAAGGCGTACTGCAGCCCCGCCTTGACCCGCTCCGGGCTGTCGTGCGGTATGCCGACCGCCTGCGCGATCTTGTCGGCGGTGAGGAAACCGATGCCCCAGACGTCGGCGGCGAGGCGGTACGGCTGGTTCTTCACGACCGAGATCGAGGCGTCCTCGTACTTCTTGTAGATGCGCACCGCGATGGACGTGGAGACGCCGACCCCCTGCAGGAAGACCATGACCTCCTTGATGGCCTTCTGCTCCTCCCAGGCCACGCCGATCAACTTCGTCCGCTTCGGGCCGAGTCCGGGGACCTCGATGAGCTTCTTCGGCTGCTGCTCGATGATGTCGAGCGTGTCGATGCCGAAGTGCTCGACGATGCGCTCGGCGATCTTGGGGCCGATTCCCTTGATCAGGCCCGAGCCGAGATAGCGGCGGATGCCCTGGATCGTGGCCGGCAGGACGGTCGTGTAGTTCTCCACGGTGAACTGCTTGCCGTACTGGGGGTGGGAGCCCCAACGGCCCTCCATACGCAGCGACTCGCCCGGCTGCGCGCCGAGCAGCGAGCCGACCACCGTGAGGAGATCGCTGCCGCGTCCCGTGTCGACCCGGGCGACCGTGTAGCCGTTCTCCTCGTTGGCATAGGTGATCCGCTCGAGGACGCCTTCGAGCACTGCTGGATTGGACATGATCCGACGCTACCGCCGGGGTCCGACAATGCGGAGGGCCTGTGGACAACTCGGGCCCGTCGCGGGCCCGGGCAGTCAAGGGGGCCCGGCCGAACGACCGGGCCCCTCGCACTCCCCCTCCGTCAAAGCTCCCTGATCCCCCCAGATCCCTCCCCGGGAGCTTTGATGACAGGTAGACCCGCGTCACGCGGAAAGGGTTGTACGACTTCGGGCAGTTATTTTTCCGGAATCCCGGAAGTCGACAAAGCGGTCTGATCCAGGGCGTTCCGGCCCAGCGCGAGTGCGGGCGCCCGAGGTGCGGGGCCCCCACCCCGCCCCTTCCCGAAACTGTGGGCGGTGCCCCCAGGCCCCCTGGGGCTGACGCCCCCACGCCCCCGGACCGGCAGCTTCGCGCCGCGACGGCCTGGGGCCTTCAATCTCGTGGGGTGCGCCGGCTGCGCTCCGCCGCAGGCCCGAAGCTGGAGCTGATGCCCCACACCCCCAGAGCGGCAACTTCACGCCGCCACAACGGGACGTTCCGGCGGCTCCGCCGCGAGCCGCCCGGCAGCGTGGCCTCGGCCCCTCACATCACCGGGTGCGGCCACCCGAGGGCCCAGGGCCCGCCCTGACAGGGGGACGCGCAGGGGTCGGCGTCGCAACTCGCGCGCGAAGCGCGGTGAGGAAAACAGTCCACGGACAGCCACCGGCCCAGGACCGGACACGCCGACCGCCCGCATCCGGCGGCAGCGCCGCCTCGCCCACCTACGGCCACCGGCTCCGCGTCACGACCCCTCACACCCAGGAGCGCAGCCACCCGAGAGGCCCCGCCCTTGCCCCCTGACAGGGGGACGCGCAAGGGTCGGCGTCGCAACTCGCGCGCGAAGCGCGGTGAGGAAAACAGTCCACGGACAGCCACCGGCCGAAGACCGCACACGCCGACCGCCCGCATCCGGCGGCAGCGCCGCCTCGCCCACCTACGGCCACCGGCTCCGCGTCACGACCCCTCACACCCAGGAGCGCAGCCACCCGAGAGGCCCCGCCCTTGCCCCCTGGCAGGGGGACGCGCAGGGGTCGTGTCCGGGACGTAAAGCGTCGCAACTCGCGCGAAGCGCGGTGAGGAAAGCAGTCCCGGACACGAGCCCCGGAGCGGACCCCGGACGGCCACCCGCCCAAGACCGGACACGCCCAAGCACCCAAAACCCGCACCCCGCAAGGCACCACACCCCGGCCCCGCACCCCGCCAGGGAACCCGCACCCCGGGACCAAGCCCCGCAAGCACCCGCCCCGCCAGGGACCCGCCCCCGCAAGCACCCGCCCCGCCAGGGACCCGCCCCCTACGCCACGTGCTCCCCGTACCGCCTCACCGTTTCCCCCAGGACCTCCACCCCGTCCCGCGCCCACAGCCCCCCGTTGAACAGCTCCACCTCGATCGCGCCCCCGTACCCCGCCCCCTCCACCCGTTCCCGCCACTCCCGCAGGTCGATCGCCCCGTCCCCGATCTGGCCCCGCCCGTCCAGCACCCCCGCCGGCAACGGCGTCGTCCAGTCCGCCAGTTGGAATGCGTGGATCCGGCCCGACGAGCCCGCCCGCGCCACCGCCGCCGGGGCCGTGTCGTCCCACCAGATGTGGTACGTGTCCACCACCACGCCCACCTGCGACGCCGGGAAACGCTCCGCGAGGTCCAGCGCCTGCGTCAGCGTGGAGACCACGCACCGGTCCGCCGCGTACATCGGGTGCAGCGGCTCGATCGCCAGCCGTACGCCCCGCTCGCCCGCGTAAGGAGCCAGCACGGCGAGCGCGTCCGCGATACGTGACCGCGCCGCCGCCAAGTCCCGGCTGCCCGGCGGAAGTCCGCCCGAGACCAGGACCAGCGTGTCCGTGCCGAGCGTCGCCGCCTCGTCGATCGCCGCGCGGTTGTCGTCCAGCGCCCGCGCCCGCTCAGCCGCCTCGATCGCCGTGAGAAAGCCGCCACGGCACAGACTCGTGACCGCCAGCCCCGCGTCCCGTACGAGCTTCGCCGCCGCCTCGACCCCGTACGCCCGCACCGGTTCGCGCCACAGCCCCATCCCCGGAATGCCGAACACCGCACATGCGTCGACGAGTTCGGGGAGGGTGAGCTGCTTCACCGTCATCTGGTTGATGCTGAAGCGCGTCAGGTCGACGGCATCCGGACCGGTCACCGGGCGGCTCCGTACATGTTCACCGGTCACTGCGCGACTCCGTACATGTTCAGCAGGGATTTCATACGGGACTCGGCCAGCGCCGGGTCCGGGAACAGGCCGAGCCCGTCCGCCAGTTCGTAGGCCCGGCAGAGGTGCGGCAGCGAGCGCGCCGACTGCAGGCCGCCCACCATCGTGAAGTGCGACTGGTGTCCGGCCAGCCAGGCCAGCAGCACCACACCCGTCTTGTAGAAGCGCGTCGGCGGCTGGAAGAGATGGCGGGACAACCCGACCGTCGGGTCGAGGCGTTTACGGAAGCCGCAGACATCACCTGTGTCGAGCGCCCGTACCGCATCCGCCGCCAACGGCCCCAGCGGGTCGAAGATCCCGAGCAGCGCATGGCTGAAACCGCGGTCGTCGCCCGCGATCAGTTCGGGGTAGTTGAAGTCGTCGCCGGTGTAGCACCGCACACCTTCGGGGAGTCGCCGGCGCAGATCGATCTCGCGCTGGGCGTCCAGCAGCGAGATCTTGATGCCGTCGATCTTGTCCGGATGGGCGTGGATGACGTCGAGGAGGACCGAGGTGGCCGCGTCCAGGTCGGCGGACCCCCAGTAACCCTCGAGCGCCGGGTCGAACATCGGCCCCAGCCAGTGCAGGATCACCGGCTCGGACGCCTGGCGCAGCAGATAGGAGTAGAGGTCCAGATAGTCGTCCGGAGTACGGGCCGCCGCGGCCAGGGCACGGGATGCCATCAGGATCGCCTGCGCGCCCGTCTCCTCGACGAGCGCGAGCTGTTCCTCGTACGCGGCGCGGACCGCCATCAGGTCGGCGGGCCCCGTCAGCTGATCCGTGCCGACACCGCACGCGATCGCGCCGCCCACCGCCTTCGCCTCCGCCGCCGAGCGCCGGATCAGCTCCGCCGCGCCCGCCCAGTCCAGGCCCATCCCGCGCTGCGCCGTGTCCATCGCCTCCGCCACGCCGAGTCCGTGCGCCCACAGATGGCGGCGGAAGGCGAGCGTCGCGTCCCAGTCCACGGCGGCGGGCGCCCCCCACGACGTATCCGCGTACGGGTCGGCGACGACATGCGCTGCCGAGAAGACCGAACGAGAGGTGAGCGGTGCTTCTCCCGCGGCGAACACGGCCGGTTCGGTGCTGGGTTCGTACACCCCGTGCAGGAGCCTGATCGTCACAGCGACAGCTCCGGTACGTCGAACCGGCGGCCCTCGGCCGAGGACTTCAGGCCCAGCTCGGCGAGCTGCACACCACGGGCGCCCGCCAGCAGGTCCCAGTGGTACGGCTCGCCGAGCGCGACATGGCGCAGGAACAGCTCCCACTGCGCCTTGAAGCCGTTCTCGAACTCCGTGTTGTCCGGCACCTCCTGCCACTGGTCACGGAAGGATTCGGTCGCGGGCAGGTCGGGGTTCCACACCGGCTTCGGGGTGGCGGAGCGGTGCTGGACGCGGCAGCGGCGCAGGCCCGCGACAGCCGAGCCGTGCGTGCCGTCCACCTGGAACTCCACCAGTTCGTCGCGGTTCACGCGTACCGCCCAGGAGGAGTTGATCTGGGCGACGGCCCCGCCCTCCAGCCGGAAGATGCCGTACGCGGAGTCGTCGGCGGTCGCGGCGTACGGCTTGCCGCGCTCGTCCCAGCGCTGCGGGACATGTGTGGCGACCTGCGCCGTCACACTCGTCACCCGGCCGAACAGTTCGTGCAGTACGTACTCCCAGTGCGGGAACATGTCGACGACGATGCCGCCGCCGTCCTCGCTGCGGTAGTTCCAGCTCGGGCGCTGCGCCCCCTGCCAGTCGCCCTCGAAGACCCAGTATCCGAACTCGCCGCGCACGGACAGAATGTCGCCGAAGAAGCTGCCGTCCACGAGCCGCTTCAGCTTCAGCAGCCCCGGCAGGAAGATCTTGTCCTGGACGACGCCGTGTTTGACGCCGGCGGCCTCGGCGAGGCGGGCCAGCTCCAGTGCGCCGGCCAGGTCGGTCGCGGTCGGCTTCTCGGTGTAGATGTGCTTGCCGGCGGCGATGGCCCGCTTGATCGAGGTGACGCGGGCGGAGGTGACCTGCGCGTCGAAGTAGATGTCGACGCTGTCGTCGGCGAGTACGGCGTCGAGGTCGGTCGACCAGTGCGAGAGGCCGTGCCGTTCGGCGATCACACGCAGCGCGTGCGCGCGGCGGCCGACGAGGACCGGCTCGGGCCAGAGCAGCTCGCCGTCCCCGAGGTCGAGGCCGCCCTGTTCGCGGATCGCGAGGAGGGAGCGCACCAGATGCTGGCGGTATCCCATCCGGCCCGTGACGCCGTTCATGGCGATCCGCAGTGTCCTGCGTGTCACGAAGTTGCCTCCATGTCCCCTCGATGGTTCCGAGTTCCCTCGATTTGACAGTAGCAAGCGCTTTCTACACGGTATGAAGCTAGCCTGCCGACAGTCGCCCGGACAAGGGCTCGGTTCCATCTCCCGCGGAGGAAAGCGATGACAGTCACCCTGGCGGATGTGGCGGCGCGCGCCCGGGTGTCCCCGGCCACCGTCTCCCGTGTGCTCAACGGCAACTACCCGGTCGCCGCGTCGACGCGGGAACGGGTGCTGCGCGCGGTCGACGAGCTCGACTACGTACTGAACGGCCCCGCGAGCTCGCTCGCCGCGGCCACCTCCGACCTGGTCGGCATCCTCGTCAACGACATCGCCGACCCGTTCTTCGGGATCATGGCCGGGGCCGCCCAGACCGAGATCGGCGGACAGGAGGGGTCCGGACGGGCCGGCGGCGAGAAGCTGGCCGTCGTCTGCAACACCGGGGGCTCACCGGAGCGCGAGCTGACCTATCTCACCCTGCTCCAGCGGCAGCGGGCCGCGGCCGTGGTGCTGACCGGCGGCGCGCTGGAGGACCCGGGCCACATCGCGGCGATGACCGCGAAACTGGCGAAACTCGCGGACGCCGGCACCCGCGTGGTGCTCTGCGGGCGGCCGCCGCTGCCCGGCAGCGACGCCATCGCCGCCGCGCTCGCCTTCGACAACCGGGGCGGCGGACGGCGGCTCACCGAGCATCTGCTCGCGCTGGGCCACCGCACGATCGGGTACGTCGCGGGGCCCGCGGAGCGCACCACGACGCGCCACCGCCTGGAGGGCCACCGGGCCGCGCTGGCCGCCGCCGGACTTGACGAGAACCAGGACCGGCTCACCGTGCACGGTCCGTACGCCCGCCGCTCCGGCTATGACGCGGCACTCGAACTGCTTCGCCGCGAACCGGGGTTGACGGCGATCGTGGCCGCCAACGACACGGTCGCACTGGGCGCCTGCGCGGCCCTGCGCGACCAGGGCCTGCGCATCCCGGAGGACGTCTCGGTGGCCGGCTTCGACGACCTCCCGTTCTCGGTGGACGCGGTGCCCGCGCTGACGACCGTACGACTGCCGCTGTACGAGGCGGGGGCGCGGGCGGGCCGCCTGGCGATGGGCAAGGAGGCGCCGCCGCCGGGGGGCATCGCGACGATCGGCGCGGAGCTGATGGCACGGGCGTCGACGGCTCCGCCGCGGAAAAGGTGAGCGCGGGAGCCGGGTGAGCGAGCGCGGCACCATGGCGACCGGATCCGGAGCCGGGTGAGGCGCGGGCTACTGATCGATGGCGAGCGAGCACTCCTCGACAGCCCGGCGCACCGCGTCGGCCGCGTCGGCCGCCAGCAGGCCGTCGACCGACAGAACGTCCTGAAGGGGTTCGATCACCGAGCTCAGAACAGCGTCGCGCTCTTCCTGCGGGACCAGCGCGACGCCCTTGCGCAGTGCTGCCAGACCCTCCGCCCCACGACCGGTCAGCAGCAGCGTGTCCGCCAGGTCGAACAGTGGCCACGAGTCATTCGATCCGGTGTCCTGCACCGCGAAGAGCGCCAGGTGTTCCAACTGTCCGAAGCGTCGGAGCGCGGGGGCGGTGTCCGTCCTGCGCAACCCCGCCAGGAGGAGTTCGATCCTTGCCACGTTCATCAGCGGATAGGTGCTGTTTCCGCTGAGTCTGCTCGCCTTCTGGTAGCAGGAGAGTGAGCGCTCCAACAGGGCGGTGTCGAAGGCCCCTTGTGTGCCGCCCTTCCGCGCGAGCCTGCGGTGGAGGCCGCCGAGCGTCGCCCAGGTCTCGGAGTCCTGGTCGTCCAGCGCGACGGCCCGGTCGAACGCCTCGACGGCCGCCTCGTCGGACGTACCTCTCTTGCTCAGCGTGAGGCCGATCTCCCGCCAGGCCGGAGCGAAGTCCTCCTTCAGCTGGGCGGACACCTTCAAAGGCGCCTCCGCCTCCTCGTACCGACCCTCCTTGCGCAGCGCCACGCCCAGCTCGAAGTGGGCCCGCCAGCCGGCCGGGTTGCGGGAGACCGCCTGCTGAAGCAGTTCGATACGGCGGGCCCGCGAAGGACTCTTCAGGGCAGCGCCGATCAGGTCCTCACCCTGTTGCTCACGGAGGCCGCGGATCTCCTCCTGGAGGGAGTCGTGTTCGGCCCGCGTGATGAGCATGAAGGCCGCGCCGTCGCGGACCGGGCTGTCCACCCGCGACGGGCTCCGCAGTCCGCCCACGGCCGCCTCGGTGATCTGGCGGATCGACTCCTCCAGCTCGTCCGGCATCGGACCGTACGGGATGACCCGGCTCGAGGAGGCGTTGAATCTGACGTCGCCCACGTTCTGGCAGATGGGGATGGTGACACCGTCCCGCAGCGCCCAGCGGACCCCGAGCTCCAGATAGACGTTGGCGTTGGCACCGCTGAGGTCGGCGATGTAGACATCGGCGTCGAACGCCTCGGAGAACATGGAGCGGTGGATGGCACCGGTCGCCGTCTTCTCCTTCTCGATGACGAGTGCGGTGCGGCGCCCCAGGTGTTCGCCGATGCGCTCGGCGACGGGTTCCAGGAGGCGTCTCCTGATCTCCGGGATGCTCGACCAGGCCGCCGATTCGCCCATCGTGGACCCCGGCATGGCAACGAAGATGCGCACTTCTCGTGGGTCGCTCACGGTCTCTCCACCCGCTACTGGCCGCTCTGCCCGCTCCGGCCGGTCCGCCCGGTCCAGCTGCTCCGGCTGCTCCACCTGGTCCGGCTGCTGGTCCGTCTCGTCGGCCTCGGCCGGTGAACTGCCCTGGGCGCGCTTGTTCGTGGTCTGCAACAGCTGGAGTTCTCGCCAGCGCGAGCGCCATACTTCGAGCTCCGGATCCTGTCGCGTGACGGAGCGTCGGCGGCCGTCGTGGGCGATCAGGGTCTGCACCAGGGCCATCAGGAAGTCGAGGCCCGGCAGCCGCTTGCCGGTGAGCACCTCGCTGACCGCGGATGCCGACAGCGGACGGCTCGGCGGCGCGTGGCGCTCGATCAACCGGAGGGAGGGATTGCCGTGCTCGATCCGCAGAACGGTGAGGTCGTGGGCGAGTTCGGCCAGCGCCTGAGTGAGTTCGTCATCTCCCTGTGCCACAGGCACCAGGCTAGGGTCCGCGCCCCCGGACGACGACGTACTTGCCCGAACACCGCCGCACGTACGCCTCTCTACGGGTTCGTTCGTCCCGTGGTGGGGCCGGCCGGGCGGCCCCGTGCACTGGATCCATGACGAACAACAACAGCACTCTCGACCTGATCGCGCTCCTGTGCCTGATCGCCCTGGCGACGGTCGTCTATATCGCCACCGGACCGGAGGCCTTCGCCGCCGTGACGGGCGTGGGCGTGGGTCTGTTCACCAGCTGGCGCGGTCGGCGCGACCGCGAATGACGAGGGGGAAGCTCAGCGCTTGCGGGGGCCGGGACCCCGCCGTACCGTTGACTCAGTCAAGGGAATAGCTCGGAGCAGCTCATGCCGATCCATGAAATCCGCGCCTTCAACCGCTTCTACACCAACCTCATCGGCGCGCTCGACTACAGCAAGCACCTCTACACCCCGTACACGCTGACCGAATCGCGTGTGCTGTACGAACTCGCCCACAGCCCCCGTACCGACGCCGCCGATCTGCGCGCCGAACTCTCGCTCGACGCTGGCTACTTGAGCCGGCTGCTGGCCAAGTTCGAGCGGAACGGGCTGGTCGTGCGGGCGCCTTCCGATCTCGATCCGCGGCGGCAGCGGATAACCCTCACCGCCCGCGGGCGAGAGGCCGCGGCCCTCCTCGACGAGCGGTCGCGGGAGGCCGTGGGGGCGATGCTCTCCAAGGTGCCGTCGGACGAGCGGCCGCGGCTGGCCGGGGCGATGCGGACCGTACGCGAGATCCTCGGCCGCGGCCGGCCCGCGCACCGCGAGGGCCCGGTGCTGCGCGAGCCGGGTCCCGGCGACCTCGGCTGGATCGTGCAGCGGCACGGCGCGCTGTACGCCGCCGAGTACGGCTGGAACGCCGACTTCGAGGGCCTCGTCGCCCGGATCGTCGCGGACTTCGCACAGGACCACGATCCCCATCTGGAGCGGGTGTGGATCGCCGAGCTGGACGGGCGTCCGGTGGGCTCGGTCATGTGCGTACGGGACGACGCGCCCGCCACCGCCCGGCTGCGGCTCCTGCTCGTCGAGCCGGAGGCCCGTGGTCATGGCATCGGCGATCAGCTGGTCCGCTGCGTCGTGGACTTCGCGCGCGACGTGGGGTACCGGGAACTGGTGCTGTGGACCAACGACGTACTGGCCGGGGCCCGCCGGATCTACCAGCGGGAGGGGTTCACCCTCGTCGCCGAGAAGCCGCACCGTTCGTACGGCGCGGATCTGGTCGGCCAGGACTGGCGGCTGCCCCTTCAGGAAGGAACGATCAAGTGAGGTATGCCTTCTCGACGCTCGGTGTGCCCGGCATGCCCATCCCCGACGTGGTGCAGCTCGCCGCCGACACCGGATACCAGGGGGTGGAGCTGCGCGCCCACCCCGAGGAGCCGGTACATCCCGGCATCCCCGTGCGGGAACGGGCCGCCGTGGCCGGGGAGTTCGAGCGGGCGGGCGTGGAGATCCTGACCGTCTGCGGATACGCGCGCGTCGCGGCGGCGGACGACGAGCGGGTGAGCGAGGAGATCGACGAACTGCTCCGGCTGGCCAGGGACTTGGGAGCACCGTACGTACGCGTCTTCCCCGGCGGCGGCGACCAGGACCCGGCCGTCGCCGACGCCACCGCCGCCCGCCGGCTGGGCGCGGCCGCGGAGACCGCGGCGGGCCTGGGCGTACGGATCCTGCTGGAGACCCACGACTCGCACCGCACCGGCGCCGCCGTGTCCCGCCTCCTGGGGCCGGTCGGGCATAAGCACGCGGGCGCGCTCTGGGACGTACTGCACCCCTGGCTCGCCGGTGAGGACCCGGCCACGACGCATGCCGCGCTCGCCCCGTTCCTCGGCTATGTGCAGGTCAAGGACGTCGCGTCGGCCGAGGACCACACGCCGGTCGCGCTCGGCACCGGCGTGCTGCCGCTCGCCGAATGCCTGGCTACGCTCACCGAGGAGACATGGCTGTGCTGGGAGTACGAGAAGCGCTGGCATCCGCAGGCGGCGGAGCTGCCGCGGCTGCTGGCGCCCGGGCGGGAGTATCTGGAGAACCTGGCCTGACGAAGCGTGCTCGCGGGCCGGCTCCCCGCGGGCGAGCCTCGCGCTTCAGGAGGGCTCCAGCGCACGGGTCCGCTCCGGCAGTTCCGCCCGCGGGGTGGCAGGGGCGCGGCGGCCGCCCAGCGAGGTCAGCGCCACCCCGCCGACCAGCAGGACCGCCGCGCCCCAGCGCAGCGGGCTCACCGGCTCGTCCAGCAGCAGCGCCGCGGAGGACATGCCGAAGACCGGCACCAGCAGCGAGAAGGGCGCGACGGACGAGGCGGGGTAGCGGCGCAACAGGAAGCCCCAGGCGCCGAAGCCGAAGACCGTGGCGCCCCAGGCGACGTAGACGATGGTTCCCGCCCCGCTCCAGTCCAGCGAACGCAACGCGTCCAGATCGGCCGTCGGGCCTTCGAAGAGCAGCGAGAGCGCGAGGAGCGGCAGTACGGGCACGGTGGACACCCAGATCATGAAGTTCAGCGCGTCCGGCGGGGACGCTTTGCGGGTCAGCACGTTGGACACGCCCCAGCAGGCGGCGGCCGCGATGACGAGCACGAAGGCGAGGACGGGTCCCGAGGCGCCTTCGTCGACCGCCGCGACGGCGATACCGGACAGGGCAACGCTCATACCCAGCACCTTTGTCCTGCCCGGGCGTTCACCGAGGACGACGGCGGCGAAGACCGCCGTGAAGACGGCCTGGATCTGCAGGACGAGCGAGGACAGGCCGGCCGGCATACCCCGGTCCATCCCGATGAAGAGCAGCCCGAACTTGGCGACACCCAGGGCCAGTCCGACGCCGACCACCCATTTCCAGGCGACCTTCGGGCGTCCCACGAAGAAGACCGCCGGCAACGCCGCGACCAGGAAGCGGAGGGCGGAGAAGAGCAGGGGCGGGAAGTGGCCGAGCCCGAGCTCGATGACGACGAAGTTCACTCCCCAGACCGCGGTGACCAGGACGGCGAGTGCCATGTGTGCGGGACGCATGGATCGAGGATCACCGGTCTTGACCGTTTAGCACCAGCGATGGTTTCTTCATGGTGGAATTGAGCGTTGCTTACGAATGCCTGCTGAGGCTCCGACGAAAGGGAGAGCGGTCATGCTCGATCTGGGACGACTGCGCGCGCTGCACGCCGTATCCGTGCACGGTTCCGTGGCCGCTGCGGCGATCGCCCTCGGGTACACCCCGTCCGCCGTGTCGCAGCAGATCACCAAGTTGGAGCGGGAGACGCGCACGACTCTGCTGGAACGGCAGGGCCGGGGAGTGGCGCTCACCGACGACGCACGTCATCTGGCGGCCACCGCACAGAAGTTGCTAGCGATCGTCGAGCGCGCGGAGACCACACTGGAGGAGCGCAGGGGGCGGCCGACGGGGCGGCTCGCCATCGGCGCCTTCGCCACCGCCGCCCGCGGTCTGCTGCCGGGAGTGCTCGCCGAGCTGGGCCGCGAGCACCCCGGACTCGACGCCCGGATGACCGAGGTCGACCCGCATCTCTCCATCGACCTGGTGGCCCGCGGCATGATCGACGTCGCTGTCGCACACGACTGGGACATCGCACCACTGCCCGCGCCGGAAGGGGTGGAGCAGGCGGTGATCGGCGATGACCTGTGCGATCTGCTGGTGCCGGAGGAGCATGCGCTGGCGGGGCGCGCGTCCGTGCGCCGCGAGGAGCTGGCCGGCGAGCGCTGGATCTGCCAGCCGCCCGGCACGGTCTGCCACGACTGGCTGGTCCGTACGCTCCGGGCGTCGGGCTGCGAGCCCGATCTGGCCCACCGGGCCGAGGAGTACCACACCCAGCTCGCACTGGTCGCGGCAGGCCTTGGCATCGCGATGATCCCGCGCCTCGGCCGCGGAGCGCTGCCGGCGGGGGTGCGGGCGGTCAGCCTGGACCCGGTGCCGAAGCGTCGCCTGTACGCCCTGTGGCGCACGGGCGCGGCGCGTCGCCCCGCGATCACGGCAACGGTGGAGGCGCTCCAGCGGCGCTGGGTGGTCGCGACGCGGTGACGGGGCGTGGAGTTTCCCCCACCCCGCCCCTTCCCGAAACTGTGGGCGGTGCCCCCAGACCCCCCGGGGCTGACGCCCCCACGCCCCCGGAGCGGCAGCTTCACGCCGCGGTGCGACGGCCTGGGGCCTTCAACCTCGTGGGGTGCGCCGGCTGTGCTCCGCCGCAGGCCGGAAGTTGGCTTCGCGCCGCGACGGCGGGACGTTCCGGCGACAGCGCCGCCTCACCCACCTACGGCCACCGGCTCCGGGCCGCGGCCCTTCGCACCGCTCGGGTGCGGGCACCCGAGGGCCCCCGCCCTTGCACCCTGGCAGGGGGACGCGCAGGGGTCGTGTCCGGGACGTAAAGCGTCGCAACTCGCGCGAAGCGCGGTGAGGAAAGCAGTCCCGGACACGAGCCCCGGAGCGGACCCCGGACGGCCACCCGCCCAAGACCGGACACGCCCAAGCACCCAAAACCCGCCCCCCGCAAGGCACCCGCACTCAAGCCCCGCATCCCGCACCCCGCAAAGCACCACACCCCGGGACCAGGGCACGCCCACGCACCCGGCAGGGAACCCGCACCCCGGGGGCCACGGCCCCCCCGCCAGGGAACCCGCACCCCGCAAGGCACCCCGCCCCCACGCCACGCGCCGCGCGAAACGTGCCCCCGCGACACCTCCCGCACCATTTCCGCCGAATCACCGATTCGCCGGAACCCCTACCCACCCCCGCCCGTCTAACGGGCCGTACTGCTGGTGAGTCTCCGCAGAGCGGTATCGGCCCTCGCTGCTGGCTGCGATCGCCGACCACCCCTCTCCAGCCGCCTGCGGCCGGCAGCACACCGCCACCGGTGCGCCCCCCTCCGACAGCGCCGGTGGCGGACCCCCGTCCCGGTGACCTTTCGCGCGCCGCGCGTCCTTTCTGTTGCCACACCCTTGACCTGGCAGTAACTTTCCGGCTATCCGTGAATCCTTGGAAGTTTCCTTCAACTCCCTTGTCGAGCAAGGCCGGAAGGAGCACCCATGCACGACCGGAGCCTTTCCAGACGCACTCTCCTCACCGCGACCGCCGCGACCGCCGCAAGCGCCACGACCGCCCTGGCGGCGAGTACCGTCGCCGCCGCCCCCGCCGCCCGCCCCACCTACCACCTCAAGCGGCTCATCGCCCGGATGAGCCTCGAGGAGAAGATCGGCCAGCTCTTCGTGATGCGGGTGTACGGGCACTCCGCCACCGCCCCCGATCAGGCCGACATCGAGCTGAACATCGCGGAGATGGGCGTACGTTCCGCCGCCGAGCTGGTCACCAAGTACCACGTCGGCGGCATCATCTACTTCATCTGGGCGCACAACACCCGTGACCCGCACCAGATCGCCGACCTGTCCAACGGCATCCAGCGGGCCGGGCTCGCGCAGCCCACACCCGTACCGCTGCTGATCTCCACCGACCAGGAACACGGCATCGTGGCTCGCGTGGGCAGGCCCGCCACCCTGATGCCGGGTGCGATGGCGCTGGGCGCGGGCGGATCACGGTCCGCCGCCCGTACCGCCGCGCAGATCGCGGGGGCCGAACTGGCCGCCGTGGGCATCGTCCAGAACTACGCTCCGGTCGCCGACGTCAACATCAACCCCGCCAACCCGGTCATCGGCGTACGGTCCTTCGGCGCCGACCCGCGCGCCGTCGCCGGTCTGGTCGCCGCCCAGGTCCGCGGCTACCAGAGCGCCGGCATCGCCGCGACATCGAAGCACTTCCCGGGGCACGGCGACACCACCGTCGACAGTCATACGGGCATCCCTGTCATCACGCACACCCGCGCGCAGTGGGAGGAGACGGACGCTCCGCCGTTCCGGGCGGCGATCGCCGCCGGCATCGACTCGATCATGACGGCGCACATCCAGTTCCCGGCGCTGGACCCGAGCAACGACCCGGCCACGCTCTCCCGCCCCATCCTCACCGGCATCCTGCGCGAAGAGCTCGGCTACGACGGCGTGGTCGTCACCGACGCACTCAATATGCAGGGCGTACGGGACAAGTACGGCGACCACCGGGTGCCGGTGCTCGCACTCGCGGCCGGCGTTGACCAGCTGCTCAATCCGCCGGATCTGGCCGTCGCCTGGAACGGTGTCCTCAGCGCCGTCAAGAGCGGCGAGATCAGCGTGGCACGCATCGAGGAATCGATCCTCCGCATCCTCCTGCTCAAGGAGAAGCTGGGGCTGTTCCGCCACCCGTTCGTCTCCCAGCGGGGGGTGGACCGTACTGTCGGCACCCGCGCGCACCTCGCCGCCGCCGACCGGATCGCCGAGCGGACGACCACCCTCCTCGTCAACGAGGGCGGGCTGCTGCCACTGAGCCGGCGCGGACACGGCAACCTCCTGATCGTCGGCGCCGACCCCGCCTCGCCCACCGGCACGACCGGACCACCGACCACCGTCCTGACGAACTCCTTCACCGAACTGGGCTTCAGTGCCACCGCGCTGTCCACCGGTATCACCCCGACCGCGGCGAAGATCGACGAGGCGGTGGCGGCGGCCGGTGGCAAGGACGCCGTGATCGTCGGTACGTACAACGTCTCGGCGACCAGCAGCCAGCGCACCCTGGTGGCCAGGCTCATCGCGACCGGCGTCCCGGTCATCGTCCTCGCCGTCCGCAATCCCTACGACATCGCCCAGCTCGGCGGCGCCCGTGCCGCGCTTGCCGCGTACTCCTGGACCGATGTCGAACTGCGGGCCGCGGCACGGGTGATCGCGGGGCGGGCCGATCCCGGGGGGCGGCTGCCCGTACCCGTACAGCGGGCGGACGATCCGTCCCGCGTGCTCTACCCGATCAGATACGGGCTGACGTACGACTGACGTACGGCTGTCGTACACGGACGGCCGCGCACCCCCGTCGCACTCCCCCCAATTGTCCCGAAGCACCCCGTGCGTCTGGCGTGCGCCCGCCTCGGCGGGTCACGCTGGTCGGGGACCGGCCAGGAGCACGAGGGCCGGTGGGGTGGGGGGTTGCACATGAGCACGAAGCGGCGGTCCGCGGGGACGGTGAAAACCCTGGCGCCGATGCTGGTCCTGGTACTGGCGGTGGCGCTCACTGCCGCCTGCCGGCAGGCCGCGGGAGGCACACGTCCGGCCGGCGGCACCGGTATCGGCAGCCCCACCGTCACACCGTACGGATACGGCCTGGTCTTTCTTGGCCCCGGCGACTGCGGCTCGCGCGGCCGCGACTTCAGTGAAGTCCCCTGCACCAGCGAGAAGGCGGCGGCCCGGGTGATCGCCCGGTACGGCGGGAGGCCTTCGGCCGGCCCCGCCTGCCCGGTCGCCACCGACTTCGTGCTGCACATCTCCGAGAGCCGCCCGGCGGCCGACGAGGACGGCGACGGCGAGGTGGGACAGGGCTACGCCTGTATGCGCAATCTGGAGCCGCCGCATCCCGGCGACCCCGGCGGGGGCGGCGGTCCGCACACCGTCGTCGGCGACTGCGTCCGCGACGCGAGCAACGGCCAGGTGAAGGAGACGGCGTGCGACGGATCCGGCACGCGGGCCCCGGAGTTCGAGGTGGCGTCCGCGGTGGTCCACAGGTCGCAGTGCCCGCCGTCGACGGCGCTCTACGTGCAGTTGGGCGGAGAAAGGCCGGTGGGCTGCGCCCGCCGCGTGTGAGGACCACACACGGCGGGCACAGCCCACGTCGGCAGAGGCGCGGTTACGGCCTCAGCGCCGGCTCACGCTCGATGTCCCGCTTGTCGAGCTTCGCGTCATACCTGGTCAGCGGCTTCGCCTTGGCCGGGTCGTCCTGGACGGCGGCCGGTGCGACGCCCGCCCACTTCAGGATCGCGGCGGTGGCGGCCGCCTTCTGATCCGGCACGAGGCCCGCGACGTTGGCGCCGTGGTTGGCGCCGGGCGCGGTGTACACATAGCTGTCACGCGCGCCCTTGCCGAGACGGAACCGCTCGCCGCCCCACGGGTCGTTCCCGCCGTAGACGAACATCATGTGGTGGGCGTTGTGCCTGACCCACGTGTCGACGTCCTTCATCACCCACGGCTTGAAACGCATCGGGATGTCACGCGGCACAAAGTTCCGCGGCGGCTGGTACCCGTACCGGCTCAGCCCCTTGAGATGGGGCTGCTTGATGTCGGGCGAGCCCAGCTCGGTGCCTGCCTGGTAGTAGTACGGCGTGTACGTCTCCAGGCCCTGGTCCGTGTAGAAGGAGAAGCCGGAGATCGCGTCGACGGAGTCGTAGATCTCCTGATCGGTGGCGGTGGCAGCGACCGGGATCGACTCGCAGTCGGCGAGCAGGCTGTACTGCCAGAAGCCCCAGACGTAGTCGAGGACCACGGCCTCGTACGCCCTGTCGAGGCTGCCGATCGTCTTGAACGTGTAGCCCTCGGTGGCCGCGGCGTCCCGGTACTTGGCCTCCAGCGGCGCACGGCGCACCAGCGCCTCGCGCTGCACCGCGTTCAGCTTGTCGCGGCACTCCTTGGTGCCGACCTGCTCGAAGAAGCGGTCGTACGCCGAGTCCTCTTTGTTCACCACGTCGTTGGGCGCGACATAGGCGACGACGCCGTCCATGTCGGCAGGGTAGAAGCGCTCGAAGTAGGTGGCGGTCATACCGCCCTTGGAGCCGCCGGTGGTGAGCCAGTTCTTGGCGTAGATCTTCTTCAGCGCCGTGAAGACACGGTGCTGATCGCTGGCGGCCTGCCAGATGTCCAGCTTGGACCAGTTGGCCGGGTCGGGCCGGGACGGCGTGAAGAAACGGTACTCCAGGGACACCTGGTTGCCGTCGATGATGGCTGTCGGCTCACTGCGGCGCGGCGTGGTGCTCACGTTGTAGCCGGAGGTGAAGAAGACAGTGGGACGGTTGGTGTCCTTGTGCAGCAAGGTGATCCGCTGCTTGAAGGTGCCCTTGTTCGGGTGCCGGTGATCGACCGGCTGTGTGAAGTTGAGGACGAAGTACCGGTAGCCCGGGTACGGCTTCTCCTCGATGAGACTCATGCCCGGTATCGCCAGGATCCGGTCCTTGATGTCCGTGCCGGCCGTCGGCTCTGCGGCGGTAGCCGCCCCGGCCGTCGCACCGGCCGCGCTCATGGTGCCAATGAGCACCACGAGCGACAGCAGCCATCTGAGCGCCTTGCGCATTCACCCTCCCCTTGATTCACCTGTGGTCGCGGTGAACCTAGCGGTGGCAATGCCCGGCCCGCCAGCCCCAGTTGGGCGCGCTGTCGGTGAGCGGTCGGCGCGATGGTGCGTCAGCGGTCGGCGCGATGGTCCGTCAGCGGCGGGTGCGAGGGCGTCCCGCAGCCGGCGTGATGACCCGTCAGCAGAGGACCCAGCCGGTCGAGCGGGAGGTGCCGGCGATGGCGCCGGTGGCCCGCACACAGCGGTTGAGTGCGTGCACGGTGACGGGCCCCGCCTGGCGCGTGAAGAGGCCCTTGTCCACGGCGGCGCGGCCGCCGCGCGCCTGGAGGGAGACCGACATGGCCCGCCTCGCGCCGGGCCTGCCGGCGATGGTGACGGCGCAGGCGTAGTGCCGGTTCTTGTATATGCGCAGCTCGCCGGTGGCGAACTTGACGGTCTTCTGCGGCCGTCCGGCACACGCGGAGACGGCGGCGTCGGCACGCTGGGCGCCAGGGCCTGCCAGAGTGAGAGCCACAACCGCCATGAGCACGGCGAGGCACTGCGCGAGCAGCCGCCCGAGCCTACTGTTCCCCGCCCCAGTCAACACTCTTGTCTCCCTCGCCACGGTCCCGTACATGCGTACGACGCACATGGGCTCGGAATGGTTGCGACGCCCGTGAGCCCGTTACACCGCCGCGGGCTCGTCCTCCCCTATGAAGGTCCGCCACAGCGTCGCGTAAGTGCCGCCCAGCGCCAGCAGTTCGTCATGGGTGCCGTCCTCGACCGCCCGGCCGCCGTCCATCACTATCACCCGGTCAGCGCGGGCGGCGGTGGTCAGCCGGTGGGCGACGACCAGGGTGGTGCGGCGTCCGGTGAGACGGTCCGTCGCCTGGTTGACCTGGGACTCGGTGGCCAGGTCCAGGGCCGCGGTCGCCTCGTCGAGCAGCAGGATGTCCGGGTCGACGAGCTCGGCACGGGCCAGGGCGATCAGCTGGCGCTGGCCCGCCGAGAGGTTGCGGCCACGCTCGGAGACTTCGTGGAGGTAGCCGCCGTCGAGGGTGGCGATCATGTCGTGGGCGCCGACGGCCCGGGCCGCGGCCTCCACCTCGGCATCGCTCGCGCCGGGACGGCCGTACGCGATGGCGTCCCGGACCGTGCCCGCGAAGAGGTACGCCTCCTGCGGGACGACGCCGAGCCGGTGCCGGTACGCGGTGAGGTCGAGGTCTCGCAGGTCCGTGCCGTCGGCCGTGACCTTGCCGCTCGTCGGGTCGTAGAACCGTGCGACCAGCTTCACCAGCGTCGACTTGCCCGCGCCGGTTTCGCCGACGAAGGCGACGGTCTGCCCGGCCGGGATACGCAGGTCAATGCCGGTGAGAGCCTCCTCGGGCGCGTCGGCGGAGCCGTACGCGAAGTCCACGTTCTCGAAGGCGATCTCGCCGCGCAGCGACAGCACCTTCAGGGGCTCCTTCGCCGCGGCGGTCGAGGTCGGCTCCTGGAGCAGTTCCTGGATGCGGCCGAGCGAGACCGTGGCCTGCTGGTAGCCGTCGAAGACCTGGGACAGCTGCTGCACGGGCGCGAAGAACAGATCGATGTAGAGGAGGTACGCCACCAGCGCGCCGGCGGTGAGGGTGCCCGCCTCGACCCGGCCCGCGCCCACGATCAGCACGGCGGCCGCGGCCACCGACGAGAGCAGCTGCACGAAGGGGAAGTAGACGGAGATCAGCCACTGGCCGCGCACCCGGGCCCGGCGGTAACTGTCACTGCGGGCGGCGAACCGGTCCCCGCCGTCGCGCTCGCGCCGGAACGCCTGGACGATCCGCAGCCCGGACACGGACTCCTGCAGGTCGCCATTGACGACACTGATGCGCTCACGGGCCAGCTCGTACGCCTGCACGCTCTTGCGGCGGAAGAAGAAGGTGCCGACGATCAGGACCGGCAGGGTCGCGAAGACCACCAGCGCCAGCTCCAGGTCGAGGAAAACAAGCGCGACCATGATGCCGAAGAAGGTGACGACCGAGACGAACGCGGTGACCAGACCGGTCTGCAGGAACGTGGACAGGGCGTCCACGTCCGTCGTCATCCGGGTCATGATCCGGCCGGTCAACTCGCGCTCGTAGTAATCGAGTCCGAGCCGCTGGAGCTGCGCGAAGATCTTCAGGCGCAGGGAGTAGAGGACGCGTTCGCCGGTGCGGCCCGTCATCCGGGTCTCGCCGATCTGCGCGGTCCACTGCACGACGACCGTCACCAGCGCGAGCGCGGAGGCCGCCCAGACCGCGCCGAGCGCGAGCTGAGTGACGCCCTGGTCGATGCCGTGCCGGATAAGTATCGGAAGCACCAGGCTCATGCCCGCGTCGACCGCGACCAGCACCAGGCTGACCAGCAGCGGCAGCCCGAACCCGCTCAGCAGCCGGCGCAGCCCGTACGCCTGCTCGGGGCGGACGGCGTGTGCCTCGTCGATGTCGGGTGTGTCGGTGGCCGGCGGCAGCGCCTCGACCTGGGCCAGGAGTTCGGGAGTGGCACCGGGGGCCGCGGACTCCTCGGCATTCTCCTCCCGTACCCAGAGCCTGGGCGTGAGGCCGCGCTCGACGTCGAACTCGGCGTCGAGCTCGTCCCGTACGGTGTGGTCCTCCTGCGGTTCCGCATCCAGCAGCGGGCGGTGTCCCGGCGATACGCCACCGAGCTCGTCCGGGTCGGTCAGCAGCCGCCGGTACAGGGCCGAGCGCCGTGTCAGCTCCTCGTGCGTGCCGATGTCGGCGAGCCGGCCGCCGTCCAGCACGGCGATACGGTCCGCGAGTCCGAGGGTCGAGCGGCGGTGGGCGATCAGCAAGGTCGTACGGCCCGCCATGACCTGCTTGAGCGCCTCGTGGATCTCGTGCTCGACGCGGGCGTCGACGGCGGAGGTGGCGTCGTCGAGAAGGAGCAGCCGCGGGTCGGTGAGTATCGCGCGGGCGAGCGCGATGCGCTGGCGCTGGCCGCCGGAGAGGGTGAGCCCGTGCTCGCCGACCTTGGTGTCGTAGCCGTCCGGGAGCTCGGCGATGAAACGGTCGGCCTGTGCGGCGCGCGCCGCGGTCCCGATCTCCTCGTCGGTCGCGTCGGGCTTTCCGTACGCGATGTTCGTGCGCACGGTCTCGGAGAAGAGGAAGCTGTCCTCCGGTACGAGTCCGATGGCGGCGCGCAGCGAGTCGAGGGTCAGTTCGCGCACATCGTGGCCGCCGACGAGGACGGCGCCGTGCGTCACGTCGTAGAAGCGGGGCAGCAGCAGCGAGACGGTGGACTTGCCGCTGCCGGAGGAGCCGACGACGGCGACGGTCTCGCCCGGCTGGATCTCCAGCGAGAAGCCGTCGAGAACCGGACGGCCTTCGTCGTAGCCGAAGGTGACGTCGTCGAACTCGACGGTCGCGGGCGCGTCCGCGGGAAGCTCCTTCGTACCGTCCTGCATCGTCGGTTCGGTGTCGATCAGCTCCAGTACGCGCTCCACACCGGCCCGCGCCTGCTGTCCGACGGTCAGCACCACGGCGAGCATCCGGACCGGGCCGACGAGCTGTGCGAGATAGGCGGAAAAGGCGACGAAGGTACCGAGGGTGATCTGGCCACGGGTGGCCAGCCAGCCGCCGAGCGCCAGCATCGCGACCTGGCCGAGCGCGGGGACCGCCTGGAGGGCCGGGGTGTACTTCGAGTTCAGCCGGATGGTGCGCAGCCGGCCCGCGAAGAGCTTGCGTCCGACGTCACGCAGTTTGCCGGTCTCCTGGTCCTCCTGGCCGAAGCCCTTGACCACGCGTACGCCGGAGACGGCGCCGTCGACGACGCCCGCGACGGCAGCCGCCTGGCTCTGCGCGTACCAGGTGGCGGGGTGCAGCCTGGTACGGCTGCGCTTGGCGATGAACCAGAGGGCGGGAGCGACGGCAAGGGCGATCAGGGTGAGCGGCAGCGACAGCCACGCCATGATCACCAGCGAGATCAGGAAGAGCAGGATGTTCCCGATGGTCATCGGGAGCATGAAGAGCAGGCCCTGGATGAGCTGAAGGTCGCTGGTGGCGCGGCCCACGACCTGGCCGGTGGACAGCTCGTCCTGGCGCCGGCCGTCGAGGCGGGTGATCGTCCCGTACATCTCGGTCCGCAGATCGTGCTGGACGTCGAGGGCAAGGCGTCCGCCGTAGTAGCGGCGGACATAGGTGAAGGCGTAGACGACGAGCGCGGCGGCTATCAGCAGCCCGGTCCAGACGCCGAGGGACTTCGAATGGTCGCCGATGACATCGTCGATGACGACCTTGGTGATCAGCGGGACGAGGGCCATGACGGCCATGCCGGCCAGCGAGGACCCCAGGGCGAGCACCACATTGCGCCGGTACCGCCAGGCGTAACCGGACAGCCGCCGCGCCCACCCCTGCTCCGCCGCCACGTGGTGCCTCCCGTGAGATCCAGTTCTGGTCTACCGGAAGGCACCAACGCGGCGAGCAGCGGATTTCATCCCGCCGTAACAAACTTCGGTCTTTCGACCCAGGACCGTTTGCGGCCCGTCCTAGGACGCGGGGGCCTTCTCGGGCACGGCCGGGAACGCCTCGCGCGGGACGGCCGGCGGCGTGACAGCCGTGCGCGCGTCCGCGGTCGGGTTGAGGTCCAGGTGGATCGCGCGGGCGACGGCCTGGATGGTGTTGACGCCGTCGTTCATGGTCGCGTTGTCCTGCGTCAGGACGGTGATCGTGTAGTCGTGGCCGTTGCCGGTGAATGCGCCGATGCTGTGAACGCGCCAGCCGTGCGTGGCCCGCGACAGCCAGCCGTTCTTGAGCTGGACGGTGACGGTGGAGGGGGCTCCGGCGGGCGTGCCCCAGCGCTGCGAGGCGATCACATTGCGCATCAGCTTGAGCTCGTACGACCGCGAGGCGTCGGTGAGTACGGTGTTCGGCACGGTCAGCGTGGCCAGCAGCTTCTGCTCGTCGCGGGCGGTGATCTGGGTGAGCCCCCAGTAGCCGTCGGCGCCGGGAACGGTCTGCGTCATGCCGGCAGCCGTGAGAAACCTCTTGATCTTCGTCAGGCCGAGCTGCTTCCACAGGGCGCTCGTGGCTGCGTTGTCCGACTTGGTGATCATGTCGTTGGCCAGCGTGAACTCGCGCTGGGTGAATCCGCGCTTCTGTATCTGCGTGTCCAGGAGCAGTGCCGCGAGCACGGTCGCCTTCACGACGCTGGCCGAGTCGAACTTCTGGTCCGGCCGCAGTACGCAGCTGGTCTTGCTGACCCGGTCGTTGACGAGCACGGCGGTCGTCGACTTCCGGCCCTTGAGCGCCGCGGTGATGTCCAGGCGGAGCTTGTCGGCGAGGCCCGCCTTCTTGGAGGTGCAGGCGACCGTGGGCGTGGCGGCGGCCGCGGGCGTCGCGCCCGCGGCCAGCGGCACAAACATCCCCGCGGCCAGGGCCGCCGCGGCGGCCCGCGCGCGGCGGGATATTCGGTGGTGAGTCATAGAGGCTTCCCGTCCCCTTGTGCTGTGGCGGGCGCGCTCTCCGGCGCACCCGCCACACATGACTCACGAGCCGCCGAAAAGTTGTACGAGGTTGTACGTCTCAGCGGTGCGACTGTGCCGGCAGCCGCACCGTCGGCCGGTACAGGCGGGTGGTCTGAGCGGCGTTGCGGATGCCGTCACCGGCGGACAGGAGATGCAGCCGGTCACCGCGCGCGGTGACCGGCGTGCGCCGCGTACTGCCCCTGCGCCGCTTACTACCCCCGCCCGGCCGCGAGTTCGCGCACCGTCGCCATGTCGCTGAAGGGGAGCAGTTGTTCGCCGACGATCTGGTAAGGCTCGCTGCCCTTCCCCGCGACCAGAACGATGTCGTCCCGTTCCGCGGCGGACAGCGCGAAGGCGATCGCCTGGCGGCGGTCGGCGAACCGCTCGAACTTGGCGCCGGTCGCCGTGAGACCCGGTGTGATCTGGTCCAGGATCGTCTCGGGGTCTTCGTTCCGCGGGTTGTCCGAGGTCAGGACGCACACGTCGGAGAGAGTTCCGGCGATCTCCCCCATCCGCGCGCGCTTGGTGACGTCCCGGTCGCCTCCGCAGCCGAAGACCGTGATGACCCGGCCGGTGGCGAAGTCCCGGATGGCGGTGAGCACCTTGTCCAGGGAGTCGGGAGAGTGCGCGTAGTCCACGATCACTGAGGTACCGCGGGGGGTCTCGAAGCGTTCGAAGCGCCCCGGGACCGGGGGCATCCGGTCGAGTGCGGTGACCAGTCCTGCCAGGTCATGCCCCAGGAGGTGGCAGGCCGCCACGGCGGCCAGCGCGTTGGACACCGAGAACCGCCCGGGGACGGGGATCGCGGCACGGTACTCGCGTCCGGCGTGGTGGAGGGTGAAGCGAGTACCGCGGGCGTCCATGCTGAGGTCGGTCGCCCGGTAGTCGGCCTCCGCGTCGAGCGCGTACGTGGTGACGGCGCCAGGCATCATCGTCCGGATCCCGTCTCCGACGGGGTCGTCCGCGTTGACCACAGCGCGCCGGCACAGCCCCTGGAACAGGCGCAGCTTGGCGTCCCGGTAGTTCTCCATGGTGCCGTGGTCGTCCAGGTGGTCCTGCGTGAGGTTGGTGAAGATCCCCACGTCGAGGAACGCGCGGTCCACCCGGTGGTTCAACAGGCCCATGGACGTGGCCTCCAGGACCACGGTGCTCACCTCGCGGTCGCGCATGCACCCCAGCAGGTACTGGAAGTCCGGCGACTCCGGCGTGCTCAGCGCCGATCTCGGCATCGGGATCAGTTCGTCGCCGATGCGGCTGCCGGCCGTCCCGATGACCCCCACCCGTGCGCCCTCGGCGATCCGGAGCACGGACTCGACCATGTACGACACCGACGTCTTCCCGTTGGTGCCGGTGACGGCCACCATGTCCATCGCCCGCCCGGGCTCGCCGTAGTAGCGGGAGGTGACCACCGCAGCCGCCTTCCGCGTGTCCGGCACCCGTACGACACACACTCCGTCGGCCGACGCCCACACCGCGGCCGGGAGCTCCGGCGCCGCGTCGTCGACGAGCACCGCGACCGCGCCACGTGCCAGAGCGGGGCCGACGAGCTCGGGGCCGCCCTCGCAGTGACCGGGCACCGCGATGAACAGCGAACCCGGCGAGACGCGGTGGGCGTCGAAGCACGTCCCGGCGGTGATCCTCGTCTCCGGATCACCCAGGAGAACCTCATGGTCGTGCCCGGCCAGCAACTCGCTCAACTTCACAGGGGTCCTCTCGAGGGTGCGACTGAGCCGGTGGTCCGGCCGTCGCCGAGGGCGACGCCGACGGCATGCCGAGGAGTCGCGGGGGTGGTGCTCAGCAGACAGATCAGTGGAGCGGGGTTCCGGAAACAGGAAAGAGGCCCCGGCTCCGTGGAGAAAGCTCCACAGGCGGGGCGGAAGAAGGGAGAGGGCCCGAGCCGGTCAGCCGTGGCCGTGCAAAGCGCGGCAGCGGGCCCCGGGGCCGGTGGTGCACAGCGCGCGAGGTGCCTGTCGAAGGCCCTCTCTCACCGCGTGCGTGCAACCCATGGTTGGAGTGTACGTCCCACGGAGCGTCCCGGACTCCGCCTCGCTTCGCCCTGCTTCGCCCCGCGCCTACATGGACGGCGTGCCCCGACGATGGCGCTCCGTGACGTCGGCCGGGGGCGACCCCGCTGCCCGGTGCGGCCCGGAGAGCCTGCCGGACGATCGCCCCTCAGGCGTCCCGGCGGTGCAGCGACTGCCAGCCCGCCCAGAGCGCCGCCGCGACCCAGAGTCCGAGGACCCCGAGCCCACTCCACGGCCCGAGCATGCCGGTGGACTCCTGCAGCAGCACCTGCTGGCCCGCCCGGTCGGGCAGGAACTCGACAATGCCGCCGTCCTGCGAGATGTCCCCGATCACGAACGACAGCATGAGCAGGAACGGTATGAGGATGCCCATGACCGCGGGCCCGCTGCGCAGCACTGCCGCAAGTCCGGCCGAGAACAGAGTGATCAGCGCCAGATAGATCCCGCAGCCGACGACGACGCGCAGGGCGCCCGGGTGCCCGAGGCCCACGCCCTGGTCACCGAGGAACTCCTGGCCGGCCAGGAAGCAGGTCAGACTCGTGGCCAGTCCCACGAGGAGCGCCAGGCCTCCGATGACGGCGAGCTTGGCCGCGTAGAAGACACCTCTGCGCGGGACGGCGGCCAGCGAGATACGGACGGCACCGCTCCTGTACTCCCCCGCGACAGCCAGCGCGCCGAAGCAGATGGCCGCGACCTGGCCGAAGTTGAGGCCGAAGAACGAGGAGCGGAGCGGGTCGAAGTCGGGTTTGCCGGTTTCCTCGGTGCCGAGCGTCGCGCACATCAGCAGCGAGAAGGCGACGGTGGCGAGGAAGACGGACCCGAGCGTTGCGCCGAGGGAACGTGCGGAGCGGATCTTGAGCCACTCGGAGTGGAGAACGGAGGTGATGGACACGGTCATACCTCCTGGGCCACGGCCGGACGGGGTGCGTCGAATTCGGTCTCGTCCGCGGTGAGCGCGAGATAGGCCTCTTCCAAAGTGGCCTCTTCATCGGCGAGTTCAAGGATCGGGATGCCCTCGTGAGCGGCGAGCGGCCCGATGTCCTCCACCCTGGCGCCTTCCACGGTCCAGCGGCCGTCCTCGTCCTCGACGTGGGTGAAGCCCTTGCCCGTCAGGGCCGTGCGCAGCCGCTCGCTCTCGGTGGTGCGCAGCCGCACCCTCGGTGTGGTCCGGGCGTTGATGAAATCCTGCATACCGGTGTCGGCGAGCAGCCGGCCCCTGCCGAGGACGACGAGATGGTCGGCGAAGGAAGCGGTCTCGTTCATCAGGTGGCTCGAGACAAGAACGGCCCTGCCCTCGCGGGCCAGTTGCCGCATCAGTTCGCGAATCCAGATGATGCCCTCGGGGTCGAGTCCGTTGGACGGCTCGTCCAGCATCAGTACCGCGGGGTCGCCGAGCAGGGCAGCGGCGATCCCGAGGCGCTGGCGCATGCCGAGCGAGAACGTCTTGATCCGCCGGCCCGCGACGCCCGCTATCCCGGCCTGCTCGAGCACGGCGTCCACGCGGCCGGCCGGGATCCGGTTCGCGGCGGCGAGGATGCGCAGATGGTCGCGGGCGGTACGGGAGCCCGGCGCAGCCTGTGCGTCGAGCAGAGCGCCGACGTGGCGCAGCGGCTCCTCGATCGCGGCGTACGCCCGTCCGCCGATGGTGGCGGTGCCGGAGGTGGGCCGGTCCAGGGCGAGGACGAGACGCATGGTGGTGGACTTGCCGGCGCCGTTGGGGCCGAGGAAGCCGGTGACCCGGCCGGGCCGCACGCTGAACGTCAGCCGGTCCACGGCCCGGATCGTCCCGTACTCCTTGGTCAGGTCTGTGACGTCGATGCTGGTCATGGCTCCAGCGTGGCCGCCGGACGGGGGCCGGGGCCTCCCCCGCCGGTGGGGACCGGCTCCCCCGTGCGGGGGAGCCGCCGGGGACCGGGGCGCTGGCACGATGACGGAATGCACCGCTTCCTGCGCCCGCTGACCCGATCGGTGACGTACACCCGCTGGCTCCACCTCTTCATCGGCGTGATCGTCTGGGGCATGTGGCTGTTCGTCGACACCGAGCGGCCGTATGTACCGGTCGTGCTGCTGGGACTGCTGGGACTCATTCCGGCGGTGCGGCTGGCCGAGGGGCTGCAGGCACGGCTGCTGCTTTCCCCGCACGGATACGCGGAGTCGGCTTCGGGTATCGCCGCGGAGTCGTCCGCCACCTGGGCCGACCGGTGGCGCACGGCTCTGTGGATGGAGATCCGGCTGGCGCTGGGCCTGCTCACCGGATTCCTCACGGCGGACCTGCTCGGGCTGTCCGTGGATCTGGCCATGGCCGCGGCGGGCGGCGGCACGGGCGAGGGCGAGCTGGTCGACGTGCCGGGACATCACTGGTGGTACGCGCTGCTCGTGCCACTGCCGATCGTCGCTCTGCTGGCGGTCGTTGTGGGACTCGGAAAGCTGATCACGGCCATTGCGCGGCGACTGCTCGGCCCGTCGGCCGCGACGCTGCTCGCCGCCCTGGAGGAGCGCACCGAACAATTGCTGGAACGGAACCGGATCGCCAGGGAGCTGCACGACTCGATCGGGCACGCACTGACGGTGGCGGTTGTGCAGGCGGGTGCGGCCAGGGCGGCGGGCAGTGCGGAGTTCACCGACCGGGCACTGAACGCCATCGAGGAGACCGGCCGCGCGGCGCTGGAGGACCTGGAGCGCGTACTGCTGGTGCTGCGCGAATCCGGACAGCCCGTGAGCCGGCGTCCGACACTCACCGACGCGGACCGGTTGCTGGAGTCGGCGCGCGCCTCCGGCGCCACGGTCGACTCCGCGGTGACGGGCCCGGTGGAGCAGGTCCCGGGCCCTGTCTCCCGGGAGGGCTACCGCATCGTCCAGGAGGCGCTCACCAATGTGCTCCGGCACGCGGGTCCGGTGAGGACGCGCGTACGGATCGCCGTCACCGACGGCCGGCTTGAGCTGGAGGTGACCAACCCCCTTTCGGGACCGGTCACTTCAGCCGCCCGCGGCAGCGGGCTGCGCGGCATACGCGAGCGTGCGGCGCTGCTCGGCGGGAAGGCCGACACCGGTCCGTACAACGGTGAATGGAGGGTGCACGTGGGGCTTCCACTGGACGGCCTACGCTGACCGGGTGCCGATCACAGTGCTGCTTGTCGACGACGAACCTCTCGTACGGGCGGGGCTACGAGCCGTGCTCGAGGCCCAGCCGGACATCGAGGTGGTCGGCGAGGCGGCGGACGGCGCCGCCGTGATCCCCCTGGTTCGGCAACTGCGGCCCGATGTGGTGGCGATGGACGTCCGTATGCCGCTACTCGACGGCATCGAAGCCACCCGCGCCGTACTGCGTACCGTCGACGATCCGCCCAAGATCCTTGTCATCACGACCTTCGAGAACGACGAGTACGTCTACGACGCCCTGCGGGCGGGCGCCGACGGCTTTCTCCTCAAGCGGGCGCGCCCCGCGGAGATCGTGCACGCGGTGCGACTGGTCGCGGAGGGCGAGTCACTCCTCTTTCCCGCGGCGGTCCGCTCCCTGGCAACGGAATACGGCAGCCGGACCGCCCGCGCGGCGATGGAGCGTGCGGCGCTGACCGAACGGGAGGCGGCGGTGCTGAGGCTGATGGCCCGGGGACTGTCGAACGCGGAGATCGCCGGTCAGCTCGTGGTCGGCACCGAGACGGTCAAGTCTCATGTCAGCGCCGTGTTGTCGAAGCTGGGCGCGCGGGACCGCACGCAGGCGGTGATCGCCGCGTACGAGTCGGGGTTTGTGGCTCCGGCTTGACGGTGGGACAGCGACCGGGGTGCCGACCCAGGCCGGGCGGGTGGGGCGGCGGCCCACCCCCGCCGGGTTGCCCTCCGGATGCAGTTCCCGTGAGCCTGGCCGGTGCCCACGGCTCGGCGCTCAGCAGCAGACGGGGAGTCCGAAGATTCGGCTGCCCGTTCCTTGGCCGCCCCTTTCTTCACATCATCTCCTCGTGCGCCGGCTGCGAGCGCTACGGTTCCTTCGTCGCACCGAGTGCGAGCTACGTCACAGATCGACATGTTGCGGCTGCTGGGGCCTGTCCGGAGGCGGCCGCACGTCTGGGGGAACGGCATGCGCGAAATGGCCAAGGGTTCCAATGTCGGCCTGGCAGCCCTGAGCGATGACACCGGTTCAGTGATCGTGAGTCTGCGCTGGAGCAGTGCGACAGGGGACGGGGACGCGGATGTGTCCGTGCTGCTGCTGGACGGCAACGGCAAGGTGCGCAGCGACGCCGACTTCTTCTTCTACAACAACCCCGCCGCGGCCGACGGCAGCGTGCAGTTGCTGGGCAAGACGCCGACCGACAGTGGCAGCGAGGACCGCATCAGCCTCGATCTGACCGCAGTGCCCCGGGATGTCGAACGCATTGTGGTGGCAGCCAGTCAGTACGGCGGTTCCTGCTTCGGTGAACTGGACGACCTGCGGGTCACGCTCGCCGATCGTAGTGGCGAGGCTCTGCTCGGGTTCTCCATCACCGACGCCGGCGTCGAGAGCGCATTCATCTTCAGTGAGCTGTACCGACGGGGCGAGGAGTGGAAGTTCCGGGCAATCGGCCAGGGCTACGAGACCGGGCTGGCAGGTCTGGCCACGGACTTCGGCATCGATATCGATGACGCGAGCGATGACGACGCCGTGGACGGACCCGCGGTGGAGCAGGTACCGAAGGCCGATGAGCCCCGGCCGCCCGCCGGCGAGTCGACGGCGGCTTTCCCCACGCAGTCGGCAAGCGGCGCGGAGCCGGTCGGGGTTGAGCCGCCGGCAAGGAGGGCCCGCGGCCCTCGCACCGCCAAGAAGAAGGTCACATTGCCCAAGGTGGCCAAGAAATCCCTCGCCGAGAACGACTCGTGGAGGCCTGCCCGGCTCTTCCCCGTGCCGTCGCTCAAAAGCGACAAGGAGCGCGAGCTGCGAGCCACTTCCGTCCTGCTTTCGGTGATGGCCGAAGTACCGGAGTTGGGGCGTCGCCTCACCGCTGCTTTCGGAGCACCCGCCGGCCGTATGCAGACCTTCACCGAGGTCACGCTGCCGCACGGAGACACCCCCAAGCGCCCGGACGGTGTCATCCGTGTGGAGCGTGCGGGCAAGCTGTGGACCGCGCTGGTCGAGACGAAGACAAACGGGAACGCGCTCAAGGCGGAACAGGTCCAGAACTACATGGACATTGCCGCCCGCCGCGGATACGAAGCAGTCATCACTCTCTCCAACGACGTTGCCCTGGAAGGCAGTCCGCTGGTGGACGTCAGAACCGACGGGCGGCGCAAGCACAAGGTCGCACTCTGGCATCTGTCCTGGGCCGAAGTGGCTCACCAGGCACAGATGCTGATCCGCCATGAGGGCGTCGGCAATGCCGCCCATGCCTGGCTCCTGCAGGAATTGCTGCACTACCTTCAGCACGAGAATTCCGGCTGCCACGGCTTTCAGAACATGGGGCCGGCCTGGGTGCCCGTACGGAACGGCATCGATACGGAAACCCTCTGCCAGGGCGACCGACGTGCCGTGGAGGTCGTCGAGAGCTGGGAGCGGCTCATCCGCCAGGTCTGTCTGCGCCTCGGCGGCGAACTCGGCCAGAAGGCCCTGCCGGTACAGCGCGCCAAGCGCGGCTCCGATCCGCACTCCCGGCGTGCCGTACTCGCCGACCGGCTGTGCGACGAAGGCCGTCTGACCTCCGAGCTGCGCATCGACGGTACGCCGGGCGTTCTCGCGATCACGGCGGATCTGCGGACCGCCAGACTTCGCACATCCATCGAAATCCAGGCCCCGGAGGGGAGTTATCCCCTCACCTCGGCCAAGCGCCTGATCCGACTGCTGGCCGAGGCACCTGCGGACCTCCATGTCGAGACTCTCGTCGAGGGCGGCAACGGTCCACGCGGCACCCTGGAACGGCTACGGCCCGAACCTGCCGACATGCTGCCCAAGGACGGCGCACGGACGACCGGATTCCGGCTGTCGTTGTTCAAGGGCATGGGTGCCACTCGTGGCAGCGCCGAGTCCGGGTTCATCCGCAGCGTCGACGAGTCCGTGGACCGGTTCTACGCGAGCGTCGTCGCTCAGCTGATCTCCTTCGAACGACGCCCGGGAAGCCGCTCACAGCCCGCGGAACCGGCTGCCGTCGGCTGATTCCGGTCTTCGGCGCGGACGACGAGTACGACGGCGGATCCGTCCCGTTCGCTCAGGTCCGTCCGTAGCCGTGGCAGACCTGCGCCCCGCCGCTCCACGGGGGAAGGAGCAGCAGGGCGCAGGAGTCAGGGGGCGGGCGGGGAGCTCAGAGGTGCGTCGGGGCGAACATGCGGAGGACCGCCGGGAGCACGACCACCGAAGGGCCCGGCTCCGTGAAGGACTTGGCCAGGTCCTCGGTCAGCGACTCCGGAGTCGTACGGACCGCCGGGACCCCGAAGGACTCCGCCAGTGCCACGAAGTCCGGGCGGGACAGCTCCGTCGCCGTCGCCTCGCCGAACGCGTCCTCCATGTACTCGCGCAGGATGCCGTAGCCGCCGTCGTCCACGATCAGCCATGTGACCGGGAGGTCGTACTGGCGGGCCGTCGCCAGCTCCGCGATCGAGTACATCGCGCCGCCGTCGCCGGAGACCGCGAGGACCGGACGAGTACGGTCCGCCGCCGCGGCGCCCAGCGCCGCCGGGAAGCCGTAGCCGAGGCCGCCCGCGCCCTGGGCCGAGTGCATGGTGTTCGGGAAGCGGGCGTCGAAGGCCGACCAGGCCCAGTAGGCCAGGATCGTCATGTCCCAGAAGCTCGGGGACATGTCCGGCAGGGCCTCGCGGACGGAAGCCAGCAGCTGCTGTTCCAGGGTGAGTTCCTGGGACGCGATGCGTGCCCGGACCTGGGTCAGGACCGTGCGCACGGACTCGGCCGCGGCCGGATCCTCGCGCTCCGCCACCGTCTCCAGCAGCGCCGACAGCGCGAGGCGCGCGTCGGCGTGGATGCCGAGGCCCGCGTGGTTGGACTCCAGCTTGCCGGCGTCCGCCTCGATCTGGATGACCCGGCCGCGCGGGGCGAACGTGTGGTAGTTCGAGGACAGTTCACCCAGACCGGAGCCGACCACGAGCAGGACGTCCGCGGATTCGAGGAAGTCCGTGGTGTGGCGGTCCTCCAGCCAGGACTGGAGCGAGAGCGGGTGCTCCCAGGGGAAGGCGCCCTTGCCGCCGAAGGTGGTGACGACGGGCGCGTCGATCTTCTCCGCCAGGGCGAGCAGCTTTCCGCACGCGTCGGAGCGTACGACTCCGCCGCCCGCGATGATCGCCGGTCGTGATGCGTTGGACAGCAAGTGCGCAGCCACGGCCGTCAGTTCGGGGCGCGGTACGACCTCCTGCGGCGTGGCGTCCATGGCCGTGACGACCGGCAGGGTAGTCTCGGCCAGCAGCACGTCCTGCGGGATTTCGACCCAGACCGGGCCGTGCGGGGCCGTCAGCGCCGACTGCCAGGCCGCGGCGACCGCGGACGGGATCTGCGAGGCCGTACGGACGATGTGCACGGACTTCACGATGTCGCGGAACGACGCCTGCTGGTCGCGCAGCTCGTGCAGATAGCCGTGGCGGCCGCCGCCGAGACCGGGCGTCGGGACCTGGCTGCCGATGGCGAGCACCGGCGCGGAGGCCGCCGCCGCCTCCTGGAGCGCGGCCAGCGACATCAGCGCGCCGGGACCGGTCGAGAGCAGCAGCGGTGCGACCTGGCCGGTGACCCGGCCGTAAGCGTCGGCGGCGAAGCCCGCGTTGTTCTCCACACGCAGCCCGACGTACTCCAGCTGCGAGCGGCGCAACGCGTCGAACATGCCGAGCGCGTGCTGGCCCGGGAGGCCGAAGATCGTGGTCGCGCCCAGGCCCTGGAGGCTTTCCACGACGAGGTCGCCGCCGTTGCGGCCGGGCGCCGGGTTCAGCGCGGCCGCGGTCTGGGCCTCGGTGGGGCGCAGTACGAGGTCGTGATCGTGCGTCACTTGGCGCGCCCCTCGGCGATCTGGCGGGACATGATCGTGGTCAGCTCGTACGCCGTGTGGGACGCGGCGACCGAGGTGATCTCGGCGTGGTCGTACGCGGGCGCGACCTCGACGACGTCCGCCGAGACGAGGTTGCAGGAGGCCAGGCCGCGCAGGATCTCGAGGAGTTCGCGGGAAGTGAGGCCGCCGGCCTCGGGGGTTCCGGTGCCGGGCGCGTGCGCCGGGTCCAGTACGTCGATGTCGATGGAGATGTAGAGCGGCCGGTCGCCGATGCGCTGGCGCAGCTGGTCGGCGACCTCGTCGGCGCCACGCCGGTAGACGTCGGCCGACGTCACGATGCCGAAGCCCATCTTCGCGTCGTCGGTGAGGTCCTGCTTGCCGTACAGCGGACCGCGGGTGCCGACGTGGGAGAGCGCCTCGGTGTCCAGGATGCCCTCCTCCACGGCCCGGCGGAACGGGGTGCCGTGCGTGTACTCGGCGCCGAAGTACGTGTCCCAGGTGTCCAGGTGCGCGTCGAAGTGCAGCAGCGCGACCGGGCCGTGCTTCTTGGCCACCGAGCGCAGCAGCGGCAGCGCGATGGTGTGGTCGCCGCCGAGTGTCATCATCCGCGCGCCGGTGCCCAGCAGTTCGTCGGCCGCGGCCTCGATCGTGTCGACTGCCTCGTTGATGTTGAACGGGTTCGCGGAGATATCACCCGCGTCCGCGACCTGCGCGAGTGCGAAGGGCGAGGCGTCCTGCGCCGGGTTGTACGGGCGCAGGAGCCTCGACGCCTCACGGATGGCGTTGCCGCCGAAGCGCGCTCCGGGACGGTAGGAGACCCCGGAGTCGAAGGGAACGCCGACCACGGCGACATCGGCGCTGCCGACCTCGTCGAGCCGGGGCAGCCGGGCGAACGTCGCGGGTCCGGCGTACCGCGGAATACGGGACGAGTCGACCGGGCCACGCGGCTGCTCGTTGCTGCTCATATCAATTGCCTTCTTTCCTACGCTTCGTTGCGCTTTCGACTCTAGCTGTTGACGGCGACGGGTTCGGCCGGGGCCTCTTCCTCGTCGGCGCCGCGGCCCGCGAGTCGTTCGCGCCAGTTCGCCAGGGTCGCCGCGTCCGTCGGCCGGGTCGCCAGGGAGACGATCACGTACGCCGCCAGCGACAGCAGCAGTCCGTAGTAGACGGGCTGGTTGGCGAGGATTCCGTACGACGCCATCAGGCCGATGACCGAGAGGCCGCCGACGGTGACCGAGGCCAGCGCGCCGTACACGGTGCCGCGCTTCCACAGCAGACCGCCCAGGATCGGCACCAGCAGACCGCCGACGAGCAGGTTGTACGCGACCGTCAGCGCCTCGATGACGTTGTTGAGCGCGATGGCGATACAGATGACCGCGATGCCCATGATCAGGATGAAGACGCGGTTGCCCTTCACCTCGTCGTGGTCGTCGCCCTTGCGGGAGGCCAGTCCCCGCACTCGCGACCAGATGTCGTTGTTGGCGACGGTGGCGCAGGCGATGAGCGCTCCGGAGGACGTCGACATGACGGCGGCGAGGGCCGCGGCCAGCACCAGACCGCGTACGCCCATGGGCAGTTCGTCCTTGACGATGGTCGCGAAGGCGTCGTCGGCGTTGGGCAGCTTCGGGTAGATGACCTTGGCGGCGGTGCCGATGACGGCGCCGGCCAGGGCGTAGACGAGGCAGTACGTACCGGCGACCGTGCCGCCGTACCGCGCGACCTTGTCACTGCGCGCCGTGAACACCCGCTGCCAGATGTCCTGGCCGATCAGCATGCCGAAGGTGTAGATCAGGACGTACGTGAAGATCGTCTCGCCGCCGATGCCCAGCGGGTCGAAGTACTCGGTGGGGAGCTTCGCCTTCATCTCGCTGAAGCCGCCGGCCTTGACGACCGCGATGGGCAGCAGGAGCAGGAGCACACCGACCGTCTTCACGACGAACTGCACCATGTCGGTGAGGGTGATCGACCACATGCCGCCGAGCGTCGAGTACGCGACGACGATCGCGCCGCCGAGGATGATCGAGGCTGTGCGGTTGAGGTCGAAGAGGACGTCGAAGATGGTGGCGTACGCGATCGTGGAGGTGACCGCGAGCATCAGCGTGTACGCCCACATCACGACGCCGGAGATGAGACCGGCCTTGCCGCCGTAGCGCAGGTCGAGCATCTCGGAGACGGTGTAGACCTTCAGCCGGGCGATGCGGGCGGAGAAGAACACCGAGAGGGCGAGGAGACCGAGGCCGATGGTGAAGACCATCCACGCGCCGGAGAGACCGAACTTGTAGCCGAGGCCGACGCCACCGATGGTGGAGGCGCCACCCAGAACGATGGCCGCCATGGTGCCGGAGTACATCGAGGGGCCGAGTCGGCGGCCCGCAACCAGGAACTCACTCTTGGACTTGGCGCGGCGCATGCCCCACCAGCCCATGCCGAGCATGCCGGCCAGATAAACGACGATCACTGCGTAGTCGACAGCCATCGGCTTCCTTCCGTCTCGTCCCCCGGGTCCTCAGTCCTTGTGCGAGACGACGCTAGGTGGCTGGAAAGCAACGCTGAAGTGTACGTTTTATCCATTCTCAACGCCACCGATGGATGGACCATCCATGCCGGAGTCTGCAGCAGCCCCACCAACCACACCTGTCCCCCTCGCCGCGCTGCTCGCCCGCGAGGATCTCGGCCTGCGCCAGATCGCCGGGCCGGAGGCGGGCACGGTGCTGCACTGGGTGCACACCTCGGAGATGGAGGACCCCTATCCGTATCTGCTCGGCGGCGAGCTGCTGATGAGCGCCGGGGTGCTGCTGAAGGACCCCGACAGGTATGTGTCGCGCATCGTGCAGGCGGGCGCCGCGGCACTCGGCTTCGGCGTCGCGCCGGTGTACGACACCGTCCCGGCCGCGCTGATCGAGGCATGCGACCGGCACGGCCTGCCGCTGCTGGAGATCCCGCCGAAGACGACGTTCACGGCGGTGGCCCGCGCGGTGTGGCGGCTGATGGCCGAGGCCCGTCACCGGGAGCTGCGCCGGGTGACCCAGGCCCAGCAGGGCCTCGCCACGGCGGCGGCCCGCGCCGACCCGGTCCCGGCGGTCCTCCATCAGCTGGCGGCAAGGCTGGGCGGCCAGGCGGTGCTGCTCGACGCCTCGGGCACGGAACTGTCGGCCGCGGGCCGCGCCCCGGGCCCGGAGGCGCGGGCGGCGCTCACACGGCTGGCGCAGGTGGTGAACCCGTCGTCGGCGGCCACGGAGGAGGGCGCCCACCCCACGCCTGCCCGGACCGAGGGGACACGCCCCGACCCCGCCGCGCGGCGGGGCCCGGCGGACGGCGGGGAGACCAGCCGACTCGCGCCGGCGTCCGCCAGTGACGCCGTCGGCGGGACCCATCTCTCCGCCTACGCCCTCGGCGGCAGCCAGGGCCTCGTCCTCGGCCTCGCCACTCCCCTCCGTGAGCCCGGCGACCACACCGTCGCCGGCGTCGCCGTCGTACTGCTCTCGCTGCTGACCGCGCCCCACCAGGGCGCCGAAAGCACCGGGCGCAGTGCCGCTCTCGTACGGCTGCTGCTCGGCGCGCGGCCCGCCGAGACCGCGCCGCTGCTGGGAGCCGAGCGGTGGATCGTCGTGCACGCGCGCGGCGAGCGCGGCACCCCCTTCGCCGCGTCCGCGCTCGGCGCCGGACTCGGCAGCGCGCTCGTCGACCCGGCCGATGACGGCACCGTACGGATCCTGCTCCCGGCCGACCGCGAGGTGACCCCGCAGCCGGGCTGGGTGCTCGGCGTGAGCGCCCCCGTCGGCCCCGAGGAGCTCGGTGCCGCCGACACCCAGGCGGCCAGGGCCGTCCACCGGGCCGCAGCCACCCGCACCGATCTGGTCAGACATCGCGGCACCTCGCTGACCGCGCTGCTCTCGCCCGACGAGGCCGCCGCCCACGCGCGGATGCGTCTCGCACCGCTCGCCGATTCCCCCGCGCTGGTCGAGACCCTGCGCAGCTGGCTCTCCCTGCACGGCAGCTGGGACCGCACGGCGGCGGCGATGGAGGTCCACCGCAACACCGTCCGCCAGCGCATCGCGCGCTGCGCGACGCTGCTGGACGAGGACCTGGACGACGCCGACGTACGGATGGAGCTGTGGTTCGCGCTGCGCTCGCTGTGAGACGCCGGCTGTGACGCGGATGACCATCCCGGACTCTGGACAGCCTCTGTGACCCACGGGTAACTTTAATGTGAGCAAGCGCTTAGTCCACCATGTGAGCAACCACGATGGCGGTGAACCACCTCCGCGAGAGCGGCGGCGGTCAGCCACAAAGGGAAGGGGGCGTCCCGTGCGCCGTACCGTTTTCAACGAGGACCACGAGGCGTTCCGCGAGACCATCCGCGCGTTCATCGAGGCCGAGGTCGTGCCCGTCTACGACGAGTGGTTCGCCGCCGGCCAGGCGCCCCGCGACTTCTACTACAAGCTCGGCGAGCTGGGCGTCTTCGGCATCCGGGTCGACGAGGAGTTCGGCGGCGCCGGCATCGAGTCGCACAAGTACGAGGCCGTGATGTACGAGGAGACGGCCCGCGCGGGCGTCAACTTCGGCGGCTCCGGCGTGCATGTGCTGCTCGCCCTGCCGTACATCCAGATGCTGGCCACCGACGAGCAGAAGAAGCGCTACCTGGAGAAGTTCGTCACCGGCGAGGAGATGTGGGCGCTGGCGATGACCGAGCCGGGCACCGGTTCCGACGTCGCGGGCATGAAGACCACCGCCAAGCTCTCGGAGGACGGCACGCACTACGTCCTCAACGGCGCCAAGACCTTCATCACCGGTGGTGTGCACGCCGACCGCGTGATCGTGTGCGCCCGCACCTCCGCCCCGCGCGAGGACGACCGCCGCTTCGGCATCTCCCTCTTCGCGGTGGACACCAAGTCCGAGGGCTACTCCGTCGGCCGCAAGCTGGACAAGCTCGGCCTGAAGACCTCCGACACCGCCGAGCTCGCCTTCGTCGACGTCAAGGTCCCGGCCGAGGACCTGCTCGGCGAGGAGAACAAGGGCTTCTACTACCTCGGCGCGAACCTTCCCTCCGAGCGCTGGGGCATCGCGTTCGGCGCGTACGCGCAGGCCAAGGCCGCCGTCCGGTTCGCCCAGCAGTACGTGCAGGACCGGACGGTCTTCGGCAAGCCGGTCGCGCACTTCCAGAACACCAAGTTCGAGCTGGCCGCCTGCCAGGCCGAGGTGGACGCCGCCGAGGCCGTGGCCGACCGCGCGCTGGAGGCTCTGGACGCGGGCGAACTCACGCCCGCCGAAGCCGCGTCCGCGAAGCTGTTCTGCACCGAGGTCGCCCACCGCGTCATCGACAAGTGCCTCCAGCTGCACGGCGGCTACGGCTACATGAACGAGTACCCGATCGCCCGTCTCTACGCCGACAACCGCGTCAACCGCATCTACGGCGGCACCAGCGAGGTCATGAAGTCGATCATCGCCAAGTCCATGGGCCTGTAAGGACAGTTACCTTCCTCCCATGAGCTCAGCACTTGACGACCTGCTCGATCTGCTCGACCTGGAGCAGATCGAGCAGGACATCTTCCGGGGCCGGTCCCGCTCCGCCCTCGTGCCGCGCGTCTTCGGCGGACAGGTCGCGGCCCAGGCACTCGTCGCCGCGGGCCGCACCGTCCCCGAGGACCGCACGGCCCACTCCCTGCACGCGTACTTCCTGCGCATGGGCGACCCGGACGCGCCGATCGTCTACACGGTCGACCGCATCCGCGACGGCCGCTCGTTCACCACGCGCCGGGTCGTCGCCGTCCAGTACGGACAGCCGATCTTCCATCTCTCCGCGTCCTTCCAGACGTACGAGGAGGGACTCGAGCACCAGGCGGCGATGCCGTCGGCGCCCGCCCCGGAGACCCTGCCGACGGCGGCCGAGATCCTGCCGCGGTACGCGGGCGACTTCGTCGACCCCGGCACCGTGGAGCGGCTGCTCGAAGCACGGGCCGCGGTCGATCTGCGCTATGTCGACGCTCCGCCGTACGGCAGCGTGGGCAAGCCGCGCGAGCCGCGCTCACAGGTGTGGTTCCGGGCGAACGGCAAGCTCGCGGACGACCCGCTGCTCCATGTCTGCCTCGCCACGTACGTCTCCGACATGACGCTGCTCGACTCGGTCCTCCTGGCACACGGCCGCGGCGGCTGGGCCGTCGGCGACGTGGTCGGCGCCTCGCTCGACCACGCGATGTGGTTCCACCGGCCCTTCAGGGCCGACGAGTGGCTGCTGTACGACCAGGAGTCACCGTCGGCGTCCGGCGGGCGGGGCCTCGGCCAGGCGCGGATCTACACCCAGGACGGGCGGCTTGCCATCTCCGTCATCCAGGAAGGCGTCGTTCGCGTACCCCACTGATCGGACATACGGTCCGGTACATGAGCGAACAGCCTGCGAGCACGAGCGAACAGCCTGCGAGCACAGGTGAGAGCACCTCCACGGTGATCGTCGCGGCGGTGGCGAATCTCGGCATCGCCGTGGCGAAGGCCGTCGCCGGCGTGATCAGCGGCTCCAGCGCCATGCTCTCCGAGGCGGCGCACTCGGTGGCCGACACGGTCACCGAACTGCTGCTGCTCACCTCCCTCGAGCGGAGTGCGAAGCCGGCCGACGAGGACCACCCGCTCGGCTACGGCCCCGAGCGCTACATCTGGGCGCTGCTCGCTGCCGTCGCGACGTTCGTCGGCGGCGCGGTCTTCTCCGTCTACGACGGCGTCCACACCCTCACCCACGGCGAGAATCCGGGCGATCCGCTCGTCTCGTACATCGTGCTCGGCGTCGCCTTCCTGCTGGAGGGCTACTCGCTGCGTACGGGCGTCCGGCAGGTCCGCGCCGACGCCGCCCGGCTGGGGGTGCCGGCCGGCCGCTATCTGCGGCTGACCCCCGACACCGCGGTCAAGGCGGTCGTCCTGGAGGACACCGCGGCGCTGGCGGGTCTGCTGCTCGCGGCCGGCGGACTGCTCGGCGCCCAGTTGACGGGTTCCGGCGTCTGGGACGGTGTCGCGTCGGTCCTGATCGGCGTGCTGCTGGTGTTCGTGGCCTGGGTACTGGGCCGCAGCAACGCCCAGCTGCTGATCGGCCGCCCGCTCCCCGAACCGGTGCGCGAAGCCGTACGAGAGGAGATCCTCACGGTCCCGCACATTGTGGACGTGCTGGAGCTGACCACCATCATCCAGGGCCCGGCCGAGGTCCTGATCGCCGCGAAGGTCGACTTCCGGGACGCCTCGAGCGCCCGGCAGGTCGAGTGGGCGTGCGAGGAGGCGGAGGAGCAGCTGCGGGAGCGCTTCCCGGCGATCCGTCGGGTGTATCTGGATCCGACACCGGGCCTCGGTCAGGAGAGGCCGGCCGCGTCCAGCAGGTAGGCGGTCATCGGGTCGTAGAAGCGCGGATCGGTGACATGGTCGTCGAGCGGGACGGTCACCTGGAGGGTGCCCTCCGCCTCACCGATGAACAGCGCCGGGTCATTGGAGTCCGCGTATCCGACGGAGTCGAGACCGCGCTGCCCCGCGCACCCGGCCCAGCCGTGGTCGGCCACCACCAGATCGGGCAGCTCGCGGCCCTCCCGCTCGAGCCCGTCGAGGATCGCGGCCATGGGCGCCGGTGAGTGGGTGTGCCACAGGGTCGCGCCGCGCTCCAGCATCGCGACGTCCGCGAACTGGAAGACCATGCCTTCGTCGGCCGTCAGCCCGCCCGGAATCCGTACGATCTCGCAGCCGGCGGCCCGCAGTGCGTCGGCGGTCTGTCTGTGCACATCCAGCAGCCCACCCGGGTGACCGGTCGCGAAGAGCACCCGCTGCCGCCCGGCGACAGCCTTGCGCAGCCGGGCCGCCATCCGCTCCAGGGCGTCGACGGTGAGCTCCGGGTCGATGGTGTCCTGGCCCTGCCGGTGCCCCGGATCGTCACTGACACCGCACCGCTCGGCCATGACAGCCAGCACGTCCTGCTCATCGGTCCAGCGGTCGCCGAGCTCGAGACCCAGCCAGTAGTGCCGGTCGCCGTTGGCGAGCTTGCGGTAGTGGGAAAGGTTGTTGTCGCGGGGCGTGGCGACGTCTCCGGCGATACGTGAGCGGACGAGGTGGTCGACGAGGGCGGCGCGGCTGGGTATCGGCATGAGCCCCATTGTGCCGTCAGGGGCACGGACGATGCCCGCTGTCCCGAACGCTGGACGCACCCGGCCGATGACCTGCGGCGGCCGCGCGCGGCGCGGTGCCTTCAGACCGTCAGTGACGCGAACGCCCCGTGGGCCAGGCGCCGCAGCAGTGTCTCCGTCGCCGCCCGGCCGGGCAGGCCGCTGCCGTACGAGCCGAGGTGCGGCGTCGAGTTGAGCAGACCGAACACCGCGTGGACGGCCACCCGGGCCTCCGACTCGGGGACCTCCGGATGCAGTTCCCGTACCGCCGCGACCCACAGCTCGACGTACTGCCGCTGCAGCTGCCGCACCAGCTTGCGGTCGCTGTCTCGCAGCCGGTCCAGCTCACGGTCGTGGAGGGTGATCAGCGGGCGGTCGTCGAGCGCGAAGTCGATGTGCCCGTCGATGAGGGCGGCGAGCAGCGCCCGGGGGTCGGCCTCGGCCTCCTCCACCCGTAGCCGGCCGCCGCTCAGCAGCCGTTCGCTGATGCCCACGAGCAGTTCGGCGAGCATGGCGTCCTTGCCCGCGAAGTGCCGGTAGAGACCGGGGCCACTGATGCCGACGGCAGCCCCTATCTCGTCGACGCCGACGCCGTGGAAGCCGCGCTCGGCGAAGAGGCGGGCGGCCTCCTTGAGGATCTGCTCGCGGCGCTTCGGGGCGTCCGTCCTGGTGCTCATGGCATTGATTCTAGACAAGGCTGTTAGCGCTCGTTAACCTGGTGGAAACGCGTTAACGCTCATTAACTGATCCTCGTACGGAAGCGACAACGGAGTCGTACGGGCAAGGGGGCTCAAGACGATGCAGCAGGCACCCGTGCTGGCGAGCGCGGCAGACCCCGCCTCGGCGGCCTGGCAGGCCAACGAGGCGGCGCACCAGGAGCTCGCCGACGGTCTGCGCGGCCGGCTGGCGGCAGCCCGCCTCGGCGGCGGCGAGAAGGCCCGCGCCCGGCACACGGCGCGCGGGAAGCTGCTGCCGCGCGACCGTGTGGACACCCTCCTCGACCCGGGCTCGCCCTTCCTGGAGCTCGCGCCGCTCGCGGCGGAGGGGATGTACGGCGGGCAGGCCCCGGCCGCCGGAGTGATCGCCGGTATCGGGCGGGTCAGCGGCCGCGAGGTCGTCGTCGTCGCCAATGACGCCACGGTCAAGGGCGGCACCTACTACCCGATGACGGTCAAGAAGCACCTGCGCGCCCAGGAGGTGGCGCTGGAGAACCGCCTGCCCTGTGTGTATCTGGTGGACTCGGGCGGCGCCTTCCTGCCCATGCAGGACGAGGTCTTCCCGGACCGCGAGCACTTCGGGCGGATCTTCTACAACCAGGCGCGGATGTCCGGCGCGCGCATCCCGCAGATCGCGGCGGTGCTCGGCTCCTGCACGGCCGGCGGGGCGTACGTCCCGGCGATGAGCGACGAAGCCGTCATCGTTCGCGGCCAGGGCACGATCTTCCTTGGCGGTCCGCCCCTGGTGAAGGCCGCGACCGGCGAGGTCGTCACGGCGGAGGAGCTGGGCGGCGGCGAGGTCCACTCCCGGATCTCCGGCGTCACCGACCATCTCGCCGAGGACGACGCGCACGCGCTGCGGATCGTACGGAACATCGTGGCTACGCTCCCCGAGCGCGGCCCGCTCCCCTGGTCGGTCAAGCCTGCCGAGGAGCCGAAGGTGGACCCCGCCGGGCTGTACGGCGCGGTGCCGGTGGACTCCCGCACTCCCTATGACGTACGCGAAGTGATCGCCCGGATCGTGGACGCCTCCCGGTTCGCGGAGTTCAAGTCGGAGTTCGGCACGACGCTGATCACCGGCTTCGCCCGGATCCACGGTCACCCGGTCGGCATCGTCGCCAACAACGGCATCCTGTTCTCCGAATCCGCCCAGAAGGGCGCGCACTTCATCGAGCTGTGCGACCAGCGCGGTATCCCGCTGCTCTTCCTGCAGAACATCTCGGGCTTCATGGTCGGCCGGGACTACGAGGCGGGCGGCATCGCCAAGCACGGCGCGAAGATGGTCACGGCCGTGGCCTGCACCCGGGTGCCGAAGCTGACGGTCGTCGTCGGCGGCTCGTACGGCGCGGGGAACTACTCGATGTGCGGCAGGGCCTACTCCCCGCGCTTTCTGTGGATGTGGCCGAACGCCAAGATCTCGGTGATGGGCGGCGAGCAGGCCGCTTCGGTGCTGGCGACGGTCAAGCGCGACCAGCTCGAGGGCCGGGGCGAGGTGTGGCCCGCCGCCGAGGAGGAGGCCTTCAAGGAGCCGATCCGCGCGCAGTACGAGCAGCAGGGCAACGCCTACTACGCCACGGCACGGCTGTGGGACGACGGCGTGATCGACCCGATGGAGACCCGGCAGGTGCTGGGTCTGGCCCTGACCGCGTGTGCCAACGCCCCGCTGGGTGAGCCCGGCTTCGGCGTCTTCCGGATGTGAGGACCTCCATGTTCAGCACTGTCCTGGTCGCCAACCGAGGCGAGATCGCGGTACGGGTCATCCGCACCCTGCGCGCGATGGGCATCCGATCGGTCGCCGTCTTCAGTGACGCGGACGCGGACGCGCGGCACGTACGGGAGGCGGACACGGCGGTCCGTATCGGCCCCGCGCCCGCGGCGGAGAGCTATCTCTGCGTGGAGCGCCTGCTGGAGGCCGCGGCCCGGACCGGCGCCGAGGCGGTCCACCCGGGCTACGGCTTCCTCGCCGAGAACGCGGGCTTCGCGCAGGCCTGCGCCGACGCCGGCCTGGTCTTCATCGGCCCGTCGGCCTCGGCGATCTCGTTGATGGGCGACAAGATCCGCGCGAAGGAGACGGTGCAGGCGGCCGGCGTCCCGGTGGTGCCCGGCTCCTCCGGGTCCGGACTGACGGACGATCAACTGGCGGCTGCCGCCAGAGAGATCGGTATGCCGGTGCTGCTGAAGCCGTCGGCGGGCGGCGGCGGCAAGGGTATGCGGCTCACCCGGGTCGAGTCCGCGCTGCTCGAGGAGATCGCGGCGGCCCGCCGCGAGGCGCGTGCCTCCTTCGGTGACGACACACTGCTGGTGGAACGGTGGATCGACCGGCCCCGGCATATCGAGATCCAGGTCCTGGCGGACGGTCACGGCCAGGTGGTCCACCTCGGCGAGCGTGAGTGCTCGTTGCAGCGCCGCCACCAGAAGATCATCGAGGAGGCGCCGAGCGTCCTGCTGGACGAGAAGACCCGGGCCGCGATGGGCGAGGCGGCGGTCCAGGCGGCCCGCTCGTGCGGCTACCGGGGCGCAGGCACCGTGGAGTTCATCGTCCCGGGCCACGACCCGTCCGCGTACTACTTCATGGAGATGAACACCCGCCTCCAGGTCGAGCACCCGGTGACGGAGTTCGTCACCGGCCTGGATCTGGTGGAGTGGCAACTGCGGGTCGCGGCGGGCGAACAACTGCCTTTCGCGCAGGAGGACATCAGCCTCACCGGCCACGCGGTCGAGGCCCGTATCTGCGCCGAGGACCCCGCACGCGGCTTCCTGCCCTCGGGCGGCACGGTCCTCGCGCTGCACGAGCCGCAGGGCGACGGGGTGCGCACCGACTCGGGCCTGTCCGAGGGCACGGAGGTCGGCAGCCTGTACGACCCGATGCTGTCGAAGGTCATCGCGTACGGCCCCGACCGCCCGACCGCCCTGCGCAAACTGCGCGCGGCTCTCGCCGGCACGGTCACCCTCGGCGTCCCGACGAACGCGGGCTTCCTGCGCCGACTGCTGGCCCACGAATCGGTCGTCTCCGGCGACCTGGACACGGGCCTGGTGGAGCGTGAGGCGGACGACCTGGTCCCGGAAGGTGTCCCGGACGAGGTGTACGCGGCAGCCGCGGCGGTACGGCTCGCCGGGCCGGCCCCGCAGCGGGGTGCGGGCTGGGTGGACCCCTTCTCGGTGTCGAACGCCTGGCGCCTGGGCGGCACCCCCGCCTGGACGGTCCATGACTTCCGTGTTCCCGGCCACGATCCGGTGCAGCTGCGCACGCGCACGGTGGCCGGAGCCACGGAAATCGCGCTCGGCGAAGCCGCGGCTGCGGCCGGTGCGGAGCTGCCGGGCCGGTGGTCCGGCGCCCGGCTCGTGGCGCTCGAGCCCGGGCGGGTGACGGTCGAACTCGACGGCGTCACCCACACCTTCCACCGCTCCGGCAGCTGGCTCGGCCGGGACGGCGACAGCTGGCACGTGCTGGACCACGACCCGGTGGAGGCCTCTCTCAGCGGCGCCGCGCACGCCGGCGCCGACACCCTGGCGGCACCGATGCCGGGCACCGTCACCGTGGTGAAGGTCGCCGTCGGGGACGAGGTCGACGCGGGCCAGAGTCTGCTGGTCGTCGAGGCGATGAAGATGGAGCACGTCATCTCCGCCCCGCATGCCGGCACCGTCACGGAACTGGACGTCACACCCGGCTCGACCGTCGCCATGGACCAGATCCTGGCGGTCGTCACCCCGAGGGAGGAAGCATGACCGACGGGCTGCCCATGGCCGTTCCCGTGCAGGATCTGCCGCCCCGCGTCCGCATCCACGAGGTCGGTGCCCGCGACGGGCTGCAGAACGAGAAGACGGTCGTTCCGACCGAGGTCAAGGCCGAGTTCATCCACCGGCTCGCCGACGCCGGTCTGGCCACGATCGAGGCGACCAGCTTCGTCCACCCCAAGTGGGTGCCCCAACTCGCCGACGCCGAGCAGCTGTTCCCCCTGCTCGGCGACATCGAAGGCGTCGCGCTGCCCGTCCTCGTACCGAACGAACGCGGGCTCGAGCGGGCTACGGCCCTCGGTGCGCGCCGGATCGCCGTGTTCGGATCGGCGACCGAGACCTTCGCGCAGCGCAATCTCAACCGCACTGTCGACGAGTCGCTGGCGATGTTCGAGCCGGTCGTCGCCAAGGCCCGCGCCGACAAGATCCATGTCCGCGGCTATCTCTCCATGTGCTTCGGCGACCCGTGGGAGGGCCCGGTCCCCGTCCACCAGGTAGTCCGGGTCGCCAAGCGGCTGATGGACCTCGGCTGCGACGAACTGAGCCTCGGCGACACCATCGGCGTGGCCACGCCGGGCCATGTGCAGAACCTGCTCGCCGAGCTCAACGAGGAGGGCGTGCCCACCTCGGCGATCGGCGTGCACTTCCACGACACCTACGGCCAGGCCCTCGCCAACACCCTGGCCGCGCTCCAGCACGGTGTGACCACCGTGGACGCCTCCGCGGGCGGCCTCGGCGGCTGCCCGTACGCGAAGAGCGCGACCGGAAACCTCGCCACCGAAGACCTCGTGTGGATGCTCGACGGCCTCGGCATCGAATCCGGGGTCGACCTCGGCCGGCTCACCGCCACCAGCGTGTGGATGGCCGAACAGCTGGGCCGTCCCAGCCCGTCCCGCACCGTGCGTGCCCTCTCCCACAAGGAGTCGTAGCAATGTCGCTCGACCATCGCCTCACCCCTGAACACGAGGAACTGCGCCGCACCGTCGAGGCGTTCGCGCACGACGTCGTCGCGCCGAAGATCGGCGACTTCTACGAGCGCCATGAGTTCCCGTACGAGATCATCCGCGAGATGGGCCGTATGGGCCTGTTCGGACTGCCCTTCCCCGAGGAGTACGGCGGCATGGGTGGCGACTATCTCGCCCTCGGCATCGCCCTCGAGGAGCTGGCGCGCGTCGACTCGTCCGTCGCCATCACACTCGAGGCCGGCGTCTCGCTCGGCGCGATGCCGGTCTACCGCTTCGGCACGGATGAGCAGAAGCAGGAGTGGCTGCCGCGGCTCTGCTCGGGCGAGCTGCTCGGCGCGTTCGGGCTGACCGAGCCCGGCGCCGGCTCGGACGCGGGTGGCACGAGGACCACGGCCGTCCGGGACGGCGACGAGTGGGTCATCAACGGCTCCAAGTGCTTCATCACCAACTCCGGTACGGACATCACCGGTCTGGTGACGGTCACGGCGGTCACCGGCCGCACTTCCGACGGCAAGCCGCTGATCTCCTCGATCATCGTCCCGTCCGGCACTCCCGGCTTCACGGTCGCCGCGCCCTACTCCAAGGTCGGGTGGAACGCCTCGGACACGCGCGAACTCTCCTTCGACGGCGTCCGGGTGCCGCTCGCCAATCTGCTCGGCGAGGAGGGCCGCGGATACGCCCAGTTCCTGCGGATCCTCGACGAGGGCCGCATCGCGATCTCGGCACTGGCGACCGGACTCGCGCAGGGCTGTGTGGACGAGTCCGTGAAGTACGCCAAGGAGCGCCAGGCCTTCGGCCGGCCGATCGGCGCCAACCAGGCGATCCAGTTCAAGATCGCCGACATGGAGATGCGGGCGCACATGGCCCGGGTCGGCTGGCGGGACGCGGCCTCGCGTCTCGTCCAGGGCGAGCCGTTCAAGAAGGAGGCGGCGCTCGCCAAGCTGTACTCGTCGACCGTCGCCGTCGACAACGCCCGCGAGGCCACCCAGATCCATGGCGGCTACGGCTTCATGAACGAGTACCCGGTGGCCAGGATGTGGCGGGACTCCAAGATCCTGGAGATCGGCGAGGGTACGAGTGAGGTTCAACGGATGCTGATCGCAAGGGAGTTGGGCCTGTCAGGCTGATACGCGCGTGAACGGGGGGCGGCCTGGAAAGGGTCGCCCCCCTGCTGGCGTTCGGGCGCGGTTCCGGGCGGGCCGCGAGGTGTCCCCGACCCCGGCGTCCGCTTCGGGGCAGGCGCCCTCTGGACGGAAGCTAAGGTTAGGCTAACCTACCCTTCGAACTGCCCAGTGGCCGAATCGGCACGGACGAAAGCGGACATCATCATGCCCAACGCCCGCCCTTCCCATCTCACCCGTCGCGGTCTGCTCGCCGCGGGCGGCGCCCTCGGAATCGGCGCCGCGCTCGCCGCCTGCGGCAAGAGCGACGCCAAGGGCGGCTCGGGCAAGGCCGCCGAGAAGTCCGGCCCCTGGTCCTTCACCGACGACCGCGGTACGAAGGTCCGGCTGAAGACGACCCCGAGGAACATCGTCGCGTTCACCGGCACCGCCGCGGCGCTGTACGACTACGGCGTCGAGGTCAAGGGCGTCTTCGGCCCGACCAAGGGCAAGGACGGCAAGCCCGACGTCCAGGCCGGCGACCTCGACATCAACAAGGTCAAGATCATCGGCAATGTCTACGGCGAGTTCAACATCGAGCAGTACGCGGCCCTCAGCCCCGAGCTGCTGATCACCAACATGTGGGCCAAGGACGACCCGTGGTACGTTCCGCCGCAGTCCAAGGACAAGATCATGAAGCTGGCTCCCAGCGTGCTGCTGTGGGCGGCCGGGACCACGATGCAGAAGGCGCTGCAGCGCCACGCCGAGCTCGCCGAGTCCCTCGGCGGTGACGTCAAGGGCAAGCAGGCCGCTGCCGCCAAGGCCCGCTTCGAAAAGGCCGCGGCCCGGCTGCGCGCAGCCGCCAAGGCCAAGCCGGACATCAAGGTGCTCATCGGCTCCGCCAGCCAGGACCTCTTCTATGTCTCCGTGCCGAAGATGTCGGCCGACACCCTGTACTTCCAGGAACTGGGCGTGAAGTTCGTCGAGCCGAAGGCGAACGCCCAGGGCTTCTTCGAGGAGCTCAGCTGGGAGAACATCGGCAAGTACGGCGCCGACATCATCATCATGGACAACCGCTCCTCGGCCCTGCAGCCCGCCGCGCTCACCTCCAAGCCGACCTGGACCAAGCTGCCCGCGGTCAAGGCCGGTCAGGTCCTGCCGCGCGTCACCGAGCCGATCTACTCCTACGAGAAGTGCGCGCCGATCCTCGAGGACCTGGCCAAGGCCATCGAGACCGCGAAGAAGGTCGCCTGACCATGACGACTGCCGAGCCCGCCCCGTTCCGCTTCTTCGACCTTCAGGTGATACGGACCCGGCGGCTCGGCCCGTCCATGGTCCGCATCACCTTCGGGGGCGAGGACCTCAAGGACTTCGCCGCCGGAGGCCGCGACCAGTCCCTCTCGCTCTTCCTTCCCCAGCCCGGCCAGGACGCGCCCGTCGTTCCCGTCGACGCCGGTGACGGCAGCGCCGTCTTCGCCGCCTGGCGGGCGCTGCCGGACGATGTACGGGCCGTGATGCGCTCGTACACGGTGCGGGAGCAGCGCCGGCTCCCGGGCGAGGCGGGCGAGATGGACATCGACTTCGCGCTCCACGGTGCGACGTCGGACGCTGTGACATCGGATGCCGAGGCGGCGGACGTCGGGGCGGCGGACGTCGGACCGGCCTGCCGCTGGGCGAGCCGGGCGGCGCCGGGCCACCGCGTGATGGTGCTCGGTCCGGCCGTCGCCGACAACACCGCCGTACGCTGCCGGCCGCCCGAGGACACCGAGTGGGTGCTGATCTGGGCCGACGAGACGGCCCTGCCGGCCGCCGCGGCGATCCTCGAGTGGCTGCCGGCCCGCCTGAAGGCCCGGGTCTGGCTCGAGGTGCAGCACGGCGACGACCGCCAGGAGCTGAGGACCGCCGCCGACGCGCGGATCACCTGGCTGATACGGGACGAGGGCGCGCCGTCCGCTCTGGAGGCGGTCAGCGCCGCCGAGTTGCCCGAGGGCACGGCGTACGCCTGGATCGCGGGCGAGTCGGGCAGCGTGAAGGCGCTGCGCCGCCATCTCGTGCGTGACCGTGAACTCGACCGCCGACGCGTCACGTTCGTCGGCTACTGGAAGCGCGGCGTGAGCGAGGACGGCCTCCGCGAGGAGGCCGGGACCGCCGCGGCCGAGGAGACCGCGGAGTCCGAGTCCGCCGACGTGTGAACAACGCCATAACAGGTGCGCCCCGAGGGGGCGAGGGGCCATTGGTTGAGAAGTTAGGTTAGGCTAACCTTACTTCGATGCCGCCCCTCGCCCCCTCTTCCTGTCCTGAGTGGGCCGGCCAAGTCCCCGCATCAGGGAGGACATTGCATGCGCTCGCACCTGCTCAATGACGTAACGGCGGAGAGCTACCGGCGTTCCGTGACCGAAGGAGTCGAGCGGGTGGCGAACCGACTCGCCACAACCCGGCGGCCGTTCACCGGCGTGACCGCCGACGAGCTCGCTCCGCTGATCTCCGCGGTCGACCTCGACCAGCCGCTGGGCGACGCTTCCGCCGCCCTCGACGAGCTGGAGAAGGTCTATCTGCGCGACGCCGTCTACTTCCACCACCCGCGCTATCTCGGCCATCTCAACTGCCCGGTCGTCATCCCGGCCGTCCTCGCCGAGGCCGTGCTCTCCGCGGTCAACTCCTCGCTCGACACCTGGGACCAGAGCGCCGGCGGCACCCTCATCGAGCGCCGCCTCATCGACTGGACCGCGCAGCGGATCGGCCTCGGACCCGCGGCCGACGGCGTCTTCACCAGCGGCGGCACCCAGTCCAACCTCCAGGCGCTGCTGCTCGCCCGCCAGGAGGCCAAGACCGCGGATCTCGCGAAACTGCGCATCTTCTCCTCCGAGTGCAGCCACTTCAGCGTGCAGAAATCGGCGACACTGCTCGGGCTCGGACCGGACGCCGTCGTCTCGATTCCCGTCGACCGCAACAAGCGGATGCAGACGGTGAGCCTCGCCGCCGAGCTGGAGCGCTGCGCCCGTGAGGGCCTGGTCCCGATGGCCGTCGTCGCGACCGCCGGCACCACCGACTTCGGCTCCATCGACCCGCTGCCCGAGATCGCCGAGCTGGCCGAGCAGTACGGGACATGGATGCATGTGGACGCCGCCTACGGCTGCGGACTACTGGCCTCCCGCACCCGCCGCCGGCTCCTCGACGGCATCGAGCACGCCGACTCGGTCACTGTGGACTACCACAAGTCCTTCTTCCAGCCGGTGAGTTCCTCCGCCGTGCTGGTGCGGGACGGAGCCACGCTCAGGCACGCCACGTACCACGCGGACTACCTCAACCCGCGGCCCACCGTCGAGATGGGGGCACTCCCCCTGGCTGCGTCGCCGGGGGGACCCCCGCCCGGGCCCGGAGGCCTACAGGCGAACGTCCCCAACCAGGTCGACAAATCCCTGCAGACCACGCGCCGCTTCGACGCGCTCAAGCTGTGGATGACGCTGCGGGTGATGGGCGCCGACGGCGTCGGACAGCTCTTCGACGAGGTCTGCGACCTGGCCGCCGCCGGCTGGGAGCTGCTCGCCGCCGACCCGCGCTTCGACGTCGTCGTGCAGCCGCAGCTGTCCACCCTGGTCTACCGCTACATCCCCGGGTCCGCAGCCGGCCCCACCGAGATCGACCGGGCCAATCTCCATGCCCGTAAGGCGCTGTTCGCGTCCGGCGAGGCCGTGGTCGCCGGCACCAAGGTCGGCGGCCGTCAGTACCTGAAGTTCACCCTGCTCAACCCCGAGACCACCACCGATGACATCGCCGCCGTACTCGATCTGATCGCCGGCCATGCCGAGCAGTACCTGGGAGAGAACCTTGTCCAAGCCTCTTGAGCCCCGTGAGTCTCTGGAGCCCCGCGAGTCTCTTGAGCCTCTTGATTTCATCGGCATCGGGCTCGGGCCCTTCAATCTCGGCCTCGCCTGCCTCACCGAGCCGATAGCCGAACTCAGCGGCCTGTTCCTGGAGTCCAAGCCGGACTTCGAGTGGCACTCGGGGATGTTCCTCGAAGGCGCCCACCTCCAGACGCCGTTCCTGTCGGACCTGGTCACGCTGGCCGATCCGACCTCCCCGTACTCCTTCCTCAACTATCTGAAGGAATCAGGGCGGCTGTACTCCTTCTACATCCGCGAGAACTTCTATCCGCTGCGGACCGAGTACAACGACTACTGCCGCTGGGCCGCCGCCAAGCTCAGCTCCGTCCGCTACAGCACCACGGTGACGCGGGTCGAGTACGCGACCGAGGACGAGGTGTACGACGTCCACACCGCCGGCGGCGAGCGGTTCAGCGCCCGCCGCATCGTCCTGGGCACCGGCACCCCGCCCTTCATACCCGAGTCCTGCCGGGACCTCGGCGGCGACTTCCTGCACAACTCGCGCTACCTCGACCACAAGGAGGCGCTGCAGCAGAAGGAGTCGATCACCCTCGTCGGCAGCGGGCAGAGCGCCGCGGAGATCTACTACGACCTGCTCTCCGAGATCGACGTGCACGGCTACCGCCTGAACTGGGTCACGCGCTCGCCGCGGTTCTTCCCGCTGGAGTACACCAAGCTCACGCTGGAGATGACGTCACCGGAGTACATCGACTACTTCCACGCGCTGCCGGAAGCGACCCGCTACAGACTCGAGTCGCAGCAGAAGGGTCTGTTCAAGGGCATCGACTCGGAGCTGATCGACTCGATCTTCGATCTGCTCTACCAGAAGAATCTCAAGGGGCCGGTCCCGACCCGGCTGCTCACCAACGCGGCGCTGCACAGCGCGCGTTACGAGGACGGCGGCTACACCCTCGGGCTGCGCCAGGAGGAACAGGTCAAGGACTTCGAGCTGACCACCGAGGGCCTGATCCTGGCCACCGGCTACCGCTACGCCGCCCCCGCATTCCTCCAGCCCGTCAGCGACCGGATCCGCCGGGACGGTCAGGGCCGCTTCGACGTCGCCCGCAACTACTCCATCGACACCGCGGGGCGCGAGATCTTCCTGCAGAACGCTGCCGTGCACACGCACTCCATCACCTCGCCCGACCTGGGCATGGGTGCGTACCGCAACGCCTACATCATCGGCGAGCTGCTCGGATCCGAGTACTACCCCGTCGAAAAGTCCATCGCGTTCCAGGAGTTCGCCGTATGACGTTCACCGTCCGCCCTCTTGACCCTTCCCCCGACTTCGCCGGGGAGACCTCTGTCTCCGACTGCGAGCTGGTGCACGGCTGGGTCACCCACCCCAAGGCCGCCTTCTGGCTGATGCAGGACGCGAAACTGCAGGACGTCGAGCGCGAGTACATGGCGATAGCCGCACATGAGCACCACGACGCCTTCATCGGGCTCAGCGACGGGATCCCCGTCTTCCTGATGGAGCGCTACGACCCGGCGCACGTCGAGCTGCAAGGTCTTTACGACGCCGAGCCCGGCGATGTCGGTATGCACTTCCTGGTCGCGCCGACCGACACGCCGGTGCACGGCTTCACCCTCGAGGTGATCACCTCGGTGATGGAGACGCTGTTCGCGGACCCGGCCACCCGGCGCGTCGTCGTCGAGCCGGACGTACACAACAAAGCGGTCCACGCGCTCAACGATGCCGTCGGCTTCGAGATCGCGGCCCGGGTCGAGAAGCCGGAGAAAGACGCCTACCTGAGCTTCTGCACACGGGAGCAGTTTCTGAACAGCCGCGGCGCGGCTGCCCGGGGAGTGACCCGATGAGCCTCATCGGCGCCGTATCGCATCTGACGCCCGAACTGTGGGAACAGTCCAACCGGCTGCTCATCCGCAAAGCGCTGGCAGAGTTCTCCCACGAACGGCTGCTGGTCCCCGAGTCGCTCGGCGAGGACCACTACCGCGTTCTCAGCGACGACTCCGCCACCGAGTACCGCTTCTCCGCGCGCCGGTTCGCGCTCGACCACTGGCAGGTCTTCGCCGACTCCATCAGCCGGCACCGGGACGGCTCCCGGCAGCCGCTCGACGCGCTCGAGTTCTTCATCGAACTGCGCGGCGCGCTCGGTCTGAGCGACGAGATCCTGCCGGTCTATCTGGAGGAGATCTCCTCCACGCTCTCCGGTACGGCGTTCAAGCTCAGCAAGAAGCCGGTGACCTCCGCCGAGCTGGCCACGGCCGGGTTCCAGGCGATCGAGACGGGGATGACCGAGGGCCATCCCTGCTTCGTCGCCAACAACGGCCGCCTCGGCTTCGGAGTGCACGAGTACCTTTCCTACGCCCCCGAGACCGCGAGCGAGGTGCGCCTCGTCTGGCTCGCCGCCCGCCGCGATGTCGCCACCTTCACTGCGGGAGCGGGACTCGACTACGAGTCGCTGGTCCGCGCCGAGCTCGGGGAAGCCGCACTCGCCCGCGTCGGCCGCCGGCTCAGCGACCTCGGCCTCGACCTCGCCGACTACTTCCTGCTGCCCGTCCACCCCTGGCAGTGGTGGAACAAGCTCTCCGTCACCTTCGCCGCCGAAGTCGCCCAGCAGCGCCTGGTCTGCCTGGGAGCGGGCGACGACGACTACCTCGCCCAGCAGTCGATCCGTACCTTCTTCAATACGAGCGACCCGGCCAAGCACTACGTCAAAACCGCGCTCTCCGTCGTCAACATGGGCTTCATGCGGGGCCTTTCGGCCGCGTACATGGAGGCGACGCCCGCGATCAACGACTGGCTCGCCGCTCTGATCGACAGCGACGAGGTCTTCAAGGCGGCCCGCTTCTCGATCATCAGGGAGCGGGCGGCGATCGGCTACCACCACCGCCAGTACGAGCGGGCGACCGACCGCTACTCGCCGTACCGCAAGATGCTGGCCGCGCTCTGGCGCGAGAGCCCGGTGCCCTCGCTGGGGGACGGCGAGCGGTTGGCCACCATGGCGTCGTTGCTCCATGTCGACCATGCGGGCGCCTCGTTCGCGGGTGCGCTGATCGACGAGTCGAGCCTCGCCCCGGCCGCGTGGCTGCGCCGCTATCTGGACGCGTACCTCACACCCGTACTGCACAGCTTCTACGCCTACGACCTGGTGTTCATGCCGCACGGCGAGAACGTCATCCTCGTCATCGGCGAGGACGGCACGGTCCAGCGGGCGATCTTCAAGGACATCGCCGAGGAGATCGCGGTGATGGACCCGGACGCGGTGCTGCCGCCCGCCGTCGAGCGGATCCGCGCGGACGTGCCCGAGGACATGAAGCTGCTGTCGATCTTCACGGATGTCTTCGACTGCTTCCTCCGCTTCCTGGGCGCCGCGCTGGCGGACGAGGGGCGGCTGGACGAGGAGACGTTCTGGCGGACGGTCGCCGAGTCCGTCACCGGCTACCAGAAGTCGGTCCCGCAGCTGGCCGACAGGTTCCAGGAGTACGACATGTTCGCGGGCGAGTTCGCGCTCTCCTGCCTCAACCGGCTCCAGTTGCGCAACAACGAGCAGATGGTGGACCTCGCCGACCCGGCCGGTGCGCTCCAGCTCATCGGCACGCTGGAGAACCCCATCGCGCGGTTCTCCCACTAGCGGTTCTCCCACTGGACGGGCGGGCGCCCGCGACCACGGTCCCTCGCGGGTTCCCGTCCCTTTTTTTGGGGCAGGCACCCAAGGCAGGCCCCGCATCACCCTGAGCTGGAGCCGAGCCCGCCGCCGATCTCCCGGCCCGGACTGCGGGTCTCGTCCAGGATCCGGCGCACGAGGCCGACCACGCCGGCGTTGCCGCCCAGGCCGTTGTCGAGCTGGGCCGCCAGTGCGGACTCCGTCCCGGTCGGCTGCCGGGACGGAGGGGCCGATATCCGCGGGTCGCCCGCGATGTCCGCGAGGTCAGCCCGAAGGCCAGGGCACCTGCGGCGAGCGGTAGAAGTCGATCCCCAGCGCCGCCATCCGCGGCCCCTGCGCCGCCAGCCGCACCTTGTACGCCTCCCAGTCGTGCGTGGCTGCCGGTGACCACCCCAGCTCCGCAACCCCCGGCAGCCTCGGGAAGGCCATGAACTCGATGTGGTCGCTGGTGGAGATCGTCTCCGACCAGAGCGGCGCCTCGACACCCGCGACCGCCGATGCGGGCGCGCCCGGCAGATACGTCGCCGGGTCCCAGTCGTAGGCGCGCCGCACCTCCACAAAGCCGGCCCAGCCCAGGCCGAGCGGGGTGTCCTTGTTGTACTTCATGTCGAGGTAGACCCGGTCGGCGGGCGACAGGATCAGCCCGGTGCCGTTCCGCGCGGCCCGCGCGACCTGCGCCTTCTCGGCGTCGCTCGTGTCGTCCAGGCCCCAGTACTGGGCCAGCGCTCCCTTCGCCGGTGCGGCGCCGGTCAGCTGATGCCAGCCGACCACGGTCTTCCCGTACCTGGCGACGATCGGCTGCACCTTGTCCATGAACGCCACATAGTCGGCGTGGCTGGTGGAGTGGGCCTCGTCGCCGCCGATGTGGAGGTATTCGCCGGGGGTGAGTGCGGCCAGCTCACGTATCACGTCGTCCACGAAGCCGTACGTCACGGGCTTGGGCACGCAGAGCGAGCTGAAGCCGACGTCGGTGCCGGTGTAGAGGGGCGGCGCGACGCCGGAGCAGTTCAGCTCGGCGTACGAGGCGAGTGCCGCGTTCGTGTGTCCCGGCATGTCGATCTCGGGAACGACCTCCAGATAGCGCGAGGCGGCGTGGTCGAGGATCCCCTGGTAGTCCTTCTTTGTGTAGTGACCGCCGCGTCCGCCGCCGACCTGGGTGGAGCCGCCGTACGTGGCCAGACGCGGCCAGGAGTCGACGGCGATCCGCCAGCCCTGGTCGTCGGAGAGATGCAGATGCAGTTTGTTGATCTTGTAGAGCGCCAGTTGGTCGATATAGCGCTTGACCTGGTCGACGGTGAAGAAGTGCCGTGAGACGTCGAGCATCGCGCCTCGGTAGGCGTACCGCGGGGTGTCGGTGATGGTGCCGCCCGCGACCTTCCACGGCCCCTTCTGTCTGCTGTCCTTCTCCACCGAGGCCGGCAGCAGCTGCCGCAGCGTCTGGACGGCGTGGAAGAGACCGGCGGGCTTGCGGGCGGTGAGGGTGACCGAGCCGCGCGAGGACTCCAGCCGGTAGCCCTCCTCGCCCAGGCCCTGGTCCCGCGGGCTGAGCCGCAACCGGATGCCGCCCGGGAGGTGGTCCTCGGTGACGGGCAGGGCGTAGCCGGTGGACGGCCGCAGGATCCGGGCGAGGTACATGCCGATCTGCCGCGCCTCGCGGGAGTGGTCGTCGACGCGGATGCGGGTCGACGGGGTGAGGGTGTACGGCGCACCCCCCGGCTGCACGGAGGCGGGGGCGGGGACGATCTGCCCGAGCGGCCGGACGGCGGGGGCCGGTCCCGTGCCCGCGGGCACGGCCCCGACGCTGGAGACGCCTGCCGCCACGACGAGCAGGAGCGAACCGAACAGACGGGGAAACGTTCTGGGCTGACTCACAGGCTGGGTCCCTTCGACGGGCGTCGCAACTGTGGTGCTGAGCAACCGAACGGCAGTCATCATGCGTACCGCGAGCCCCAACTCCGGTCAAGGTGTAGACCACTTACTCGCCGCGCGAATGAAGAAATCCCCGCACGGCGGCTGTGCCACCCCGGGGGACAACCCCCGGCCCCCGGCCAAGACTCCACCCGCCCACCGCACGCCACACCCCGGTGCGAGAATCCCCCGCACGGCGGCTGTGCCACCCCGGGGGACAACCCCCGGACCCCCGGCCAGGACTCCACCCGCCCACCGCACGCCACACCCCGGTGCGAGAATCCCCCGCATGGCGGAAATCATCCAGAAGGACGGCACTTGGACCTTCGACGGGGACACGGTGCGCATCGTGCCCGGCAGCGACAAAGGCGTGAGCCTGCTGCGCAAGACCCTCGGTGAAGTCGCCGTACCCCTGGCGGCGCTCGCCGGGATCTCCTTCGAGCCCGGGAAGAAGTCGGGACGGCTGCGACTGCGGCTGCGCAACGGCGCCGATCCGCTCCTCCAGATCACCGGCGGCAAGCTGGAGGACAGTTCCGACCCCTACCGGCTGACCGTGGAGAACGACCGGACCGGTGTCGCCGAGTACTTCGTCGACGAGGTGCGCAACGCCCTGCTGCTCGACCAGGTGGAGACCAGCCCTGTCGCCGGCTATCTGCTGCCCGGGCCCGCCCTCCCGATCACCGTCGGCGCGGGCGACGGCACCGCCACCTTCGACGGGGAGCGGATCCGTCTGGAGTGGAACTGGAAGACCGAGGAGTCCAAGTCCTCGGGCGGCGCGCGCACGCTCGCGCTCGAGGATGTGGAGTCGGTGGAGTGGCTGCCCTCCGTCGGCCTGGAGAACGGCTATCTGCGCTTCGCCGTGGCCAAGGCCCCGACGAAGGCCCCGCCCAAGTACGACCCGCACGCCGTGGAGCTGTGGGGCTTCCGCAAGGACCCGCTGATGGCGCTGGTCGCGGCGGCCGTGGTGGCCCGTATGCCGCATCCGTACGCCCCCGCGCCCGTCGGCATTCCCCCGCAGCTCGTGGCGGGCGCGGGCGCGCCCGCCACGCCGTCCGGCGACGATCATGACGCGCTGCTGCGCCGACTGCGTGAACTGGGCGAGCTGCGTCAGGCCGGGATACTGACGGACGAGGAGTTCGCGACCGCCAAACAGGCCGTTCTGAAGCGCCTCTGAGTGACATGTGCCCGGAATCGGGCAGAATTCTTGCAAACACCGTAGGCCACCCCGCAATATCTACGGGTGCTCGAACCTCGCCAGCCCAATCGTCTGTCACACGACGAGCTCATCGACCATCTGGTGCGCAGCACCGCGCTCCAGCGCGGTGAGGCAGCCCGGGTGGTGCTCGACGTGCTGGCGTACTTCGACGAGAAGACCGAGGAATTCGTCCGCCGACGCCACCGCGAGCTGCAGTCCGGTGGCCTGGCGAACACGGAGATCTTCGAGCGGATCGCGGCCGAAATGCCGCACCGCGCCGTGGCGCCGCCGGAGCTCTCGCTCCGCCAGCTGCGCCGCATCGTCTACGGCTGACCGGGCGACCGGGCACACCACTGATCTATGGAGGGGCAAGACTTTATGTGTGGAATTGTCGGTTACATCGGCAAGCGTGACGTGGCACCGCTGCTGCTGGAGGGCCTGCAGCGGCTGGAGTACCGGGGATACGACTCCGCGGGCATCGTGATCACCAGCCCCAAGTCCACCGGGCTGAAGATGGTCAAGGCCAAGGGCCGGGTCCGTGACCTGGAGGCCCGTGTCCCCAAGCGCTTCGCCGGCACCACCGGCATCGCCCACACCCGCTGGGCCACCCATGGCGCCCCGAGTGACGAGAACGCCCACCCCCACCTCGACCCCGAGAACAAGGTCGCGATCGTCCACAACGGCATCATCGACAACGCCTCCGAGCTGCGCGCCAAGCTCGTCGCCGACGGCGTCGTCTTCCTCTCCGAGACGGACACCGAGGTGCTGACCCACCTCATCGCCCGCTCCCAGGCCGAGACCCTGGAGGAGAAGGTCCGCCAGGCGCTGAAGGTGGTCGAGGGCACCTACGGCATCGCCGTGATGCACGCCGACTTCAACGACCGCATCGTCGTCGCCCGCAACGGCTCCCCGGTCGTCCTCGGCATCGGCGAGAAGGAGATGTTCGTCGCCTCCGACGTCGCCGCGCTGGTCGCCCACACCCGCCAGATCGTCACCCTGGACGACGGCGAGATGGCCACCCTGAAGGCCGACGACTTCCGGACCTACACCACCGAGGGTTCGCGGACGACGGCCACGCCGACCACCGTGGAGTGGGAGGCCGAGTCGTACGACATGGGCGGCCACGACACGTACATGCACAAGGAGATCTCCGAGCAGGCCGACGCCGTGGACCGCGTGCTGCGCGGCCGCATCGACGACCGGTTCTCCACCGTGCACCTGGGCGGCCTCAACCTGGACGCGCGTGAGGCGCGCGGCGTGCGCCGGATCAAGATCCTCGGCTGCGGCACCTCGTACCACGCCGGCATGATCGGCGCCGGGCTGATCGAGGGCCTCGCCCGCATCCCCGCGGACGCCGAGCCGGCCTCCGAGTTCCGCTACCGCAACCCGGTCGTGGACCCCGACACCCTCTACATCGCGGTCTCCCAGTCGGGTGAGACGTACGACGTACTCGCCGCCGTCCAGGAGCTCAAGCGCAAGGGCGCTCGCGTCCTCGGCGTGGTGAACGTCGTCGGCTCGGCGATCGCCCGCGAGGCCGACGGCGGTGTGTACGTCCACGCCGGTCCGGAGGTCTGCGTCGTCTCCACCAAGTGCTTCACCAACACCGTGGTCGCCTTCGCGCTGCTGGCCCTGCACCTCGGCCGCATCCGCGACCTTTCCGTCACCGACGGCAAGCGGATCATCGAGGGCCTGCGCAGGCTGCCCGAGCAGATCAGCGAGATCCTCGAGTCCGAGGCCGAGATCAAGAAGCTGGCCGAGGAGTACGCGGGCGCCAAGTCGATGATGTTCATCGGCCGCGTGCGCGGCTACCCGGTGGCGCTGGAGGCCTCCCTGAAGCTCAAGGAGATCTCCTACATCCACGCCGAGGCGTACCCGGCCTCGGAGCTCAAGCACGGTCCGCTGGCGCTGATCGAGCCGGCGCTGCCGACGGTCGCGATCGTGCCGGACGACGACCTGCTGGAGAAGAACCGCGCCGCCCTGGAGGAGATCAAGGCCCGCAGCGGCAAGATCCTCGCGGTCGCGCACCGCGAGCAGGAGAAGGCCGACCACACCATCGTCGTACCGAAGAACGAGCATGAGCTGGACCCGATCCTGATGGGCATCCCGCTCCAGCTGTTCGCGTACCACACGGCGCTGGCCATGGGACGTGACATCGACAAGCCGCGCAACCTGGCGAAGTCCGTCACGGTCGAGTAGTCGAGCCGTTCGGCCCGGGACACAGCTGCCCGGGACGCAGACGGACACAGGCGGTCCCCCCGCGCGTTGCCACCGATACGCGCGGGGGGACCGCCTTTTCGTAAGCCGGTGCAGCCCTTGGGCACCGGCTTGTGGCTGCCTCAGCCGGTGGCCGTCACTCCCCGGCCGGCAGCGCGTCCCGAGAACGTGGGCCACTTGGCGAGTGCGGCCGTCGCGCCGTACCAGGCCGCCAGACCCCCGACCGCGCCGACCCAGCCGCCCGCCTTCGCCAGCCCGTCGTTCTCCGCGAAGGAGGCGATGCCGAGCAGCAGCAGCGAGACGAACAGCAGCCCGTACACACCCTGTCCGAACATTCCGCTCCCCGCGGACGCGGCTGTCAGGGTCAGTGCGAGCAGCGCCCACAGCAGGAGGAAGAGCCCGGCCGCCTCGGCGGACACCTCGGTGCCGACGCCGGTGCCCCAGGTGAACCAGAAGGCGCCGAGGCCCGAGAACGCCGTGCCCGTACCGGCGTTGCCCGCGCGGAACTCGAGCAGGCCGGCGATGAAGAGCGCGACCCCGCCGACCCAGGTGGCGAGTGAGGAGGCATCGGCCGCCGTGACATTGTCGATCACACCGGTGTTGCCGACGCCGAAGGCCAGCAGGGTGAGTCCGAGGGCGAGATGACCGAGAGTCGAAGTAGAAGTAGCGCTTCCCGCAGAGACGTCGTTGTCCACGGCGGGCTCCCTTCGTGTCCTGTGAAATTGTGCTGCTACCCAGCGACCGCTATGTACCCTTCACAAGCGCACAATCCACCTCTACGCACCAGTAGATTTCCTTCCGCGCCAAGGGATTTGACATCGCCTCACCTGCGCCGACGCCGCGATTACGGGACGGCCACGACGGGGCGTACGCGGGACAACACCGATCTACGTGATCCCGGGTGGACGGGTCACGGGGGGCTACGGCGGCTACGGGGTGCCGGCTACGGGATCACGACGACGGGGCGCTGCGCGCGCCGCGCCAGCCGTCCCGCCACCGAACCGAAGATGCGCCCGACGATGCCGTGCGTGGAGCCGACCACGATCGCGTCGGCCGAGTACTCCTTGCCGACCTCTTCGAGCTCATGGCAGATGTCACCACCGCGCTCGACCAGGATCCACGGCACCTCGGTGAGGTAGTCCGCGCATGCCAGCTCCAGACCGATCACCTCGGTGCGGTGATCGGGGACGTCCACGAAGACCGGGGGCTCACAGCCCGCCCAGACGGTGGTCGGCAGCCGATTGGCGACATGGACGATGATCAGGCCCGAGCCGGACCGTCTCGCCATACCGATGGCGTACGCGAGCGCCCGCTCACTGGAGGTCGATCCGTCGAAGCCGACGACGACTCCGTGCCGGAAGGCCGGATCGCAGGAATGACATGTCTCTTCTGCCGCTTGCAGGTCCGACAGGGGGTCGGCTACCTGCTTGCGGTCCGCGGGTTCGGGGATTTCGTGACCGGCCATCGGTGTCTCGGCGAAGAAGGTCCTCTTGAGAGGGATCGTCAAGGGAGGGTGCGTCGGTTGGCATGGCGGCGGAGCTGTGTCCGGGAATCATCTTCCCAAGCCCATACCCCCAAGGGTACGGCGACACTCCTCTCCTGCCCAGAGCCTGCCCGCCCATACGCGGGCGTTCCAGGGAGCATGCCCGAGCCCGCCCCGGATGGCAATGCCGCTTGGTGGCTACAGCCGTCTACCGGCCGCCGCAGGCCCCACAGGCGTCCCACAGGCGTCCCGGCGGCGTCCACAGGCGTTCACGGACGTCGGCCCCAGTGACCGGAAGGCTCCGCCCGTCGTTGGCACCTCGGTCACCCCGCCGCCTCCAGGGAGCTTCCGTGCCCGCACGACCGTCCGCCCCGGCCTCCGAACCCTCCCCGGCCCCTCAGCACGGACGGCGCCGGGCGCCTCGCCAGTCGCCGGACGCGGCCGCCGCGCCGGCCGAGCACACTCCACACCCCTCACACCCCTCACGGCCCTCACGCGCCCCACACCCCTCATCACCCTCATCCGAGTCGGCGAGCGAGGTGGTCCGCTGGGCGGCGTTCAGCTGTCTGCTGGTCCCTGTCGTGCTGGTCGTGTACGGCACATCCGTCGGCGGGGCAGCCGCCGCGGCCCTCGGCCTCGCCGCCGTGACCGCCGCCTGCCGGGTGCTGCTGCGACAGTCCGAGCGCACTGCGGCCCGCGCCCGCGCCGCCGAATCGGCGCCGCCCCGCGGCCGGCGCGCCAGGATCGCCCCGGGGGCGGACCGGGGCGGTCGGCAGGGGACGGGAAGTGCGCCCGGAGACTGACGGGTTCCCACACCGACACCCGTATGTTTTCAGCCAACTTCGCGCTAGTAGCCTCTCCTTGGCGAAATGGCCTGCCAACCCCCTTGCCACCAGGGAAGAAAGGACCATTCGCGTCCCGTGCACCCTACGGGGACGGGCCATGCAGGAGATGCACACTTCCCTGCGCGGCCCGTGAGTGGAACGCTTCGTGATCGAATGCTTCGCGCCAAGTTGCCATGTCGACATAGCGGGGCATGCCGAACTTGTCACGGCGGCGCCACGGGACGCAGTAGATTCGATCATGAGTATCTAAGGCTGGGGACTCGTGCAAAACCGAGGGGAAACGTGCAGGAGCGAAAGGCCCGAAACGAACGGGGAGACGCGAACACCGAGGGGGGCTTAGCGTCATGAGTCAGGACTCCGCCGCACCGGAGGTGGCACGTAAGCTCTCCGGGCGCCGGCGCCGGGAAGTCGTCGCAGTGCTGCTGTTCAGCGGCGGCCCCATCTTTGAAAGTTCCATCCCGCTCTCGGTGTTCGGAATTGACCGTCAGGACGCCGGAGTTCCCCGCTATCGACTGCTTGTCTGCGGTGGCGAGGAGGGCCCGCTGCGGACCACCGGCGGGCTCGAACTGACTGCGCCCTACGGCCTGGAGGCGATCGGGAGAGCAGGCACCGTCGTTGTGCCGGCATGGCGGTCCATCACTTCACCACCGCCGGTCGAGGCACTCGATGCCTTGCGCAGAGCGCACGAGGAGGGAGCCAGAATCGTAGGACTGTGCACCGGTGCGTTCGTACTCGCCGCGGCCGGTCTGCTCGACGGCCGGCCGGCGACCACGCACTGGATGTACGCGCCGACACTCGCCAAGCGGTATCCGTCCGTCCATGTGGACCCGCGCGAGCTCTTCGTCGACGACGGCGATGTGCTCACCTCCGCGGGCACGGCGGCCGGAATCGACCTCTGCCTCCACATCGTGCGTACGGACCACGGCACCGAGGCGGCCGGGGCGCTCGCCCGCAGGCTGGTCGTACCGCCGCGGCGCAGTGGCGGACAGGAGCGCTATCTGGACAGGTCTTTACCAGAGGAAATCGGGTCGGACCCGCTGGCCGAGGTCGTCTCGTGGGCGCTGGAGCATCTCCATGAACAGTTCGATGTGGAGACCCTGGCCGCGCGGGCGTACATGAGCCGACGGACATTCGACCGGCGATTCCGCTCGCTCACCGGCAGCGCGCCGCTGCAATGGCTGATCACCCAGCGGGTGCTGCAGGCCCAGCGGCTGCTAGAGACCTCCGACTACTCGGTCGACGAGGTCGCCGGCCGCTGCGGCTTCCGCTCCCCGGTGGCCCTGCGTGGCCATTTCCGGCGCCAGCTGGGCTCATCCCCGGCCGCGTACCGGGCCGCCTACCGGGTGCGCCGCCCGCAGAGTGAGTCCGCACCGGCCCCGGTGGTGGAGCCGGTGGTACCGGCGCAGGCCTCTCCGCAGGCCAGACGTGCGGCCGCGGCGGCGGGACCGTCCGGTCCCACCGCGCTCTCGGCCGCGTCGCCGGAGCTCGGCAAGCCCAGTTCCGACGCGTACGCGACAGGTCACGGCCGCCCGAGCCTGCCCGGCCAGCGGAGTGCGCCATAAGGTAGGACGCATGAACGATCGCATGGTGTGGATCGACTGCGAGATGACCGGGCTCTCGTTGACGGACGACGCACTCATCGAGGTGGCCGCACTGGTCACCGACTCGGAACTGAACGTGCTCGGTGAAGGGGTGGACATCGTGATCCGCCCGCCGGACGCTGCGCTGGAGACGATGCCCGAGGTGGTGCGGCAGATGCACACCGCCTCGGGCCTCCTCGACGAGCTCGCGGGCGGTACCACGCTCGCGGCCGCCGAGGCGCAGGTCCTGGCGTACGTACGCGAGCACGTCAAAGACCCCGGCAAGGCCCCGCTGTGCGGAAACTCGGTCGGCACCGACCGTGGCTTCCTGCTGCGGGACATGCCGACACTGGAGGACTACCTCCACTACCGGATCGTCGACGTCTCCTCGATCAAGGAACTGGCTCGCCGCTGGTACCCGAGGGCGTACTTCAACAGTCCGGAGAAGAACGGCAACCACCGGGCGCTGGCGGACATCCGCGAATCCATCGCGGAGCTGCGCTACTACCGCGAGGCGGTCTTCGTACCGCAGCCCGGACCCGACTCGGACACCGCGAAGGCGATCGCGGCGAAGCACGTCCTGCCCGCGGAGCAAAGCGGGAAGGACGCGGCTGTGAGTCCCGCGCCAGGGCCGCAATAACCCCGGCGCGAGCACCCTCTCCGACCCTGTACACTTTTTCTCGGCCGGTCGGGAGAAAGACCGGTCGTGGTGGGTATAGCTCAGCTGGTAGAGCACCTGGTTGTGGTCCAGGATGTCGCGGGTTCGAGTCCCGTTACTCACCCTGAATGATCAAGGGCCCCGGTCTTCGGACCGGGGCCCTTGATCATTTCTGCGCGCGTGATCTTCATCCCCGCATGATCCCCGCCCATGGATGATCTTCGTTCGCGGGTGATCTCCGTCCCCCGAGTGGTCTCCCCGCGTGACCTGTCCGCCTGGTCTACGACGACTCGCGTACGACCAGCTCCGTCGGGAGCACGATCTGCGGCCGCTCCGCCGAGCCGCTCTTTATCTCCTGGAGCAGCACCCGGGCCATGGTGCGGCCCATCTCCTCGATCGGCTGACGGACGCTGGTGAGCGCCGGATCCATATGGCGCGCCACGGCCGAGTCGTCGAAGCCGACGAGCGCCACATCGTCCGGTATCCGGCGGCCCGCCTCCCGCAGTACATGGCGCGCACCTGCCGCCATCACGTCCGAGGCCGCGAAGACCGCGTCCAGGTCCGGGCAGCGCTCCAGGAGCTCCCGCATCGCGCGGCGGCCACCCTCCTCGGTGAAGTCGGCGGGGGCCGTCAGCCGGGCCTCGCGGGCCTTCCCCGCCGCCTCCAGGGCGGCGCGGTAGCCGTCGAGCCGGCACTGGGCGCCGTACACGTCGAGGCGTCCGGTGATCGTCCCGATGGTGCGGCGACCGCGCGCCAGCAGGTGGGCGACCGCACTGCGCGCGCCCTCGAAGTTGTCGGAGTCGACCGCGGCGAGCGTCTCGCGCCCGGACCTGCGGCCACTGATGACGGCCGGGATGGAGAGCTGCTCGAGCATGTCGGGGATCGGATCGTCGGCGTGCACCGAGACCAGCAGGACGCCGTCCACACGGTGTGCGGCCAGATACGTGGCCAGCCGGCGGCGCTCGCGGTCGCTGCCGGCCAGCGTGAGCAGCAGCTGCATCTCCGTGTCGGCAAGGGCCGCGCCGACGCCGCGGACCATCTCGGAGAAGTACGGCTCCGCGAAGAACCGGTCCTCCGGCTCCGGGACGACGAGCGCGATGGCGTCGGTCCGGTTGGCGGCGAGCGCGCGGGCGGCGCGATTGGGTACGTAACCGAGTTCGGCGACGGCCGCCTCGACGGCGGCACGGGTGCGGTCGCTGACGCGTGGCGAGCCGTTGATCACGCGCGAGACCGTGCCCCGGCCGACTCCGGCGCGTGCCGCCACCTCTTCGAGGGTCGGCCTGCCCGTGCGACGCCCGCCGCTGCGCGTACGGATTGTCCGAGACACCATGCCGCCTCCCCAGGCTTCCCAGGCCGAGAACATAACGCGTCGGGTGCCTTGACACCCCCTCAGGGAGCCGCGACCCTTCAACACATCACATATGGGAGCGCTCCCACCGTACCTGACTCATACACAACCCGCACGTTCCCCGCCCGAGCCGCAGAACGTCAACACAACGGCGCTGCAAGCCGGTTGGCCGGGAGGTCGGCACGTCAGGGCACAAGGAGGACGCAATGCGCAGGGCAGTAATCCTCGCGGTCGTCACCGCGCTCGGCGCCGGTCTGCTGGCCGGCTGTGCGAAGGACAGCGACGAACCCGCCGGCAGTTCCTCGAAGGCCGGCGGGGGCGGTGGTGGCAAGGGCACAACCACGCTCACCGTCGGGGTCTTCGGCGCGTTCGGCCTCAAGGAGGCCGGCCTCTACGACGAGTACATGAAGCTCAACAAGAACATCGTGATCAAGCAGACCTCGATCGAGCGGAACGAGAACTACTACCCGCAGCTGCTGACGCATCTGGGCAGCGGCAGCGGACTGGCAGACATCCAGGCCGTCGAGGTCAACAACATCGCCGAGATAACCGCCACTCAGGCCGGCAAGCTCGTCGACCTGGGCAGGACCGACGGGGTCCAGAAGGACGCGTTCCTGCCGTGGAAGCTGGCGCAGGCCACCACCAAGGACGGCAGGACGATCGCGCTGGGCACCGACATCGGGCCGCAGGGCATCTGCTACCGCAAGGACCTCTTCGCCAAGGCCGGACTGCCCACCGACCGTGAGGCGGTCGGCAGACTGTGGGCCGGCGACTGGAACAAGTACCTGGACGCGGGCAAGCAGTTCAAGGCCAAGGCGCCGAAGGGTACGGCGTTCGTGGACTCCGCGTCCGGCGTGATGGCGGCGATAACCGGCAGCAACGAGAACCGCTTCTACGACAAGGACGGCAAGGTCGTCTACAAGACCAACCCGTCCGTGAAGCAGGCCTGGGACATCGCCGCGGCGTTCGCGACGGAGGGCCTCACCGGCAAGCTCCAGCAGTTCACACCCGCCTGGGACCAGGGCTATGCGAACGGCACCTTCGCGACCGTCTCCTGCCCGGCCTGGATGCTCGGTTATATCCAGGACAAGGCCGGGGCGCCGGGCAAGGACAAGTGGGACGTGGCCGCGGCGCCGAAGCCCAGCAACTGGGGCGGCTCGTTCCTGACCGTCCCCGAAGCCGGCAAGAACAAGGCCGAGGCGGCGAAGCTCGCAGCCTGGCTGACCGCGCCCGAGCAGCAGGCGAAGCTCTTCGCCAAGCGCGGCAGCTTCCCGAGCGCCAAGGCCGCGTACTCCCTGCCTGCCGTCTCCGGCGCCAAGCACACCTACTTCGGGGGCGCGCCCATCGGGCAGATCTTCTCCGAGGCCGCCGAGGGTGTGCCGGTCCAGATCATCGGGCCGAAGGATCTGATCATCGCGCAGAACCTGGCGGACATCGGCATGCTCCAGGTCGACCAGAAGGGCCGTTCGTCCAAGGAGGGCTGGAACGCGGCTGTGAAGGCGATCGACAACGCTCTGGACCAGTGAGCATGAGCATGCTGGGGCCCGGGGAGCGTCCCCCGGCAGGACACAGCACCACGGCGGTAGCCGCCGCGCCCTCCCCGGGGGAGGAGGGCGCGGCCCCGCCGCTCGCCCCGGCGCCGTCCGCGGCCGAGGAGCGGCGCCGCGCCCGGCGCAGCCGCCGTTACCGGCTGGACGTGAAGTGGAGCCCGTACGCCTTTGTCATGCCGTTCTTCGTCTTCTTCCTGGCTTTCGGGCTCTTCCCGCTGCTCTACACCGGCTGGGCCTCGCTGCACCGGGTGGAGCTGACGGCGCCCACCGACATGGAGTGGGTGGGGCTGCGGAACTTCTCGCGGCTGCTCGAGGACGAGTTCTTCTGGAACGCGCTGCGGAACACCGTCACCATCGGGCTGATCTCCACGGTGCCGCAACTGCTGATGGCGCTGGGCATCGCGCATCTGCTCAACTACCGGCTGCGCGGCTCGATGTTCTTCCGGGTCGCCGCGCTGACTCCCTACGCCACTTCGGTGGCCGCGGCGACGCTCGTCTTCGTGCTCCTCTTCGGACGCGACTACGGGATGATCAACTGGACGCTGGGGCTGGCCGGTTTCGACAACGTCGACTGGCAGAACGGCGAATGGACCTCCCAGCTGGCCGTCTCCACCATCGTGATCTGGCGGTGGACGGGGTACAACGCGCTGATCTACCTCGCCGCGATGCAGTCCATCCCGAATGACCTGTACGAGTCGGCCGCGCTGGACGGTGCCTCGCGCCGGCAGCAGTTCATCCATGTCACGGTCCCTTCGCTGCGGCCGACCATCCTGTTCACCTGTGTGGTCTCGACGATCGGCGCGACCCAACTGTTCGGTGAGCCGCTGCTGTTCAACGGCAGTGCGGGCGCGACCGGTGGAGCCGACCACCAGTTCCAGACCCTCGGTCTCTATCTGTACGAGCAGGGCTGGGTCAATCTCCACCTCGGCCGGGCCTCGGCGATCGCCTGGGCGATGTTCCTGATCCTGCTGGTGATCGGCGCGGTGAACTGGCTGCTCGCCCGCCGTCTGAGCAAGAGCGCGTAGGGGGACGAGATGTTCAGCGCCAGACGTGCCGGACGCCGGCTCCACGGTGGCCGGATCACCCATGCCGTACTGATCGTGTTCACTGCCGGCTCGCTCTTTCCGCTGGTGTGGACAGCGATCGCGGCTTCCCGCAACAGCTCCCGGCTCGCCCGGACTCCCCCGCCGTTCTGGTTCGGCGGCAATCTCCTGGGGAATCTCGAGATCGCCTGGACCGACGCCAATATGGGCACCGCCCTGCTCAATACGACGATCGTCGCCGGGTCGGTCGCGACCGGGACCGTGGTCTTCTCCACGCTCGCCGGCTTCGCCTTCGCCAAACTCCGCTTCCGCTTCAAGAACCTCCTGCTGCTGCTGGTGATCGGCACGATGATGGTGCCGCCGCAGCTCAGCGTCGTACCGCTGTACATGCTGATCGCCGAGCTGTCCTGGACGGATCAGCTGCAGTCCGTCGTCCTGCCCACCCTGGTCAGCGCCTTCGGGGTGTTCTTCATGCGGCAGTACCTGATCGAGGCGCTGCCCACCGAGCTGATCGAGGCGGCCCGGGTGGACGGCGCGAACAGCTGGCGCGTGGTGTGGCATGTCGTCTTCCCGGCGGCCCGCCCCGCGATGGCGGTGTTGGGCATGCTGACGTTCGTGATGGCCTGGAACGACTTCTTCTGGCCGATCATCGCGCTGACCCAGAACGGCAACCCCACCGTGCAGGTGGCGCTGACCGGACTCGGCCGCGGCTATATCCCCGACCAGTCGGTGATCATGGCCGGCGCGCTGCTGGGCACGCTGCCGCTGCTGATCGCCTTCGTCGTCTTCGGCAAGCACATCGTCGGCGGCATCATGCAGGGCGCGGTCAAGGGCTGACGCCTCCTCACAGTCCCGTATCCACACACATGCTGGGAGCACACCCATGTCTGTCAGGCCTGTGACCTTTCCTCCCGCCTTCCTGTGGGGCACCGCCACCGCCGCGTACCAGATCGAGGGCGCGGTAGGCGAAGGCGGCCGCACCCCGTCGATCTGGGACACCTTCAGCCATACGCCGGGCAAGGTGGAGGGCGGTGACACCGGGGACACGGCCGTCGACCACTTCCACCGCCGGGCCGAGGACGTCGAGCTGATGGCCGGCCTCGGCGTCAACGCGTACCGCTTCTCGGTCTCGTGGCCGCGCGTGCAGCCCACCGGCCGTGGCCCCGGCGTCCAGCGCGGCCTCGACTTCTACCGCGGCCTCGTCGACGATCTGCTCGACCACGGCATCCGTCCCGTGCTCACCCTCTACCACTGGGATCTGCCGCAGGAACTGGAGGCGGCGGGCGGCTGGCCGGAGCGGGACACCGCGCAGCGCTTCGCCGACTACGCCCGTATCGTCGCGGAGGCGCTCGGCGACCGTGTCGATATGTGGACCACCCTCAACGAGCCCTGGTGCAGCGCCTTCCTCGGATACGGCTCTGGGGTCCACGCACCCGGCCGCACCGATCCGGTCGCCGCCCTGCGTGCCGCCCACCATCTCAACCTGGGCCACGGCCTGGCCGCCCAGGCGCTGCGCTCCGTACTCCCCGCCGGCGCGAAGCTCTCCATCAGCCTCAACCCGAGTGTCGTCAGGGCGAGGAGCCAGAGCCCCGGTGACCTGGACGCCCGGCGCCGTATAGACGCGCTCGCGAACCGGATCTTCGCGGGCCCGCTGCTCAAGGGCGCGTATCCGCAGGATCTGTTCGCGGACACGGCGGCCCTGACCGACTGGTCCTTCGTCCACGGCGACGACCTGGCCGTCATCAAGCACCCCCTGGACTCGCTCGGACTGAACTATTACGCACCTGCAGTTGTATCGGACGCCACTGACAGTCACGGCGAGCGCAGCGACGGCCACGGCGCGAGCGAGCACTCGCCGTGGCCCGGCGCGGACGCGGTCTCCTTCCACCAGCCGCCCGGCGAACGCACCGAGATGGGCTGGTCGGTCGACCCGACCGGGCTCTACGACCTGCTGCTCCACTACACCCGCGAGGCGCCGGGACTGCCGCTGGTGATCACCGAGAACGGTGCCGCGTACGTCGACAAGCCGGCCGCCGACGGTACGGTCCACGACCCCGACCGCATCCGCTATCTGCACGGCCATCTCTCGGCGGTCCACCGGGCGATCGCCGACGGCGCCGACGTACGCGGCTACTTCCTCTGGTCCCTGATCGACAACTTCGAGTGGTCCTACGGCTACGGCAAACGCTTCGGCGCGGTCTACGTCGACTACGAGACCCTGACCCGTACGCCCAAGTCCAGCGCCCACTGGTACGCAGCGCTGGCGCGGACCGGAGTGCTGCCGGGGCTACCGGGGCTGCCCGAGGCCTGACACATAGGGCGGACGCTTGATGTCCGCGTCCTTCGTGCCCGCGACGGCGTCGTTGAAGAGGGCCTGCGCGTCCGCGCCGTAGAGCGGCGAATAGGTGATCCAGTCGACGTTCTGGTCGTTGCCGCCGCCGTTGTAGCCGCCGGTGTTGCCGATGACCTTGCCGGTGCGGGTCCGGGGGTCGTAGTCAGTGATCCACGGACCGCCGGAGACCCCGCCGTGGAAGCCGCCGCAGACCATCCGCATCTGCCGGAAACCAGGCAGTGAGGAGGTGTTGACATCGCAACGGAACGCCTGGTGCTGCTTGTTGACGTCTTCGCCGCCGGGATAACCGATCACGGTGGCGGTGTGGCGATAGCCGGACGCCCGGGTGAAGGTGAGTGCACCGGTGACGTTCTCGGCCTTGCCCCTGCCGTTCGGCGCGAGCTGCGCGAAGGCGAGGTCCAGGTCGGAAACGGGCTGCTTGGTGTTCTGCCGGTACCTCGGGTCCACGAAGATCCGCTTCACCTCGAAGACGCCGCTGGGCTGGTTGGCCGCGGAGGATCCGTGGCGGTACTGCGGTACGAAGACGGGGTGCGTGGCGCTCCTGAGGCCGATGGCGCAGTGACCGGCGGTGAGGACCAGATCCTTGCCGCGGCTGTGGACGACGCTGCCCGTGCAGGACGTCTCCCTGCCGCCGAACGGCTTGCCGTCGTAGAAGAACGTGCCCACCATCGGCAGGCCGCCGAAGTACGTCCCCTGTTTGGTGCCGCCGGGCGCTTCCGCCCGCTCCGGCCCGTACCGGTCCGAGTCGACGGGTACGGCGTCCGCCATGCGCTCGGCCGTCCAGAACCTCTCGCCCTCGGTGCGGGTCGCTGCCGAAGCGGGACCGGGGCGGAGTACTCCCGCGAAGACGATCAGAGCGAGTACAGGAAGCCAACGTGAGCGCAACACACTGTCTCTCTGCTGGAGGGGCAACGGCCGTGACGAGGCGATACTTGTACCCAAGGGGTCCGGCGACATTCCAGGACCCGTCGGAGCCGGCGACCTCAGTCGTCGCCGAGCACTGGCCACGTACTCCGTCGGGCGCGACGCAGCAGCACCGGATCGTCGCCCACGACCACCGGATTGCCGACCTCGGTCAGCAGGGCGAGGTCGGCCGCCTCGTCCGCGTACGCCGAGCAGTCCGCCGGGTCGAAGCCGTACTCCCGCATCAGCGTGCGCGCGGCGTACCCCTTCCCCCGGCCGCGCATGCACGTCAGCATCTCGTCCGCGCCCAGGCGCGCGGCCAGCGGCGCCACCACGGGCAGCGGAGAGCTGGAGACCAGCACCATCAGATCGCCCGCCACCGCGTGCCGCACATACGCGGCGAGGCCGGGCTCGTTCCACAGTGCCCGCCGCACCAGCGTGCCTCCCACGTCGAAGAACGCGGCCTTGCGCGGGACTTGGCGGGTTTTGACGGTGATGGGAGTGATCGGGGCAACCGTGTCGCTCATGCCCATCAGTACGAAGTGCCGCCACGCATCACTCAAAAGTCGTGGGGGTTTTCCCCACCCCGGAGTGACCGGACAGCGGGATGTCGCCGACAGGTCGGACGGTCGATCGTGGTGGTACGTGATCGACGACGTGGGACGACGTAAGGGGAAGGCACCATCATGCAGCTCAGGAGTGGTTCGGGCACCATCTGCAGGACGATCGCGGCGGCGGCGCTGCTGGCCGTGACCGCGAGCGTGGCCCTGCCGCTCGCCCCCGCAGACGCGCGGCCGTCGCAGCCGCCGCAGCCGCCCGCCGGTGTGTGGCAGGCCGACGGCTACGGCGAGGTGTTCTCGCTGGACGGGAGCCGGCTGCAGGAGTACCAGGTCACCGGCGTCAGCTGCATCAAGGGCGTTTCGGCCGGGCGCGCGGGCGGGCAGGCGGGAGGCGCCCGGTACGCCAACGCGCACGGCGATGTCTTCACCGTACGGTCCACGGGCCGTCCCGACCGGGCCGCGATGCATATCGACGGCTCACCGGGCGACCGCGGTCTGCGGCGCATCGGCGCTCTGCCCGCAGACTGCCTCAAGGAGAAGCCCGGCGGGCCGGTGGCCGCCTTCGACGTCTTCTGGCAGACCTTCGAGGAGAACTACCCCTTCTTCGCTGCCAAGGGCATCGACTGGCAGGCGGTCCGGGACCGCTACCGCCCCCACATCGGCCCACGCACCACCGACGCAGAACTCTTCGCGGTCTTCCGGGAGATGGTCTCACCGCTGCATGACGCGCATGTCGCCGTGCTCGCCGGCGAGACCGGCCGCTTCGGCTCGACCCGGCCCGGCACCGAGATGCCCGGCGAGGCGCTGGACACCAAGGTCACCTCGTACATCGAGAAGCGCGATCTGTTGGGCACCAAGCTCAGGAAGTTCGCGGGCGGCCGGATCGGATACGCCGAACTGCCCGGCGGCCAGGGATACTTGCGTATCTCCGGCTTCGGCGGCTACGCCGAGGCGAACGACTTCGCCGCCAACAGCGCCGTGCTGGACGAGACCCTGGACACGATCTTCACCCGAGCGAGCACCGCCCGGCTGCGCGGCCTGATCATCGATCTGCGGATCAACGGCGGCGGCTCCGACTCGCTCGGGCTCCAGCTCGCCGGGCGCCTCACCGGCCGCCCGTACTTCGCCTACGCCAAGCGGGCCCGTAACGACCCCGCCGACGCGAGCCGGTTCACCCGCCCGCAGCCGCAGTACGTACGGCCCGCGGCCGCACCCCGGTACACCGGCCCGATCGCGGTGCTGACCGGAGGCTCCACCATCAGTGCCGGAGAGACCTTCACCCAGGCGCTGATGGAGCGGCCCGGCCGGACCGTACGGATCGGCGAGAACACTCAGGGCGTGTTCTCCGACGCGATGGAGCGCGAGCTGCCCGGAGGCTGGCAGATCCGGCTGCCGAACGAGGAGTTCCTGACCCGGTCGGGCGGTACGTTCGACGGCCCCGGAATCCCGCCGCAGCTGCCCGAACCGGTCTTCACCGAGGAGGAGTTCGCGAAGGGTCGCGACTCGGCCTTCGACCGGGCCGTCGCCGTGCTCGGCCGCTGAAGGACCCCGCAAGGGCACGCGTCCCGGCCGGGGTGGGGGAAGGCCGGCCGGGACGCGCGGTGGGGGGCGGGTGGATCCGTGGTGCCTACTTGAAGGCGGCGAACGCCTTCGTGAAGGCCAGCGGGTCCTGGACGATCGAGCTGCACGTCGCGTCCGCGGTGTTCTTCGCGCCGCCCGGGCACGCCTTGTCGCGGGCCGCGGACCACATCGCCAGCCAGCCGAGGCCCTTCGACTTCGCGAAGTCGACCAGCTGAGTGGCGTCGTCGACCTTGAAGATCTCGGTCGCGACGTCGTTGACGCCGATCATCGGCGTGACGGCGACGGCCTTCCACGCGGCGGCTTCGGAGAGACCGAGCACGCCCTTGATCTGCGCCTGGGTCGCGGTCGCGGCCTGGATCGCGTAGTCGCCCATGTCACCGCTGTACGCCGGCCCGTAGTCCATCGCCATGATGTTGACCGCGTCGACCTTCACGCCGTTCTTCTTGGCGTCGGCGATCAGATCCACGCCGGGCTGGGTCAGACCTTCGGGCATGACCGGAAGCGTGAAGGAGACATCGAGCCCCGGGTGGGACTTCTGCAGCTGCGCGATCGCCTGCGAGCGGCGGGTGTTGGCGGCGGTGTCCGGCAGGGCCGCGCCCTCGATGTCGAAGTCGACCTTGGTGAGCTTGTACTCGTCGATGACCTTGCCGTACGCCTTGGCGAGCTCGTCGGCGGAGGAGCACTTGAGCCCGAGCTCGGAGCCCGCCGCGCCGCCGAAGGAGACTCGGACGTCGCCGCCCTTGGCGCGCAGCGCGCCTATCTGGGAGGCCACCTTGTCACTGGCGAGGTCGGTGACTCCGCCCCAGAGCGGGGCGCAGCTGCCGCCGGAGGTGATGAAGGCGAGGTTGAACTCCTTGATCCCGGCCTTGGTCGCGGTGTCCACCAGGTCGTACGCCGGGTAGAGCGAGGTGTCGACGTACGGCGCGAAGCCGGCGCCCGACGCGGTGCCGCCTCCGGAGGTCTCGGTCGGCGTCGGGGTGGGGTTGGTGGGCGTGGATGTGGGGGTGGGCTTCTGCGTGGGTGTGGCGGTCGCCGTCGGGGTGGGGGTGGGGTTCTCGGTGGGCCGGCCGCTCGGCTGCGGCGTCGCGCCGTCGTCGACCGAACACTTGACCTTGTCGATCGTGCAGGAGGTCGGGTCGCCGGCCGTCGCCGTACCACTCGCGGAGGTCACGAAGCCGACGGTGACCGACTTGCCGGGCGCGAGCTCCTTGTTCCAGCTCGCGGGCGTCACGGTGACGTGCTGCCCCTTGACCGTGTGCTCACCGTTCCAGAGCGAACCGATCGTGGTTCCCGTGGGCAGATCGAATTCGAGCGTCCACCCCGACTGTGCCTTGCCGGTGTCATTGGTGATGACGTACTGGCCGGTGTATCCACCGTTCCAGGAGCTGGTCTTGGTGTACGCGGCGCCTACCGCGGCGGCTTGGGCCGTGCCGGTGAGCGCGAACGCCGCGCCACCGATCACCGCGGCCGCGACGATCGCGCCGACCGCCTTGGTCCTGCCGCTCGCCCTGCGCCGGTGCGTGGTGCTGCCCATTGCTGCCTGCCTCTGCGTTACGGGAGTGGGGGGTGTGGCAGCACGCTAGCGACCCGGAAACGGACAAATGACCGGTTCGGGGCGGAGGTTGAGCTATTTAGGACGCCCTTAAGGGAGGCATCGGAACGGATTAATGGTCGAGACCACTCAGCAGGTCGTCAGGTGCTGAACCGGCTGCCGGACGGGCCCGGACGCGCAGCGAGGTCACGCCTCGCGGTCACGCATCCCGGTCACCGCGCCAGGCCCACGCGCTTGCGGCGCTTGACCGTCCCTCGGTGGCCGCGCCTGCGCTCACCGCCCGCGCCCTCCCGGCCGTCGAGCCCGATCCAGATCCGTATCTCCGTGCCACCGAGCACCGAGCTGCCGATCCGCACGTCCCCGCCCGTCGACTCCGCGACCCTGCGCACGATGTCCAGGCCGAGGCCCGTCGAGCCGTCCCTGCCGCCGCTGTTGCCGCGGGCCATCGCCGCCTCCGGGTCGGCGATGCCGGGACCCGCGTCCGAGACCAGGACGATCACCGCGTCCTCGCTGTTGTGGACGTCGACCGAGAACGCCGTGCCCTCGGCCGTGTGCCGGAAGACATTGCCGAGCAGAGCGTCGAGCGCGGCGGCCAGTTCGGGTCGCGCGACCGGGATGCGAACGGGACGGTCGACACCCGCAACCCGTACCTTGCGGCCCTCGTCCTCCGCAAGCGCCGACCAGAAGTCCATCCGCTCCCGGACGACCTCCGACGCGTCACAGCCGGCACCGGGACCGATTGCCGCGGTCTGTGGTTTGGCATCCCGCGCCGTACGGATGATCGTGTCGACCTCGCGCTCGAGCTGGGCAACGGCGGCCCGGGTCTGGTCGGCGGCCGGGCCGTCGCCGAGTGAGGCCGCGTTGAGGCGCAGCACGGTGAGCGGCGTACGCAGCCGATGCGACAGATCGGCCGCCAGCTCACGCTCGTTGGCGAGGAGCTGGACCACCTGATCGGCCATGGAGTTGAAGGCTATGGCGGCGGAGCGCAGCTCGGTCGGCCCCTCCTCCGGGACGCGCGCGCCGAGCTTTCCCTCGCCCAGATCGTGCGCGGCGCCCGCGAGCCGCTGGGCGGGCTGCACCATCCGGACGCCGAGCCGGTCGGCGACGGCGACCGAGCCGACTATCAGCGCGATGCCGACGCCGGCGAGCACCAGCCAGGCGGTGTCGACGCCGTTGGAGACCTCACCCTCGGGCACGAAGACCTCGACGACGGCGATCTGGCCGGTGCTGATGGCGGTCGGCTGGAGCAGCGCGGAGCCGCCGGTGACCTCGGTGATGGAGGCCCGGCCGAGCCGCTGCGTGGTCTCCAGGTCGTCCTGTGCGGCCCGGCGGGTGCCGATGTCGACCGGCGGGCTGCCCGCATCGGCGGCGGCCGGAATGTGCACGGCCATCCGCCCGGCCGCACCGGCCTGAGTGGACATGACAGCCCGCTCCAGCGGATCGCGGTCGGCGGTGATGGAGAGGGTGGGGCCGATGGCGGCGGCCTGCCGCTCGGCGTTGGAGAAGGCCCTGTCCCTGGCCATCTCCTGGACAACGAGCCCCAGCGGCACGGCGAAGGCCACCACGACCATCGCCGTGACGGCCAGGGAGACCTTGACGAGCGCCCATCTCATGGCCGGTGTCCGTTCGGCTGTGCTCCGCCCGGCTGCTGACCGCCCGGCTGTGGTCCGATCGGCGGCTCCAGCTTGACGCCGACTCCGCGCAGGGTGTGAAGGTAGCGGGGCCTGGCCGCCGTTTCGCCCAGTTTCCGCCGCAGCCACGACAGATGTACGTCGATGGTCTGGTCGTCGCCGTAACTCTGCTGCCAGACCTCGGCGAGGAGTTCCTTGCGCGGTACGACCACACCGGGCCGCCCGGCCAGGAAGGCCAGCAGGTCGAACTCGCGGCGGGTCAGGTCGAGGGCGGCGCCGTCCAGCTCGGCCTGACGGCGCAGCGGATCGATGGAGAGCCCGCCGACCTGGATGACGCGCGAGGGCGCGGCCTCTCCGGCGGCGGCGCGCGAACGGCGCAGCACGGCGGACATTCGCGCCGAAAGATGCTCAACCGAGAAGGGTTTGATGAGGTAGTCGTCGGCGCCGTCGTTGAGCAGCCGGACGATCTCCGCCTCGTCGTCGCGCGCGGTGGCGATGATGACCGGCACGTCGGTGATACCGCGCAGCATCTTCAGCGCCTCGGCCCCGTCCAGATCGGGCAGGCCGAGGTCGAGAATGACGACGTCGAAGCGGAAATGGGCCACCTCGCGCAGCGCCTCGAGGGCCGTGCCGACGCTCCGTACCGTGTGGGAGGCCTCGGTCAAGTGCCGGATGAGGGCGGAGCGCACGAACTGGTCGTCCTCGACCACGAGCACACTTGCCATGGGCGGCACCGTACGCCATTCGGAGGACCTGGGTCCCCCTAAGGACAGACGTGGGGCGCGTGGTGCAGTATGGCCGGGATGCACCGAGGACTCGTACATGCCATGGCGTGGTCGCTGTCCACCGGCGCGGCGGTGACGCTGTCCTGGTGGGGCGTTCATACCGTCATGTCCGGGACGGCGTACGACCGGCCGCGCGCGCTGCCGATCAGCGCGGACAGCGCCACCCAGCAGGGAGCGAGGCCGCAGTCCTCCTCCACGCAACGGCCGCCGACTCCCTCGGCGTCGAACCCGTCCGCGCCGGAGAAGAGCCGTAAGCCGTCCGCCACGTCTCCCGCCCCGAAGCCGAGCAAGGCGAAGCCGCCGTCGCCCTCTTCGACGCCGGCATCCGGGAATGTGAAGAGCTACACAGTCGACGGCGGCCGGGTCGTCTTCGACATCGGCGAGGTCTCGGCGGAGCTGGTGTCGGCGACCCCGGACGCGGGCTGGCAGATGCAGGTGTGGAAGCAGCCGGAGTGGATCCGGGTGACCTTCACTCAGAACGGCCGCGAGGCGTCGGTGTTCTGCACCTGGAACGGCCATCCGCCGATGGTCGAGTTCGACGAGCGCTAGCGGAACACGGCCGGTGGCGGTACGGGTGAGGGCTTGGCGCTCGCGTCGGTGACCGCGGCCGCGCCGCCCGTGAAGTCGGCGAGCGCCCTTCCGTGTTCGACCCGGCCGGGGTGCGGATCGCTCGCGACGCGGCGGGTCAGTTCGGCGACGGGCAGCGGTACGTCCGAGGCGAGCAGCACGGCGTTGCCGAAGCGGCGGGCGCGCAGCACGGTCGGGTCCGCGGCGAGCGCGAGTTCGGGGAAGACGGTGGCGGCGGTGGCGACCTGGGCGCGGATATGGGCGAGCGGCGGACCGTCGGCGAGGTTCGCCGTGTAGTGCCCGCCCGGTTTCAGGGCCCTTCGCACCTCGGCGAGGAACTCCGTACTGGTCAGATGGGCGGGTGTGCGGGCGCCGCTGAAGACATCGGCGATGACCAGGTCCGCCCAGCCGTCGGGGATCTTCCCGAGTCCGTCGCGGGCGTCGCAGGACCGGACTCGTATGCGCGCACCGGGATCCAGCGGCAGCTGTCTGCGGACCAGTTGGACCAGCGCCGCGTCCAACTCGACGATCTGCTGGGTGGATCGGGGGCGGGTGGCGGCTATGTAGCGGGCGAGCGTGAAGGCTCCGCCGCCGAGATGGACGACCTGGAGAGGGCGGCCGGGCGGGGCGACGAGATCGGCGATATGGCCGAGGCGGCGCTGGTACTCAAAGGAGAGATACGTAGGGTCGTCGAGGTCGACATGGGACTGCGGCGCGCCGCCGAGGACCAGCGTCCAGGCACGGGGGCGCTCGCGGTCGGGTATCAGCTCGGCCAGCCCGCCGTCCACCTGCTCGACGACGGGTTCGGGGCTGCCGCCCCCGCCCGTACGGCCGCGCCGCTTGCTCTTTGCCATCAGCCCATTATCGGCACCGATCCGGGTGGGCTGCCCGCGCAGGGCTCAGCGGGAAGGACGCCCTGGCGGCGGCCGTGGCTCAGCTGCAGTTGTCGGCGGCCTCGATGAGGCGGGCCGCCTCGCCGAGCGCCTCGCGAAGGACCGCGGGGTCGGTGACCGGATCGGCGTCGTCCGGCGGCAGCAGCCAGCCGCTGCCGGTGACCGGTGGCTCGGCCGGGATCCGCAGACCGCGTCCCGACGTCTGCGTACAGGCGCTGCCCGGCATGTCCCAGCCGTCTGCGGTGCCGGGGGGCACGAGGAAGCCGAGAGTGTCGCAGGCGCCGTCATGAAGAACCGGGCCGACGGCCGGGGCGTCCGCCCGGCGCAGGATGTCCACCGCCTCGAGGCCCTGCCGGGCGGGGACGGTCACCAGATCACAGGGTCCGGCGACGGCGTCGTCCCCGGGTGGTGCGCTGCTGTCCTGGGTGGGCCTGTGCTGAGCAGTCGTCGCCGTCGTCGCAGTCGTCCTTGGGGCGCCGTTGACGCTGGTCTCCATGCCGACCTCCAACAAGGGGATCCCTCCTCGCTCGAGTGGAGACACGTAGCGGGCCTCCGAATGGTTCAACGCCCGTACGCGTCAAGGGCAACGGCGGCACGCCGCCGCAAAGGATGGCAGTTCATGGCAGATCGTGGTGGAGATATCCCTTTTGTAACCAAACTCTGTGTGCGCGGCCTGTCACAGCAGGTACGTTCTTGCTCCGCCGGAACACGGCTGCACCAAGAGAGGGCTCGGCCATGACGTCGTCGTCACAGGCATCACGGGCAGTTCCCAACCTCGCCTTCCGCGGGCTGCGCGGGCTGCGCTCACCCGGCGAGTTCGCGGCGGCGGTACGCAAGGCCGCTCGGGAGATCGGCGAGCAGGTCTCGTGCGACGCCCGCTACATCGGGCGCGTCGAGGCCGGCGAGATCCGCTGTCCGAACTACGCGTACGAGCGGGTGTTCCTGCACATGTTCCCCGGTCTGACGCTGTCGGATCTGGGCTTCACGGCGCGGGAACAGGTGCGGGGCGGCCGGCGCCGGCCGCATGCGCCGGCTCATCCCTTCTGTCCCTTCGACGGCAACAGTCACAGCGACATCGACGAGGAGAGCGACGTGCTGCGTCGCGCATTCATGACGAGCGGCTCCGCCACGGTGGCGGCCGCGTCCCTCGGGTTCGGACTCGGGTCCGCACCCGGCAGGCCCGGCCCCGGCATCTCCGGTTCCGTGCCCGATCAGCGGCGAGTCGGCGAGGCGGAGGTGAGCGCCGTCGAAGAGGCGGTACGGCGGATCCGGCTGCTCGACGACCGGCACGGCGCGGACGGTCTCTACCGGCGGGCCGCGCAGCCGCTGCGGGCCGCGTACGCGCTGCTCGACGCGGGGACGACGGCCCGTGCCTCGACCGCCGGCCGACTGCACACCGGAGCGGGCGAACTCGCCATCTCGGTGGGCTGGTTGGCCCATGACTCGGGCCGCTTCGACGATGCGCGCTCGCACTACGCGGAGGCTCTGGCGACGGCTCGGGTGGCGGGCGACCCGGCGCTGGAGGCACACGCGTTCTGCAATACGTCGTTCCTGGCGCGGGACGCGGGGCGGTACCGGGAGGCGGTGCGCTCGGCGCAGGCGGGCGAGCGCGCCGCGCGGCAGCTGGCCTCGCCACGACTGCTCTCGCTTCTCTCACTTCGCCAGGCGGGCGGCTGGGCGGGGCTCGGCGAGCGCGCGGGCTGCGAGCAGTCGCTGTCCCGGGCGCACTCGTACTTCGACCGGGGTGCTTCGGACGCGGACCCGGAGTGGATGTCGTTCTTCGCGGAGCCGGAGCTGGAGGCGCTCCAGGCACAGTGCTGGGCAGCGCTCGGCGAATGGTCCCGGGCGGCCCGCCACGCGCGCCGGGCGGCGGCGCTCCAGGACCCCCGCTTCATGCGCAACCTGGCGCTGTACCGGGCGGAACTGGCGGCGGACCTGGCGCGGGCGGGCGCGCCGGACGAGGCGGCGGAGGCGGGCCACCAGGTGCTGGACCTGCTGGACGGGGTGCAGTCCTCGCGCATCCAGTCGATGCTGTCGGACACGGCGAGGGTGCTGCTGCCGCAGCGGCGTACGGAAGGCGTAGGGGCGTTCCTGGACCGGCATGCGGAGACACTCCGCAGGGCATGACGCAGGGGGCTCGTCGCCGGGCGTGGGCGCAGGCGCCCCGGTCGTGGGGAGTGGCGCCGGGACTTCGTCGCCGGGCACAAGGCCGGGGCCTCGTCGCAAGGCGTGGCGCAGGGGCCCGGTCGCGGCTCAGACCTCCAGGTGGCTCGTGTCGTTCCAGTGGTCCACCGCCGGGGAGCCGTAGGCCCAGCCAAGGATCGACAGGCTCGTCGGGTCCAGGCGGATACGGGCCGCGAAGGACGGGTCCAGGCCCAGCCAGCGGGCGCCGAGCACCCGCAGGATGTGGCCGTGCGCGAAGACCAGCACATCGCGGTCGGCCGAGCGCGCCCATTCGATGACCTTGTCCGCGCGGGCGCCGAGGTCGGCCAGCGTCTCGCCGTCCGGGACCCCGTCGCGCCAGATGAACCAGTCGGGCCGGTCCGCCTGGATCTCCGCCTGGGTCAGGCCCTCGTACGCCCCGTAGTTCCACTCCATGAGCGCCCCCCAGTCGGAGGCCCGGTCCGCGAAGCCCGCGAGCGCGCAGGTCTCGCTGGCCCGTACGAGTGGACTGGTGCGGACCTCGACACCCTCCAGGTCCGACCACGGCGCCCGGTGCAGCCGTTCGCCCAGCAGCTTCGCGCCACGCCGGCCCTCGTCGATGAGAGGGATGTCCGTCCTGCCGGTGTGCTTGCCCAGCAGGGACCATTCGGTCTGGCCGTGCCTGGCCAGCAGGATGCGCGGTGCCATGAAGGGCTCTCCCTGAGGTTCACATTCGGTGGCGTTCCATCATCGCGCACCTGAACGCAGGGCAACCTCCCGAGCGATCTCGACGTCCTCGTAGAGGTCGGGTACCCGATGAACGCGCGCCTTCTTGTACACCGTACGGTTGAGCGGCGGCCGACCGCCGCCTGAACACACAATGGAGATCGTTCGGATGCCGCACACCGCGCCTCGTCATCGGCCCCGCTGGTGGACCGAACTGATGCTCATCGTCGTGGTCTACGCCGCCTACTCGGCCGGCCGGCTGCTCGCACGCGGCAACGAGGCAGCCGCGGTCGAGCACGGCCTGGCGATACTCCGGGCCGAGAAGGCACTCCTGCTCAACGCCGAACACCCGCTCAACCGCCTCCTCAGCAGCACCCCGGCCCTCGGCGTTCCCGCCGATTTCGCCTACGCCTCCCTGCACTATCTGGTCACTCCGGCCATTCTGGTCTGGCTCTTCCGGCGCCGCCCCGCCCGCTACCGGGCCGCCCGCACATGGCTCATGCTCTCCACGCTCCTCGGGCTCGTCGGCTTCACGCTGCTGCCGACCTGCCCGCCGCGGCTGCTGGACGCAGGCCAGGGCTTCGTCGACACGATGGCCCAGTACAGCTCGTACGGCTGGTGGGGTGGCGAGGCGAGTGCGCCGCGCGGTATGGGCTCAATGACCAACCAGTACGCGGCGATGCCGAGTCTGCACGTCGGCTGGGCCCTGTGGTGCGGGGTGATGCTGTGGCGGCACGGCCGCACGCCGCTGATGAAGTTCCTCGGCGTCGCCTACCCGCTGCTCACCACGTTCGTGGTGATGGGGACGGCGAACCACTACTTCCTGGACGCGGTCGCGGGCTGCGCCGTGATGGGCATCGGCCTGCTGCTGACCCGCCCCGCGCTGCGCCTCGCCGACCGGATGCGTACGCGCTTCACCGCCGCCGCTTCCGGCTCGAAGTCCCCGATTGTCAGTGCCGGATGCGAGACTTCCGCGGGTGAGCGAATCCCTGGGCAGCGGACCTCCTCCGCAGGCGCCGACGACAGCACTCCGGCAGCGGCTCGCTGAGCTGCGCGGCCCCGCCGCCCAGCCCCATCCGCTCGACGCCCGGGCGCTGGCCGCCCTCGCCGCCAACCCCGGCTGCAAGCGCCGCGCGCTGCTGGACGGCGCCGGGGTGGACAAGGCGGCGCTCGCCTCCGCGCTGGGGTCGCCTGCCGCGTTCGGGCAGTCGCAGTTCGCTTTCATGCGCGGCAATGCCTTCGAGGCGAAGGTCAAGGCCGACGGCGGCAAGGAGCTGACACGACTCCTCGGCGTGGAAACCGCGGCGGAGATCCGGGTGCCCGATCTGTCGGCGGCCGGTCCCGAGGGCCGCGCGGCACGTACGGCACTGGCGCTGCGCGAGGCCACCGCGGCCGGTGGGTGGACGCTGCTCGACCACCCGATGCTGGCGTTGCAGGTCGCGGGCTCCCCCGCCTATCTGGAGCCGGACGCGGTGGTCGTGCACCCCGACGGACGGTGGACGGTCGTCGAGATCAAGTCCTTCCCCATGATCGACGGCTCGGCGGACGCGGCGAAGGTGGGCGCGGCGGCGCGACAGGCCGCGGTGTACGTACTGGCGCTGGAGCGGGTCGCCGCGCTGACGGACGGCGCGCGGGTCGCGCACAGCATCCTGCTGGTCTGCCCGAAGGACTTCTCGAACCTGCCGACGGCGTCCGTCGTCGACGTGCGCAAGCAGCTCTCGGTGACCCGCCGCCAGCTGGCCCGGCTGACCCGGATCGAGGACATCGCCGCCGCGCTGCCCGAGGGCACCACCTTCGACCTGGAGCGCCCGGCCGATGAGCTGACCGCGGCGGTCGAGTCGGTGTCCGCGGCGTATGCGCCCGAGTGCCTGGCCGCCTGCGAGCTGGCCTTCCACTGCCGCGACCGGGCCCGCGAGGCCGGAGCCGTGGAAGCGCTGGGGCGCGGGGTGCGCGGCGAGCTGGGCGGACTGACGACGATCGGCGAAGTGCTGGCGGCGGCACGGGGCTCGGCCGCCGCCGCGCCTTCCGGCGAGACCACCGCCGGAGCCCCGGAGGACGATCCGGCGGTCGCGGCCCTGCGCAGGGCCGCGACGCTGCGGGCCGAGGCGCTGGAGGAGGCCGGATGTCGCTGATCTCCATCCTTGCCCGGCTGGAGGCCGTGGAGTCGGGGCGGGCCACCCCGCTGGCGACCGTGCGGCACCGGCATCTGTCCGAGCGGCCGCTGGTACTCGTACCGCTGACCACGGCCGGTGAGGCGGGTGCGCCACTGGGCGCGCTGGTGGGAACGGATCCCCAGGAGCCGCGGTTGCTGGTCGTGCCGCAGCCGCGCGACCGCGATCTGCGCTTCACCTTCCTGGCCGAGCTGGCCGATGCCGTACTGCCGCACCTCGACGCGTACGCCGACGATGTCGAGCCTGTCGGGCCTGGGGGCACCTCCCGGCCGAAGGCCGGGGGAGAAACCGGCACCGAGACCGGCAAGGGCGACAAGGCCGACAAGGCCGAGGTCGAACTGTGCGCGGACGCACCGCAGTTGATCGTGCCTGGACGGGCCGGCGTCGACTTCGTACGGCTCCTCGGCCGCTCGATGCGCTTCCGGCGTACGGCCGAGGATGACCCCGACGCGCCCTACCCCGCGCCGCCGCGCGTCCCGCTGCTCGGCCGCTGGCTGACGCACTACGGCGAGCGCGCCCGGGTGCCCGGCTCCTCGCTGCTGCTCGCGGCGACCGATCTGCTGAACCGGCACTGGGCGACCGGCCAGTCGAGCCTGGAGGACCAGCATCTGGGCGCGTTGCTCGCCTGGATCGACCCGCCCGACGGCACATCGGGCGCTCAGGCCGCGCTGCGGGCGGAGCTGGCGCGGGACCGGGCCGGGCAGCTGCTCTGCCCGCCGGCCGGCCCGGCCACCGACCCGGCCTTCGACAACAGGCTGCTGGCCCCGGCCGTCGAGCGCTACGACCGGGCGCGCCAGGCGCTGGCGGCGGCCGAGGACGGTGCGGCGGCCGACGCGCGTCTTGGCGAACTGACCGTCGCCGAGCGGGAGATCCGCCGACTCGTGGCCGGCCAGCTGCAGCCCACCTGGCAGGCGGTGTGGCGCGGCCTCGAGCTGCTGCGGGAGCTGCCGGAGGGGCCGCGGGCGGCGGATCGCTGGACGCGCGACCGCTGGTCGTTCACCGCGCAACGCGATCGCGTACGGGCCGGGGAACCACCGCAGCCGCGGCGCGACGACGCGGTGACGGCCGCGCGGAAACTCGCCTCCCGCGAGACGGCCCAGGCGCAGCTGGAGGCCCAGGAGGCGCTGGACGACCCACTGGTGCTGGCGGGGCGCAGACTGGCGGGCGAGGCGTTCATGGGCGAGGTGACCGAGGTCGTGATGGCCTGGTCCGAGTCGAAGCGGCCGAGCCCGCGTCCCCTGCTGACCGTCCGTACGGACGACCGCCCGCATCTGAGCGAGCGCGTGAAGGTGTACCGCTCGCTGGACGGCAAGCCGCAGACGGCCGAGTTTGTCGGGTTCACAGGGTCCGAGGCCGAGGGTGTGCTGGTGCTGCGGCTGACCGACCGCATGGGCCGGTCCAAGGACCCTGCGGAAGGCTCCGTACCGGAGAAGGGCGAGCGGATCGCGTGGACCCTGTTCGAGCACGGCCGGCGGGGCGGCCCGAAGCTGCCGGACCAGGAGGAAACCCCATGGACCCACGGCGGCCCTCCGGGCACGGCCGCGGAGAGCCCGGACCCCGTGACCCCGGAGGACATTCTGTGACGGCCGCTGTTGACCCCTCCGCCGCTGCGGGCGGAGGTGCGCTGTGAGCGGGCGCGTCTTCGATCCGTCTGCCGAGGCCGCCCGGGCCACCGACGCGATCCTCTCCGACACGCTGCACGGAACACACCGCGGCGTCGTCGTGGACTCGCCTCCCGGCGCGGGCAAGTCGACGCTCGTCGTGCACACCGCGCGGGAACTGGCGGCTGCCGGGCGACCGTTGATGGTCATCGCGCAGACCAACGCGCAGGTCGACGACCTGGTGGTCCGGCTCGCCGGGAAGGAGCCCGACCTGCCGGTCGGGCGGCTCCACAGCAACGACGCCGACCCGTACGACAAGGCCCTCGACGAGCTCGACAACGTACGCAAGTCCGCGAAGGCCGGTGACCTGGCAGGCCTGGACATCGTCATCTCGACCGCCGCGAAGTGGGCGCATGTGCAGGGCGTGGAGCCCTGGCGGCACGCCATCGTCGACGAGGCGTACCAGATGCGTTCCGATGCGCTGCTCGCCGTCGCCGGGCTCTTCGAACGGGCGCTGTTCGTGGGTGACCCGGGCCAGCTGGACCCGTTCTCGATCGTGGGCGCGGACCAGTGGGCCGGGCTGTCGTACGACCCGTCCGCGAGCGCGGTCTCGACCCTGCTCGCGCACAACCCGGAGCTCCCGCAGCACCGGCTGCCGGTCTCCTGGCGGCTCCCGTCGTCCGCCGCACCGCTGGTCTCGGACGCGTTCTACCCGTACACACCCTTCCGCAGCGGTACGGGCCCGGACGACCGGCGGCTGGCCTTCGGTGTGCCGTCGGACGGCTCGGGGCCGGACCGGGTGCTGGACGAGGCGGCGGAGTCCGGATGGGGTCTGCTGGAGCTGCCCGCGCGCAGCACGCCCCGTACGGACCCCGAGGCGGTACGGGCCGTGGCCCTGGTGGTCCGCCGGCTGCTGGACCGCGGTGGCGCGGCGACCAGCGAGCGGTCGGCGGACCCGGTCCCGGTGACCGCGGAGCGGATCGCGGTCGGCACGGCCCACCGCGACCAGGCCGCGGCGGTACGGGCGGCCCTGGCCGAGGTGGGCGTCGCCGATGTCACCGTGGACACCGCCAACCGCCTCCAGGGCCGGGAGTTCGACGTCACGGTGGTCCTCCACCCGCTGTCGGGCCGCCCGGACGCGACGGCGTTCCATCTGGAGACGGGCCGGCTGTGCGTACTGGCCTCCCGCCACCGGCACGCGTGCATCGTGGTGTGCCGCGCGGGCATCACGGACCTGCTGGACGAGCACCCCTCGACGGAGCCTGTCCAGCTGGGCGTCACGGTCAAATTCCCGGATGGATGGGAGGCGAACCACGCGGTGCTGGCCCACCTGGCGGAACACCGTGTGAGCTGGCGACCGTGAGTACCGGGAAACGCGGCGTGCGGCGGCAACCGCAGGCCCCCTTGCGGGGACCGGGACAATGGACGGTGGCCCCGGGCACCGGGCGGAGTCCGGCCACGCGCGCGAGTCGAGGAAAGGCGGCCGGATCAGGGCCGCACCGTACGAGGAGGAGAACCACATGGCGGATCCCGAGCGGAGCGAGCGGAAGCTGCGACCGGCCCCGCTGCTCTTCGAGCCGTCGGAGGCTGCCGCCGATCCCGAGCACTTCTTCGACCTGGAGTCCATCGAGGACCCGCGGGAGCTGCTGGCCCGCTCCACGGAACTGACCCTGGCGTTCCGCGCGGCGACCGACCGGGCGGCGGAGTACCAGGCGCTTGCGGCGGCCCAGCTCGCCGACCCGCGGCGCTTCGACCGGCTCACCCCCGCGGACATCGCCCAGCGGGCGGAGTGGACGGAGGACTACGCCAAGAAGATGATCGAGTTCGGCCGCGACCTGCTCCGCAACACCACCCCGTAGTGGCCGGAAGCAGCCGAACGGGCACCGGCACGCAGGGGCACGCACCGGCCAACATCTCGCCTGGCATATGCAGGGGGGCAAGGTACCCCTCCCCGCCCCGCCCTGTCCCCATTTCCGCAAACTCTCAGAGACAGAACCGTCACTCACGGTAGATCTTGTTTTATGAGCGCATGGCTGCGAGACGAACTCCTGCGAGACCCCGGCGCCGCTGACGACGAGCGCCGTACGGACATCCTCGCCCTCCTGCAGGAGGAGGGCAGCCATCGCGCGGCACAGGTAACCACCCCCGGCGCCCGCTGGCTCACCTCCGCCGGGGCGTATCCGCGCTCGATACTCTCCCTTTGGGAGACCCGGCCGACCGCCCCCGCCGTGCTCCCCTGCGGCGCCGTCTTCGATGTCGTGAACGTGCCCACGATCTTCGGCCGGCGGATGCTCGACCGACTCTGGGAGGAGGGGCCGGGATCCGGCCCCGTCGCCATGCACCGCGGCCGGATGATGATCTTCGCCGCGCCCGGCACCGCCCAGCGTCTGCCGTCCCTGCTCGACTGGGAGGAGTGGGGCTGTTCCGTACCGCCGATGATCTACCACGGCATCGGCGACGCGGTGACCGTCCCGCCGCTGGCGCAGAGCCAGGACGCCACCGGGCCGCGCTGGCTGGTGGCCCCGGACGCCCGCCATCCGTGGCTTCCGGGGCCCGAGGTACTGCTCTGGTCGTGCGTCCGGGCGGTCCGTGCGGCCTCGTCCTCGAGCGTGCGTATATCGATTTTTCCTCCCGCCGATCAGGATGCTAAGGTCTACGACGTCAGCAGGCGCCGCTAGCTCAGTTGGTTAGAGCAGCTGACTCTTAATCAGCGGGTCCGGGGTTCGAGTCCCTGGCGGCGCACAGACGGAAGAAGCCCCTCGCGAGAGCGAGGGGCTTCTTCGCTTTCCCGCGCCGAAGCGACCCGAAGGGCCACCCGCACCAAGGCGACGACCCGCATCGCGGCAGCCCGCACCCGCGCCGCTACGCCGTCGTGATCCTGATCGTCCACGCGCCCGACCGCGTCCGATCCACCACCTGCACCCTTGTGCGCTCACCCGGCGTCCCCGGCATCGTGAACGTCTCGCCGACCCCCAGCGGCGCGTCCGCGAGCGGTGGATAGACCGACCGGTCCCAGCACGCCTCGGTGTCCGGATGCGTGTCCACCACCTCGATCGGACCGCCGCCCGACGCCGTCTCGGCCTGTACGCGGTACAGCAGCACTCCCTCCGCGCAGGTCTCCCGGTCGTTGCCCATCGAGCTGCGCGCCTCGATCGCGAGCGCGGTGTCCTCCCCGGTCCTGACGACGGCGAGCCGCGTGCCGAGGCTCCCGCCGGGCGCGGCCTCCACCGTCTCCAGCGTGATCAGCTCGGACTTCTGCACACACCGCACGGACCGCTGGTCCAGCCAGCCCAGCTTCCACTTGTGCCAGGCGAAGAGATCCGGCGCGAGCCCGAACTGGCTGCCCATCACATCCCAGTCCCCGACGTACGTGTCCCAGTCCCCCTTGCCGTCCGTCGGCCGGTGGTAGAGATCCGGCAGGTCGAAGGCGTGCCCGGTCTCGTGGGCCAGCACATTGTGGTCCGGCGGATGGCTCTCGAAGACGGTGACCACCCGTTTGATGTCCGTGCCGTCGGCATGCAGCGGCTGCTCCAGGTTGACGACCTTCGTCGCGTCGGCGTCCACACCGGGCGCGTCCGGGTCGGCGACGAGATAGACGACGTCGTAGCGGGAGAAGTCGACCGTCGAGTCCGCCGCGGCGACCGCGTCGCGCAGATAAGCGCTGCGCCGCGCCGAGTCCCAGTCCCGCTTTATCCCGTACCCGGTCGAGGACTTCGGCATCGGCACCCACTGGTGCTGCGGATGCGGGCGCAGCGCGAACTGCCCGTACGAGGCACGCGCGAAGAACTGGCTGGTGGCCGGGAAGTGGTCCCTCGCGAGGTCGTCCGGTGAGTTCAGCGGCACCGAGTCCGGGAACGACAGGAAGATCATGACCGCGTCCAGGTTCCCGACAGGTCGCGGGTAGGCAGAGTCCCAGGAGTCGACGCCGAGCGAGTGGTGAGCGGCAGTGCGGGGCAGCGCACAGGGCCCTCCGGGCGACTCGGCCACGGCCGGGCCGGCCACCAGGCCGGTGGCGGCGAGCGCCATGAGGGAGGTGAGGGCGGCCGCGGCGCTGCGCAGGCGTCCCCATTCCACTCCCGGGGCCACTCCCACGGGTGTTCCCTCGGGTGACTGCTGACCCTCCACGTGGACCTCCGGCTGAGGAATGCGGGACACCTCACCCACCCTGTGTTGATTTCAGCTGGTACGCCCTGCCGGCTGCCCCACTCGGGTGACCGACCCGACACCGGGCCGACACCGACCCGAGACCCGCCGACACTCCGATGGCTCACGGAACGTCACAATCGGTCAGGACGGAATCGGCCGCCGCGCAGACCTGTGCAGAAACGATCGTCCGTAGCCCTGGGGCGGCCTGATCCACTACGCCGCAGCTGGAACAGCCGCCGGGTGGCCTCTATGATCGGCACACTTTCCCGGCGTCTTCCCCGAGTTCATACCGGCTTCATCGCCGATCGCGTGGGGCGGCCATCCCGACCACATCTGTACGACCCTGTACGAAAACAACTGCACTGCGGGAGCGAGCGGTGAGCGGAACCTCCGAAGGAACAGGGCCGGCCGGAGTCGCAGTCCCCGGAAGCAACCGGCCGTTACTCACAGAGCGTCACAGCGCCGGCCGGGCGGCCGCCGAACTGCGTGACTACCGCGCCGCGTTCAACGCCGCGCACCTCGCGATGGCCGTCGTCGACCACGAGGGCCTGACGGTCAGCGCGAACGAGGCCTTCGCCGCGCTGCTCGGCACCGAGCCCGTCACCCTGCTGGACCAGTCCGCGGCCGATCTCGTCGACCTGGCATCGGACGGCCGTACCTGGCAGGCGTACCGCGAAGTGCTGCGCGGCCGCCGCTCCAGGTTCCGCTGCACGCGCCGCCTCAAGCACCCGGACGGGCGCACGCTCTGGGCCGAAGTCACCGTCGCGCCGGTGCCGGAAAGCAGCAATGTGCTGCTCTCCATCACGGACGTCAGCGACCGGCGCGAGCTGCTCGCGCGGCTGCGGCAGGTCCAGATGCACGACCCGGTGACGCGGCTGCCCAACCGCACGCTCTTCTTCGAGCGGCTCTCGGCGGCGCTGGAGTCATCGGCCTACGACCAGGGCTCCACCGGGCGGATCGGGCTCTGCTACCTGGACCTGGACGGCTTCAAGGCGGTCAACGACACGCTCGGGCACAGGGTCGGCGACCGGCTGCTGGCCGCCGTCGCCACCCGGCTCACCGAGTGCGCGGACAGCGACGGCCACACGCGCAGCGGCAGCCATCTGGTGGCCCGCCTCGGGGGCGACGAGTTCGCGATCCTGGTCGAGGACTCCACCGGTACGGAGCAGCTCGCCGACCTCGCCAGATCCGTACTGGTCGCGCTCCAGCAGCCGTTCGACCTCGCGGGACAGCGGCTCTCGGTGTCGGCGTCGATCGGGGTCGTGGAACGGGCAGCGGCCGGGACGACCGCGACGGGTCTGATGCAGGCCGCGGACACCACACTGTACTGGGCGAAGGCGGACGGCAGGGCTCGCTGGACCCTCTTCGACCCCGAGCGCAACGCGCACCGGATGACGAGGCAGGCGCTCTCCTCCACGCTCCGGCCGGCCGTGGAGCGCGGCGAGTTCGCCCTGGAGTACCAGCCGCTGGTGGGGATGGCGGACGGGGTGCCGCGAGGCGTGGAGGCGCTGGTGCGCTGGAACCACCCGCAGTTCGGCACGCTCGCGCCGAATCGGTTCATCGCCATCGCGGAGGAGGACGGCTCGATCGTCCAGCTCGGCCGGTGGGTGCTGCGTACGGCGTGCCGCCAGGCCCGCCAGTGGCAGAAGGACCATCCGGACGCCCTGCCGCTGTTCGTGAGCGTCAATGTCGCCGTGCGGCAGGTCTGGGACTCCGACCTGGTCGCGGACGTGGCGGAGATCCTGGCCGAGACGGGCCTGCCACCGCATCTGCTGCAGCTGGAGCTCACCGAGTCCGCGGTGATGGGTTCGGCCGGCCGCCCGCTCCAGGCGCTGCAGGCACTGAGCGACATGGGTGTGCGGATCGCGATCGACGACTTCGGGACCGGGTACTCGAACCTGGCGTATCTGAGCCGGCTGCCGGTGTCCGTACTGAAGCTCGACGGATCGTTTGTCCGCGGCTTCCAGGACGAGGCGCACCCGAACCCGGCGGACGAGACGATCGTCGAGGCGATGGTGCAACTGGCGCACCGGCTGGGCCTGACGGTCACGGCGGAGTGCGTGGAGACGGCCGGCCAGGCGTCGCGTCTGCGGCGGATCGGGTGCGACACGGGTCAGGGCTGGCTGTACTCACGGGCGGTGGCGCCGGAACGGATCGCGGAGCTGATCGGCTCCGGCGCGCTGTCGGTCTGAGGTCGTCGGCCGGGAGGCGGACCAGGAGACAGACGAGACAGGCCGGAAGGCAGACCGGGAACGCCGAACCGCCCCCGGCCGGAATTGAGTTCCGGCCGGGGGCGGTCGCCTGTGGGGGGACTGGAGAGGTCGGGTCAGCAGGCGCCCAGGTCCTGCCAGACGCCCCATTCACCCGTGGTGCCCGGCTCTTCGCCCTGGGTCCACCACTTGGCCTTCCAGACATGGCCGTTGTGGGAGACCTGCGTCGAGCCGGTGTACGCCGGGGCCGGGGACCAGGCCGGTGCCGTGCAGCCGGCCGGCGGGGCGGACGGCGACGGGGTGGGGTTGCCCGGGGACGGGGTCGGATTGCCCGGGGTCGGCGTCGGGTCCGACGGAGACGGGGTCGGGTCCGGGGCGGCCGAGCCGCCGACCGCGGTGACGATCTGGTTGAGCAGCGTGGTCTGCTCGTCGAGGCCGAGCAACGAGTACATCATCGCGCCCGCCAGGCCACGGTTGTGCGCGTAGTCCGCGCGCGCCTGGATAGCCCGCTTGTCGAGACCGGTGAAGAACTCCCCGTCCTTGTAGAAGTACGCCGCCTTCGCCTCGTCGTCCCAGAACGTCGTCGCCGCGTTGTCGACGATGCCGCCGAGCTCCTTGTAGTGCGCGATGCCCGCCTGCTGGCTGACCGGGCGGGCTCCCGAGGCGCCGGTCGCGGACTGCGCGAGGCCGTTCTTCGCGCCGGCCGGGACGCCCTTCCAGCCGCGGTAGTAGAACTCGTACCCCAGCGTCAGCTTGTTCGCCGGGAAGCCGCCCGCGATGCCGTACGCCGCGTTCCCGTCCAGCCAGGAGTCGATGGCGTTGTCGATCGAGTACTTCTGCGTGCCCGGCGCGATCACGTCGGTCGGGTCGGAGGCCGGCGAGTACAGCGGCGACTGGTGGTACGCCGGCCCGTCCGCGTCCCAGGCGCCGTGCATGTCGTACGTCATGATGTTCGCGTAGTCGAGGTACGCGCCGATCTTGTCCGTCTCGATGTTCTTGATCTTGTCCTGGCCGGCCGGGAGCGCCGCAGTCAGCAGGTACTTCTTGCCGCCGTGCGCCGCTCCGTACTCGTCGAGCTGCTTGCGGAACTCCGCCAGCAGCAGCGTGAAGTTGGCCTTGTCCTCGGCGCCGTAGTGGTTGCCGAGATGGCCGCCCTCCGAGCCCGGGTACTCCCAGTCGATGTCGATGCCGTCGAAGATCCCGGCGGCCGCGCCCTCGCCGCCGTAGCCGCCGTCGACCGGCAGGTCGCCCGCGATGTACTGCTTGACGCAGGAGGCGACCAGGTTCTTGCGGCTCGCGTCCGTCTTCGCCGCGTCGTGGAAGTACTTGGAGTAGGTCCAGCCGCCGATCGAGATATTGATCTTGAGCTTGGGGTGCTTCGCCTTCAGCTCCTTGAACTGGTTGAAGACGCCCACGATCGGCTGGTTCCAGGTGTCGGCGACGCCGTCGACGCTGTCCGCCGCGGCGAAGGACTTCTGGTAGTCGGCGTACGAATCGCCCGCGCCGTCACCTGCGTTGGGGTTGTTGTCGTCGCCCGCCGCCTTGTTCGCCTCGAAGCAGGTCAGGTCGGTGGGGTGGATGTTGCCGAACGAGTAGTTGATGACATCGAGCTTGTCCGCGATGCCCCGGGTGTCCAGGTGCTTGGGGTAGAAGGCGTTGCCGTACACGCTCCACTGGTCGTAGTACGCGATCTTCACCCCGCCGGTGGAGGCGGCGGCGGCCGTGGCGTCGCCACCGGCCGCGGCCCCGGCGGTGCCGAGGCCTGTGAAACCGGCCAGGGCTCCGGCGGCGAGCGCCGCGGTCGTCAGGGCCGCGAGCAAGGGTCTGCGGGAGTGCACGTGCAGCCTCCGGGGGTGCGTGGGACGTAATCCGGAACGGGAGTTGGAGTAGAGATAGCGATCCGGCCACTGCCGCGTCAATGGTCTGAACCAAATGAGGACTAGACCAATTTCTTCGAGAAACCGCTTGTCAGACCCCCGTGCCCGAAATGCGAAACCGCCCGCCACCATCGGTGACGAGCGGTTTTAGGACTCCCTTAAGGGACTGCGGACAAGAGGTTCAGGAATGAACCAGTCCACCCGGCAAATCGTAGGCATCCGCGATCAGTTCGTACGAGCGCAGCCGCGCGTCGCCGCCGTGCGCATTGGCCGTGATCATCAACTCGTCGGCGCCGGTGCGCTTCTGGAGGTCGTCCAGGCCGGTGCGCACCGCGTCCGGAGTGCCGTGGATGACATTCGACAGCCAGCTGTCCACGAACTCCCGCTCGATGGCGCTGAATTCGTACGCCGCCGCCTCCTCGGGCGTGGGGATCAGCCCGGGGCGGCCGGTGCGCAGCCGGACCATCGACAGCGCGCCGGTCAGTACCTGACGGCGCGCCTCCCGCTCGTCGTCCGAGGCGAGCGCGGAGACGCCGATCACCGCGTACGGGGCGTCGAGGATCTGCGAGGGGCGGAAGGAGTCGCGGTAGAGGTCCAGCGCAGGGACGGTGTTCTGCGCCGAGAAGTGGTGCGCGAAGGCGAAGGGCAGTCCGAGGACGCCGGCCAGCCGCGCGCTGAAGCCGGAGGAGCCGAGCAGCCAGATCGGCGGGCGGGCCGAGGGGCCCTGGACCGGCCCGGGGACCGCGTGGATACGGGCGTACGGATGGCCGTCCGGGAAGTCGTCGTCGAGGAACCGGGTCAGCTCGGCGAGTTGCTGCGGGAACTCGTCCGCGCCCTCTCCCCTGGCCTCCGGCAGGGAGGACCCCAGCCGGTCGGCACGCCGGAGCGCGGCGGCGGTCGCACCGTCGGTGCCCGGCGCGCGGCCCAGACCCAGGTCGATCCGGCCCGGCGCGAGGGCCTCGAGCGTGCCGAACTGCTCGGCGATCACGAGCGGCGCGTGGTTGGGGAGCATCACACCGCCGGAACCGAGACGGATGCGCTCGGTGTGGGCGGCGAGGTGGGCGAGGATCACGGCCGGCGAGGACGAGGCGACCCCCGGCATGGAGTGGTGCTCGGCGACCCAGTGGCGGTGGAAGCCGCGGCGCTCGGCGAGCCGCGCGATGTCCACGCTGGTACGCAGGGCGTCGGTCGCGGTACGGCCGCTGCCGACCGTCACCAGGTCCAGTACCGACAGCGGTACGGGGGCGGTTCCGTTCGCCGTGCCTCGAATCTCGTCCACCGGTGGGGCCCTCCTGCGCATGAAGATACGTACAGGGAAGAAGAACAGGAGGGTCTCTCCGCTTATTCCCGCCCCGTCGTCCCCTTCGTCGTCCCCTTCGTCGTTCCTGCCACCTCGCCGTCATTCCCGTTTCGCGAACAGCGTGCCCAGCTTCGGCCCGTACACCCAGGCCCTGCGGTCGGCCAGCCGCAGCCCCTCCCACACCGTCACCTGGTTGGCGGTGAGCACCGGCTTGCCCAGCACCTCCTCCAGGTCTGCGAGGTACGCCGCGGTGTGCAGGGCCGTGTCGGGCAGCAGCACCACCTCCGCGTCCGGATGGTCGCCAGCGCGCGCCAGCTCCAGCACCTCCGCCCGGCCCCAGGTGCCCACCTCGGCCGCCGTGACGATCCCGCTCGCCCTGTCCGCGACCACCTCGGCGCCGGACGCCTTGAGGAAGGCGGTGAAGTGCGCGGTGACGTCCTCCGGATAGGTCGCGGCGACCGCGACGCGCTGCGCGCCCAGCTCCCGTAGCGCATGGGCGAAGGCGAACGACGTACTCGACGCGGGCAGACCCGCGGCCCGGGCGAGGGAGCGGATCTGTTCGTGCGCCCCGTCCCAGCCGTACACAAAACTCCCGCTGGTGCACGCCCACACCACCGACTCCGCCCCTTCGAGCCGGAGCTCCTCCACACCCGCGGCGAGCCGCTCCGCCGATCCCATCTCCAGCAGCGCGTCGACGCGGTGCGCGTCCTCGCCGATGTCGGTGTGGACGACGGGCAGTCTGATGTCGCTGTCGAGCAGCACCTCGAACCGGGGATAGTCGTCCTCGGCGGAGTGCCCGGGGTAGAGAAGTCCGACCGTGGTCATGTCCAGCCTTCCTGTTCTTCGGGCTGAGCCGGCTGGGCCTGCTGGGGCTGCGGTGCCTGGTGAGCCGACGGCATCTGTGGCGGCTCCACCTCAGCGGCCTCCGGCTGCAGCAGCAGCGCCTGGTACGGGCCGACCGCGTGCACCCCGATCCCGCGCAGCGCCGCCCACATCGTCACCTGGTTCGCCGAGAGCACCGGCATCCTCAGTTCGGCCTCCAGTTGCGGGATCGCGTCGTACGTCGGCAGATTCGTGCAGCTGATGAAGAGCGCGTCCGCCGCGCCCACCACCGCTTGCCGCGCCATGTCCACGACCGACCGGTACGGCACCTTCCAGATGTGCCGGGTCAGCCCCAGAAAAGCGCGGCCCGTGACCGTTACCCCGGCTTCCGCCAGATACTCCTCCAAGGCCTGGGTCACCGATTCCGTATAGGGCGTGACCAGGGCGATACGGCCGGCGCCCAGCTCGTCGAGTGCTTCGAGCAGGGCGCCGGAGGTGGTCAGCGAGGGCACTTCCCCCGCCGAGCTCATCGCCTCGCACATGGCCCGCTCCCCGGCCAGGCCGCCGACGAAGCTGCCCGACGTACAGGCGTAGGCGACCACCTCGGGCTCGGAAGCGCCCAGTGCCCGTACCGCATCGCGCAGTGTCTCGTGCTCGCTCACCAGGCGGGCCAGGTCCAACGAGACCTCGACAGGCACATAAGGGGTACGGGTCAGACGCAGCGAGACATTGTCGGGGACCCAGCGCCACAGCTCCCGGTCCAGGGCGAAATCGAACGGGGCGACCACACCGACACCGCGCTGTGGCCGTGGCCCGCCGAGAAAGGAGACATCCATCGCTGGCCCCCTTAGCGTGTTATTGACGACGTTAGGTTCGGGTGCGAGCGTGGGTCAATCCGTACATGTCAGACGTTACGAAACGGCTTCCGCTTGATGTCTGAACCCACCCTCCTTGTCCTGGCGGCCGACCCCCCGCCGCGTCTCGGTCAACTGGCCGGAAGGGTCCGCGTCCAGTACGCCGACGAGCAGACGCTCGCCTCTCGACTCCCCTACGCAGACGTCCTGTTGGTATGGGATTTCACCTCCGACGCGGTACGCCGCGGCTGGCCCGGCGAGGGCCCGCGGCCGCGCTGGGTGCACACCCCGAGCGCGGGCGTGGACCGGCTGCTGTGCCCCGAGCTGATCGCTTCCGACACGGTCGTCACGAACGCCCGCGGAGTCTTCGAGGAACCGATCGCCGAATACGTGGCGGGACTGGTGCTCGCCATGGCCAAGGACCTCCCCGGAACCCTGGAGCTCCAGCGGCAGCGGCGCTGGCGCCACCGCGAGGGCCTGCGGGTCGCGGGCACCAGGGCGACGGTCGTCGGCGCGGGCCCGATCGGCCGGGCCGTGGCCCGCACGCTGGAGGCTCTCGGCGTCACCGTGGCGGTCGTGGGCCGCACCGAGCGGCCCGGAATCCACGGCACGCAGGATCTCGACCGGCTGCTCGCCCGTGCCGACTGGGTCGTCTGCGCCGCGCCGCTCACCGACGCGACACGCGGGATGTTCGACGCGCGGCGCTTCGCACTGATGCAGCCGTCGGCGCACTTCATCAATGTGGGGCGCGGTCCGCTGGTGGTGGAGGACGATCTCGTCACCGCGCTGAACAACCGGTGGATCGCGGGCGCTGCCCTCGATGTGTTCGTGTCCGAGCCGGTCACGCCCGACAGCGCGCTGTGGGACGTCCCCGGGCTGATCGTCTCGCCGCATATGAGCGGCGACACGGTCGGCTGGCGGGACCGTCTGGGTGAACAGTTCGTCGAGTTGTACGAACTGTGGGAGGCCGGAAAGCCGTTCCCGAACGTGGTGGACAAGAAACGTGGGTACGTCCCCATGCATGATGTCTCCGCTGACTGACCTGACCGCACGCCAACTGCTGGCCGGCTACGAGAAGGGCGACTTCTCCCCCGTCGACGCGACCCTCGCCGCGCTGGAACGGATCGAGGTGGTGCAGCCGCTGGTCAATGCCTTTGTCCGGGTCGATGCCGAACAGGCACTGGCCCAGGCGCGGGCATCCACCGAGCGGTGGCACAGAAAGCAGCCGCAGGGGCTGCTCGACGGAGTGCCGGTGACGGTGAAGGACCTCCTGCTGCAGCGCGGGGTCCCGACCCTGCGCGGCTCCAAAACCGTTTCGGCGGAGGGCAAGTGGGACGAGGACGCGCCGTCCGTCGCCCGGCTGCGCGCGCACGGCGCGGTCTTCCTCGGCAGGACGACGACGCCGGAGTTCGGCTGGAAGGGTGTCACCGATTCGCCGCGTCACGGAGTGACGCGCAATCCGTACGATCCGGCGCGGACATCCGGCGGCTCCAGCGGCGGCAGCGCGGTGGCCGTGGCGGTCGGCGCGGGTCCGCTGTCGATCGGCACGGACGGCGGCGGCTCGGTCCGCATCCCCGCGTCCTTCTGCGGGATCTTCGCGCTGAAGCCGACGTACGGACGGGTGCCGCTGTATCCGTCCAGCCCCTTCGGGACGCTCTCCCACGCGGGCCCGATGACACGGGACGCCGCGGACGCCGCGCTGATGCTCGATGTGATCAGCGGCGAGGACTGGCGGGACTGGTCGCATCTGGGCCCGGCGAGCAGCGTCCGCGACGGCCTCTCGGACGGAGTGAAGGGGCTGCGGATCGCCTACTCGCCGTCCTTCGGCGGTCAGGTAGCGGTGCGCCCCGCGGTCGCGTCCGCGGTGCGGCGGGCGGTGGGGGCGCTGGCGGGCCTCGGCGCGTACATCGAGGAGTCCGATCCGGACATCGCCGACCCGGTGGAGGCCTTCCACACCCTGTGGTTCAGCGGTGCGGCCCGGCTGCTGCAGCATTTCGGCGCGGAGCAGCGGGAGTTGCTGGACCCGGGGCTGCGCGAGGTCTCCGGGATCGGGGCGCGGTACAGCGCGCTGGAGTACCTGGCGGCCGTGGACACCCGGATGGAGCTGGGCCGGCGCATGGGGAGGTTCCACACCTCGTACGACCTGCTGGTCACGCCGACCCTGCCGATCACGGCCTTCGAGGCCGGGTTCGAGGTGCCCGTCCACTCGGGGCAGCACCGCTGGACGGGGTGGACGCCGTTCACGTACCCCTTCAACATGACTCAGCAGCCCGCCGCGACCGTGCCGTGCGGCGTGGACGAGGACGGGCTGCCGATCGGTGTCCAGTTGATCGGGCCGCGGCACGCGGACGCGCTGGTACTGCGGGCGGCGCACGCCCTGTACGAGTCGGGCGCGGCCGCGATGCCGGTGCCCGCTCCTACGGCGCCCGGCGGAAGCTGAGCGTCTCGCCCAGCGCACCGGCTCGCCACAGGTCGTGGCAGGCCTCGGCCATCCGGTCGAGGCCGTCGACCACCGAGCCCCAGACGATGCCGGGGACCCAGCCGGTGTCGCCGTTGAGCAGCAGGTTGTTGCGCTCGTAGAAGAGCGCGAGGTCGACGACGGTACGGCGGCCATGGTGGGCGGCCTGCTCCCCGTATCCGTAGGACGCCGTGCCCAACTGCACATCGGAGAAGGTGAAATAGCACAGATCACCCGGAATGGGCGTCACCGTCGGGTTCTCCAGCGGTGGCTCCTGCTCCGCGAACGCCGGCAGCAGGGCATAGATCTCATTACGGGCATACTTCGCGTGGTAGACATCCCCGGCCAGGGGCAGCGCGTCCCACACAGCCGCGCAGGTCAGCGGGGCCTTTTCGGTCAGCAGTTTCGCGGTGCACTGCACACCGCGCTTGTCGAGGGCAACGGTCACGTATCGGTCGGCCATCCCGTACGCATACCCCGCGTGGAGCCGGGTAGCCGCGCGGCCATGGCTCGTACAAGACAAGCAGGATCGATACGCAGACGCACACTGCTGTTCGGCACCGCTGCCGCCGGTGCGCTCGGCGCCGCGGGCGCGGCGGGCTGCGGACGGGTGCCTTCCGGGGACGCCCTGGCCCGGCTGAAGTCCCAGCGCACGGTGCGCCTCGGCATCGCCGGCGAGGTGCCCTACGGCTATGTCGACAAGAACGGCGAGTTCACCGGCGAGGCCCCTGAGCTGGCCCGTGTCATCTTCAAACGGCTGGGCATCGACACCGTCCAGCCCGTCGCCACCGACTTCGCCTCGCTCATCCCGGGTCTCAACTCCCAGCAGTTCGACGTCGTCTCGGCCGGGATGTACATCAACAAGGAGCGCTGCCAGCAGGTCATATTCGCCGACCCCGAGTACCAGATGCTCGACTCGTTCATCGTGCGCAAGGGCAATCCGAAGAAACTGCGGACGTACGAGGACGTGGTGAGGACCAAGGCGAAATTCGCCACCGGCACCGGCTACGCGGAGATCGACTACGCGGTCGCCGCCGGCTACCCGGAGAAGGACGTCGTCATCCTCCAGGACCAGGTGGCGGGGCTGAACGCGGTCGAGTCGGGCCGGGTCGACGTCTTCGCCGGCACCGCGCTCACCATCCGCGAGGTGGTGAAGAAGAGCGCGAAGGCGGAGGCGACCGAGCCGTTCGCGGCCGTGGTCGACGGCAAGAAGAAGATCGACGGCGGCGGGTTCGCCTTCCGGCCCACCGACACGGAGCTGCGCGACGCCTTCAATCTCGAGATCCACAAGATGAAGAAGAGCGGCGAACTCTTCCGCATTCTGCGGCCGTTCGGCTTCACCGAGAACGAGATGACCAAGCTCACTGCCAAGGAGCTGTGCCGATGACAGCCGGACTCTGGCAGAACTGGGTACTCCCGGGCATCTGGATCACCGTCCAACTGCTGGTGTACAGCGCCGTGCTGGCAGCGGCGGTCGCCTTCACGGTCGGCATCGCCCGCACCCACCGCTCGCGCTTCGTCCGCTTCCTCGCGGGCTTCTACACCGAGATCTTCCGCGGCACATCGGCGCTGGTGCTGATGTTCTGGCTGTTCTTCGTGCTGCCGCCACTACTGGGCTGGCAGCTGGTCCCGATGTGGGCCGCGGTGCTCGCGCTCGGACTCTCCTACGGCGCGTACGGCGCGGAGATCGTGCGCGGCGCGCTGAACGCGGTGACTCCCGCGCAGCGCGAGGCGGGTGTCGCACTCAGCTTCACGCCCTGGCAGCGGATGCGGCTGATCCTGCTGCCGCAGGCGGTGCCGGAGATGATGCCGCCGTTCTGCAATCTGCTGGTCGAGCTGCTCAAGGGCACGGCACTGGTGTCGCTGCTCGGCGTGGGTGACGTCTCCTTCGCCGCGTACCTGGTGCGCCTGGCCACGCAGGAGAGCGCGCAGATCTACACCATCAGCCTGGTGATCTACTTCGTGCTCGCGTTCGTCGTGACACGCTCCATGAAGGCGCTGGAGAAGAAGACCAAGCGGAATATCGGCATCGCGGTTCCCGGAAGCGGCCCCGGTGCGTGGTTCGCCAGGCGGGCCGTCACCACTTCCACCTCCGGAGGTGGTTCGAAGTGACCTGGGACTGGTCCGCGGTCGCGGACTTCATGCCACGCTTCTGGGACGGCGTGCTCGTCACGCTGCAGATCCTGGTACTCGGCTCGCTGATCTCCTTCACGCTCGGCCTGGTCTGGGCGATCGGATTCAGGGCGCCGACCCGTTTCCTTCGGTGGCCGGTGAACGTCGTCACGGAGTTCATCCGCACCACCCCGCTGCTGGTACAGCTCTTCTTCCTCTACTTCGTACTGCCGGAGTGGGGCGTGCAGTTCTCGGCGCTCACCACCGGCACGATCGCGATCGGGCTGCACTACTCGACGTACACCGCGCAGGTCTACCGGGCCGGTATCGAAGCCGTGCCGGCCGGTCAGTGGGAGGCGGCGAAGGCGCTGAGCCTGCCCGCCCACCGCACCTGGTTCGCGGTGATCCTGCCGCAGGCGGTCCGGCGCATCACGCCGGCCCTCGGCAACTACGTCATCGCGATGCTGAAGGACACGCCGCTGATCGCCGCGATCGGCGTGCTGGAGATGCTGCAGCAGTCCCGGCTCGAGAGCGCCGCGACCTTCCAGTACACCGAGCCGCTGACCGTGATCGGCATCGCCTTCATCCTCATCGCCTACCCGGCTTCTCTTCTCGTACGAGCCCTGGAGCGCCGCCTTGTCTCCTGACACCACCCCCGATATCGCCACCCCCGCCACCACGACCCCCGAGAAGTCCGGTGAGCTGATCCGCTTCGAGAATGTGACGAAGAGCTTCGGCGACAACACCGTGCTGGACGATCTCTGCTTCTCGGTGAAGCCGGGTAAGCACGTCACGCTGATCGGCCCCTCCGGCTCCGGCAAGACGACGATCCTGCGGCTGCTGATGACTCTGGAGTCGCCCGACCGGGGCACGATCCAGGTGAACGGTCAGCGACTGTTCCCGGCCGCGGAGAAGGAGCGCCGCGAGGCACGCAAGCAGATCGGCATGGTCTTCCAGCAGTTCAATCTGTTCCCGAACATGACCGCCCTGCGGAACATCACCGAGGCCCCGGTACGGGTGCTCGGCATGTCCAAGGACGAGGCGGAGGAGCGCGCCAAGGAGTTGCTGGACCTGGTCGGCCTCGGCGACCGCTGCGACGCGAAGCCGACGCAGTTGTCGGGCGGCCAGCAGCAGCGGGTGGCGATCGCCAGGGCGCTGGCGATGCGGCCACAGGTGCTGCTCCTCGACGAGGTCACGTCGGCGCTCGACCCTGAACTGGTCGCCGGTGTGCTGGACGTGCTGCGGGACATCGCCCGCTCCACCGACATCACGATGCTCTGCGTCACACACGAGATGAACTTCGCCCGGGACATCTCTGACGAGGTGCTGATGTTCGACTCCGGCAAGGTCATCGAGTCCGGATCTCCGGAGAAAATCTTCTCCACGCCGGAGCATGATCGTACCCGCGAGTTTCTCGGTGCGGTGCTCTGACCACTTACTCATACCGGTAAGTGTGACGCTGGCATATGCCAAGCGAGTGCGCCCCAGCGTATGACGCTGGGGCGCACGATACTTCTCGCCAACAGGCGCCCTCTGAACGGCTCTTGGCCGCTATCGTGGTAGGGAAACTTGCGGTCACAACCTGCTAGGGGGAAACCGTGGCGCTGAAGCCCGAGCCGACCGCGCCGTTCCATTCAATACAGTATGTCTTGCGTGTCCTGGAAACGATCTCCAAGCACGGTGGCGGTGTCACCGACGTCCAGGTCGCACGCGAGACAGGTCTGCCGACCGGCCACCTGGCCCCCATGCTGGCGATGCTGCGCCGCGAGGGCTATGTCGAGCAGGTCGCCGACGGCGCCTATGTGATCGGCGACTCACTGATCCTGCTCGGCTCCGGGGTCACCCGCCAGCAGGCGCTCCAGGCGAAGCTGCAGGAGACCCTCACCGAGCTGCGCGACTCGGTCGGCGCGGCGGTCTACATCAGCCGGTACATCGACGGCGAGGTGAAGATCACCCAGTTCGCCGACGGCCCACGCACGCCGAAGGTCAACGAATGGGTGGACTTCCGCTCGGCCGCCCACGCGAGCGCGGTCGGGAAATGCCTGCTGACCCAGCTCGACCAGAACGGCCGCCGCGACCACCTCTCGCGCCACAAGATCGCCCGCCTCACGTCACGGACGATCACCAGCGAGAAGCTGCTCTTCTCCAAACTGGACAGCCAGCCCCCGACGGTCCCGATGCTGGACCTCCAGGAGTACGCGGTGGGCACGGTCTGCGCGGCGGTTCCGCTCACGGCGGGCTCGGCAGTGGGCTGCCTGGCGCTGTCCCTGCCGATCGAACACGCCCACCGGCTGCGCGTAGCGGCGGACACGCTCAACCGCAAGGCGGCGCCGGTGGTGCTGTCGCTGGCGATCTAGGGCGGACGCCGAGGGTGTCCGAACCACCCACCGGGGCCAGGTACTATTAGCTAGTCATCAGCCGCGCGCGGCTGGTGCCAGTAAGCGCCGCTAGCTCAGTTGGTTAGAGCAGCTGACTCTTAATCAGCGGGTCCGGGGTTCGAGTCCCTGGCGGCGCACAGCTGATCCTCTGGGGCTTCTCGGTCATCCGAGAGGCCCCAGAGGCGTTTGCGGGCCGGAGGCAACCGGCACCCGCGGCGGAGGCAATCCGCGCCACACCCTTCAGGGGGCGAGCAGACCCGCCCTGCCGTGATCCCCGTACTGCGCCAGCAGCGCCGTCCTGTCCGCCTTCGTCAGCCGGCGGTAGGCCGCGCTGCCCGGGGGCAGCCACCAGACCGGTTCCTCACAGCCGAAGCCCGCGCGCCGGAGCGCCACTCGGTGGATCTTGTTCGTCGCGGTCACAGGCAGCTGCCGCAGCACTCTCACAAAGCGCGGCGCCATCTTCGTACCCAAGTCCGTCTGCGACGCCAGAAAGTCCCCGAATCCCACCGGATCGAACGAGACGCCGTCCCGCAACGCGAGCGCCGGTGCCCAGTTGGCGATCACCGCGTTGCCGTGGAACAGCGGCATGCAGATGTAGTGGACGTCGTCCTCGCGCACACCGAAGTGACGCACCAGGGACGCGCCCGCCGCCGCCAGCCGCCCCTGGGAGCAGATGGCGGCCTTGGGCGCGCCCGTCGACCCGGAGGTGAAGCAGAGCAGCAGCCGACTGCCGGGCCCGACCGGCCCGAGCCTGGCGTCGCCGGGTTCCGCGGCGGCGTACGGGGCGAGCAGCGCGGCGTACGCGGCGTTGTCGGGATCGGTCACCAGCACCCGTACCCCCGGCAGGGTGAGCCCGTCGAGGAGGGGAAGGTGGGCGCGTTCGGTGACCAGCACCCGGCAGTCGGTGTGCAGGATGTCGCGGGCCAGTTCGGGCCCGCGCCGGGTCGGATTGATGCCCGCCACGGCGGCCCCGGCCAGGGCCGCCGCGCTGAGCCACAGGGGAAACTCCGGGGTGGGGGTCCCCCCCCACGCCCTCAGGGCGTAGGGGGAGTGTCGAGCAGTACCCCGAGGTGCGGCTCGGCTCCGCGCGGCAGGAGATCCACGAGGAGCGCGGCCCGTGCGGCGGCGCCCGCGGCGACCTGGTGGTGGCTGAGTGCGAAGTTCTGGCCGCTCAGCCCCACCCGGTGGTCGCCCCATTGGCGCTGTACGAGTTCCGCGACGGTACTCATCATGGCGCCGCACGATAACTGACTACCTGTCAGAACTGAACATCCGAGCAGGCGTAGAAGGCGTTGCCCGTGTCATGCACGGTCCACACAGCCAGGATCAGATGCCGGCCGGACTTCGACGGCAGCGTCCCGGAGTGACTGAGCGTGGCCGGCGGGCGCTGGCCGTTGTACGGGATCGTCAGGAACGGCTGCGAATCGAGCGAGGCGCGGGTGAGCTTCTGACTCGGGTTCCAGCCGTTCTTGGTGATGTAGTACTTGAAGTCGGTCGTCGCGTGCATGGCGGTGAACTGCCACCGGAAGGTGTAGTTCTGCCCCGAGGAGACCTTGGTGGTGGGCCAGGTGCCGCCGCGCGGGTCGTCCAGCTGCGCGAAGCGGCTGTTGCCACCGGCGCAGATCGCTCCGTCGGCCGGACCCGCCGCCGGGAAGCCCTTGGGGCCTTCGACGCTCTGGGGTTCGTAGATGATCTCGCCACAGTTGGCGACCGTGCGGTTGGCGCACAGCTTCTGGCGGCTGATGGGCGAGTCGGTGTAGCCATGGCTGGTGGCGCTGCCGGTCGCGAGCATGGTGGTGCCCGCCACTACGAGGCCGACTATCGCCGCACTTACCCGCGGCGGAGCCGCGAATCGAGACAGTTTGCGCATGCTTCGCTCCAGGAGAACGTGGGGGAGTTCTGTGGGCCGTGCTGCACGCGTGCGGTGGTACACATTCCGGTTTCCGGTCTAGACCAAGTACCAGAGTATTAACGAAACTTGAACATGTCCAGACCAATCACGAGCCTTCCGGAAGCCCCGAACGCCCCTGGTAGAAGGCGACGGTGAGGGCCTTCACCAGAGCCTTGCGCCCGTAGCCGTCGAGCTCGACGAGCCCGCGTTCGGTGAGCCGGTTCACGGTGTCGTCCACCGCGTCCACCACCGAAGTCAGCACACCCTCCTGGTGCCTGGCGTCGATCGCGGCGATCCGTCGGCGCTGCATCGCGACCGCCACCTCCGGCGCGTACACGATCCCCGTCGGCTGCGCCGAGAAGAGCTGGATCCCGGCCGGCGCGCACTCCGCCGACAGCAAACGCGTCAGCGCGTCGCCGACCGCCTCGGCATCGCGCAGGGTGGGCGCGTCCTCGTGGAAGGCATCGGCCGGCAGCTGCGAGAGCACCCGCGCCATCGCCGCACCGACCTGCTCGCTCAGATAACTCTCGTGGTTCTCGATGCCGAGCACCGCCCGCGCGGTGTCCTTGACCCGCCACACGACCAGCACCACGACGCGCAGCTCCGTGCCGTCCGCGTCGACCGCCGGCATCGGTTCGCTGCGCCAGTGCCGCAGCCGTACGTCGACCCCACGGCGCAGCAGCGTCGGATTCACCCACACCAGTCCCGTACGCCGCACACTCCCCTGGTAGTCGCCGAAGAGCGTCAGCACCCAGGCGTGTCCGACCCGGCCGCATCCGAGCCCGCCGAAGGCGAAGAGCGTCAGCAGTACGCCCAGCGTGAGCAGGCACCACAGCCCGATCCCGATGCCGTGGTACGGATACGAGGGCAGCCCGAGCGGCCTCGTCACCCTGCCCGGCAGCGCTCCGACCCCCCACAGCAACGCGCCGATCCCGGCCAGCGCGCACAGCCCGGCGACCACCGCGGTCCAGCCGGGCAGCACGGGCGCGGCCCGCTCGACCAGGTCCGGGTCGACGGGTGGCGCGGGCCGCGTCTGGACGGCTGCCGGCCGGGGCGCCGCGGGTCTGCGTCCGACCTTCGGCTGTTCACCGGTGCTCTGACGCCGCGGCACGACGGTGGACCACGGGGCGAGCGGCTGGGAGTCGTCTTCGCGGAAGAGGAGGTGCACCGGGATCTCGGTGGTGACCTCCTGGGCGATGACCGGGGTGTGCCGCGGGCTGTCGGACGGCACGGTGCCGTCCGGCTCCGGGGTCGTGGTGTTCATGACTGCCACCTCCACTGGTCGTTCCGTACCGCCGTCGCTCTGCCGGGCAGCGCGGGCGGACCCTCTGCCGCGCGGCCGGGCCGCGTCTGCCGCGCCGGACAGGCGTGCCGTCAGGCGAAGAGCCGCCGCCAGGTCTCGGGTCCCGGGACACCGTCGGCCGCGCCGCCGCGCCAGCCCTGCGCTCGCTGGAACGCCTCGACATTGCGCCGGTCGGCTTCGCCCCAGACCGGCCCGGGCCCCGACGTGTAGTGCTTGTTGTAGCCGCGCTTCACCAGCTGCCGGCCGAGCTGGGCGACATGAGGACTGGACCGGCCGGCACGGAAGTAGTCACGTCCCGGATACGCGGGCGTGACCGCGCTCTTGCCGGCGGGCCCCGTCACCGCCTTGCCGGTGATGTTCCTGCCCTTCCTGGTCACCAGCAGCCGCCAGGTCTCCGGTCCCGGCAGCCCGTCCGCTTCCGCGCCCTGCCAGCCCTGGGAGAGCTGGAACGCCTGGGTGGCCAGCCGGTCCGGGTCGTCCCAGAGCGGCCCCGGCCCCTGCGGGTAGAAGTGCTCTCCGCCGCGGCCGGCGAGCAGCTCGGCGAGCCGGGTGACGTACTTGTTGTTCGCGCCGGGGCCGAAGGCCGCCAACCCCGGATAGACGTCCATCCCGGGAGAGACGACCGTCCCGGGAGAGACAGCCGTCGCGGCACCGGCGCCGGCGGACGCCGACTCGACCGCGGCGCTGGTGAGGCCGTTGTAGCGATAGGGCAGGTACTTGCTGGAGTTGGTCCAGTACGCCATGGGCGTGGCCTGCCTACGGGTATGCGGCTTCACCTGTTCGTACGCGATGTAGTAGGTGTGCGTGTAGTCGGTCCAGCCCCCGAAGAGCACGACGTGCGAACCCGTGGTCGGGTTGTCCGGGTTGTGGAAGAGCAGCATGTCGCCCGGCTGCAGCTCCTCGCGCGTGATCCGGGTGCCGAACTCGGCGAGGCTCCCCGTCCACTCGTTGGACGCCAGGCCCCACGCCATCGAGACATAGCCCGAGCAGTCCTGGCGGTATCCGTCGGACCAGTACCGCTCCATGCTGTAGGGGACTTGGGCGCTCACCCATTTCTTGGCCCGGTTGATGATCTCGGCGCGGGTCGTCCTGTGCAGCGGAGCGCCGGGCGTGGCCGACTCGCCCGAGGGGCCGTGCAGCGGCCCGCTGCGGCCCTGCTCGGTCGCGGGCTCCGGGTCCGTGGTGGCTCGCGCGTCGACGGCCTCGCCCGGAGGCGCCGTAGCGCCCGGCGGCGCGGTAGCGCCCGGGGGACCGAGGGCGTCCGCCACTCCCGTTCCACCGCTGCCGAGCACCACGCCCGCCGCGATGAACACGGCCAGCGCCCGGCGGAAGCCGTGCGCGCTCGAGTGTCCTCCCGCCGCGAGGACGCGGTGCTGCTGGGCGCAGCCCGCGCAGTGGCAGTCGGCAGCGGGCTCGAACTCCTCGAACACCGGCATCGTTATTACCCTCCGCACTCATCTAAGATCTTTTGGCACTGTCGTACGGGTGCCGGCGTCCACGGTCGGTCACCAACTGTCCCGCCTCATCGCATTTTGACGGGATATAGGTAATAAAAGACGATTCGACAGGCCGGAACGATCAGAGAATGGTCATGAGCACCCGCGGCCGTCGGGTAGAGTTCTCGAGGTCAGCAGGCGCCGCTAGCTCAGTTGGTTAGAGCAGCTGACTCTTAATCAGCGGGTCCGGGGTTCGAGTCCCTGGCGGCGCACGCAGAACCAAGGCCTCCTCACCGCGCGTGAGGGGGCTTTGGTCGTACATACGGACGTTTTCGGCCACTCGATGCCCGTGTGATCCACCCCCGCAAGGGGGCCTCAAATCGTGCATATAAGCGATTAACGCCCCGTTTCACCCTTGCGATCATGACGGGGGTCGTAGACCCTGTCCTGGAGCCAATGCCCTCAATGGGGCATCCTTTTAACGCAGTTGGGCGTATTTGGAGAGGAAAATCCCGCTGCGGGAATAAGGAGCAGGGGGCCCGTTCACAGACCGAACACGTTACGGGCATCATGCAACCAGCAGGTGACCGTTTCGTGTCTGTAGTGACGGTGGCCCGCCACTGATGCGTCCAGGGCTGATGGTCGAGGGGGACCGACGGTCAGGACGAGACGACCGACCACAGCTCACGCAGCCAGCTTGCGTGCGGGGGGATAACTCATGACGTCGACGCCAGACGGCGCCCGGCAGCCCAACGACCCTTCCCGGACGACTCAGCTCCGGATACCGGCGCACCTGCGCACCGCCGGGCAGCGACTGCGCCCCAAGAAGGCGCTGCCGCGGTACGACTACGAGCACTACAGCCGGCTCGCCGGACCCCTGACCCAGCCCGACCCGGCCAAGCCGTACACCGTGCAGTACCGCTCGCTGCTCTCGCAGGAGCCGCACCGTATCCGGGCGGCCCTGCTGCTCGGCGCCGCGCCGCTGGTCTCGCTCGGCCTGTTCGCCTGGCTGATGCAGCCCCAACACTGGACCGAGCGCGACCCGAACCTCAAGAACGACACGCTGCTCATCCTCGACGTCGTCATGCTCGTCTCGATCGGTCTGATCGAGCTCTTCCGCACGATGAACGTCCTGTCGAACGCGCACGCCACGCTGGTGGCCCGCGACCCCGTCCCCGTGGTGCCCGAGACCGGCACCAAGGTCGCCTTCCTCACCTCCTTCGTACCGGGCAAGGAGCCCCTGGAGATGGTGACGAAGACGCTCGAGGCGGCCGTGCGGATCCGGCACCGCGGGCTGATGCACGTCTGGCTGCTCGACGAGGGCGACGACCCCGCTGTCAAGGAGGTCTGCGCGCGGCTCGGCGTCCACCACTTCTCCCGCAAGGGCATCGCGCACTGGAACCAGGCCAAGGGCCCGCACCGGGCCAAGACCAAACACGGCAACTACAACGCCTGGCTCGAGGCGCACGGCGGCAACTACGACTTCTTCGCCTCCGTCGACACCGACCACATCCCGCTGCCCAACTACCTGGAGCGAATGCTCGGCTACTTCCGTGACCCGGACGTCGGCTTCGTCATCGGCCCGCAGGTGTACGGCAATTACGACACCTTCGTCACCAAGGCCGCGGAGTCGCAGCAGTTCCTCTTCCACGCCCTGATCCAGCGCGCGGGCAACCGCTACGGCGCGCCCATGTTCGTCGGCACGTCCAACGCCGTACGCATCAAGGCCATCAAGCAGATCGGCGGTCTGTACGACTCGATCACCGAGGACATGGCCACCGGCTTCGAGATGCACCGCGCCAGCAACCCGGACACCGGGAACAAGTGGCGTTCGGTCTACACGCCGGACGTGCTTGCCGTGGGCGAGGGCCCGACCGCCTGGACCGACTTCTTCACCCAGCAGCTGCGCTGGTCCCGGGGCACGTACGAGACGATCATCAAGCAGTACTGGAAGGGCTTCTACTCGCTGCCCCCGGGCAAGCTCTTCAACTACACGATGATGATCATCTTCTACCCGATGTCGGCCCTCAACTGGATCCTGGCGGCGCTGAGCTGTGCGCTGTTCCTGGGTATGGGCGCCTCCGGTGTGCAGATCGACCCGACGATCTGGATGATGCTGTACGGCAACGCCTCGGCACTCCAGATCGGCCTCTACATCTGGAACCGCCGCCACAACGTCTCGCCGCACGAGCCCGAGGGCTCCGGCGGACTCGCGGGCATGGTGATGTCCGCGCTCTCCGCGCCGATCTACGCACGCTCGCTGATGGACGCCGTACTGCGCCGCAAGAGCAATTTCGTCGTGACCCCCAAGGGCGACTCGTCCAGCCCGGACACCCTCTTCGGCACCTTCCGGATCCACCTCTTCTTCATCCTCGTCTTCGGCGGATCACTCGGCTCCTCCTTCTACTTCGGGCACGACCATCCGGCGATGATCACCTGGGCCACGCTGGCTCTGCTGATCACCGCAGCGCCGATCTTCGTCTGGCGGCACGGCATCCGCGAGGAGAAGAAGAAGCGCAGACGGCGGCACGGCGGCGGACAGCCGCCCGCCTCCACCCCGGAGGCCCAAGTGCCGCAGCAGCGGCCGCACCCTGCCACCACCGACCAGACCATGCAGATCGCCCTTGGGGGACGTAAGAAATGAGCACGATGCCCGTGCGGCCTAACCACCGCAAGAACCGCGCCCGTCGTGTGGCGATAAGTGCGGCGGTGGTCGTCGTGGTGGCCGGGTTCAACGGGCCGGCGATGTGGCGCTTCGGCTCGGAGCAGTACCACGACTACGAGATCAACAAGCCGGAGTACAAGGCGGCCAACGGCCACTGGGACTTTCTGGACGTCCCCGCCGAGTACAAGATCAACACGATTCACGCCGCGCTGCTGCACACCGGCAAGGTGCTGCTGATAGCGGGCTCCGGCAACAACCAGAAGAACTTCGACGCGAAGAAGTTCGAGTCGGTGCTGTGGGATCCGAAGACCAACGACTTCAAGATGATCCCCACGCCCAAGGACATGTTCTGCGCCGGGCACACCCAGCTGCCCGACGGAAAACTGCTGGTCGCGGGCGGCACCAAGAGGTACGAGAAGCTCAAGGGCGACACCACCAAGGCCGGCGGCCTGATGGTCGTCCACAATGAGGACCCCGACGAGCCCAAGACCCTGCCCGCCGGCACGAAGTTCACCGGCAAGGAGAGCGGCAAGACCTTCGTGTCCAAGGACCCGGTCCTGGTGGAGAAGGCGAAGAAGGTCTTCGACAAGAAGACCGGCAGGTTCCTGCGCAACGACCCCGGTCTCGGCCGTATCTATGTCGAGGCCGAGGAGTCCGGGAAGGACTACGAGACCGGTACCGAGGACAACTACCGGGTGCAGGGCCTCAACGGCTCGGACGCCCGCAATGTCTACGGCATCGCGCAGAAGCTCGCGCTCGACAAGAAGGACTTCCAGGGCATCAAGGAGGCCTACGAGTTCGATCCGGTGGCGGAGAAGTACATCACCGTCGACCCGATGAACGAGGCCCGCTGGTACCCGACGCTGACCACGCTCAAGGACGGCAAGGTCCTCTCGCTCTCCGGTCTCGACGAGATCGGGCAGATCGTCCCCGGCAAGGACGAGATCTACGACCCGAAGACCAAGACCTGGAAGTACACCGGGATCATCCGGAAGTTCCCCACCTACCCGGCGATCTTCCTGATGGACAATGGCAAGCTCTTCTACTCCGGCTCGAACGCCGGGTACGGGCCCGCCAACGTCGGCCGTGCCCCGGGCGTCTGGGATCTGGAGACGAACAAGTTCGACAAGATCCCGGGCCTGAGCGACCCGGACAGGATGGAGACCTCGGCGACCGTCATGCTGCCGCCCGCCCAGGACCAGCGGTTCATGGTCATCGGCGGTGGCGGGGTCGGCGAGTCCGAGAAGGCCAGCGAGAAGTCCCGGCTGGTCGACCTCAAGGCGCCGAACCCCCGCTTCAAGGACGGCGCTTCACTCGAGAAGGGCACCCGCTATCCGAGCGCCTCGCTGCTGCCCGACGACTCGGTCCTGGTCACCGGCGGCTCCGCGGACTACCGCGGACGCGGCGGCTCCAATGTCCTCCAGGCGCGTACGTACGACCCGAAGACCGGCACGTACAAGCGGGTCGCCGACCCCGCGGTGGGGCGCAACTACCACTCCGGCTCGGTGCTGCTCCCCGACGGCCGCGTCATGATCTTCGGTTCGGACTCGCTCTTCGCGGACAAGGCCAACACCAAGCCGGGCGTCTTCGAGCAGCGCATCGAGATCTACACTCCGCCGTACCTCTACAGGGACTCCAAGCCCGAGGTGAGCGGCGGGCCGAAGGCCATCAAGCGTGGGGACACGGGCACGTTCAAGGTCAAGAACGCCGCGTCCGTGAAGACGGCGAAGCTGCTGCGGCCGAGCGCCGTCACGCATGTCACCGACACCGACCAGCGCTCGATCGCGCTGGACATGAAGAAGACGGCGGACGGAATCCAGGTCACCGTGCCGAAGAACCGGGCGCTGGTGCCGTCCGGCTGGTACATGCTCTTCGTGACGGACGACAAGGGCACCCCGTCCGAGGGTGTGTGGGTCGAGGTGCCGTAGATCCGCAGCGCGGCAGGTCCGCAAGCGCTTGACCGTACGGGAGAGGGCCCAGCAGCTTCTCGGCTGCTGGGCCCTCTCCCGTACCGCGAAAGCTACTTGGTGTTGCGCGCCAGACCGAGCGCGTACTCCGGCCACCACTCGCCCGCCTTGGGCCCGCCCTTGCAGTCACCGTCCGACTCACCGGGCCGCTTCACCCACAGATACGCGTCGACCAGCGGGTCACCGGTCCTGGCGGTGGGCTCCTCGCCGAGCGCGCGGCCCGGCGGATTGCACCAGTTCTCCTTCGGGTCGCCGCCGGTGTACGGGCCGTTGCCGTTGCGGCTGGTGTCGATGACGAAGTGCTTTCCGCCGACCTTCGCGGAGAGCTTCTTGCCGAAGTCCTTGCTCAACGCGGTCGGAAAGAAGTTGGAGACATTGACGGAGAAGCCGTCCGCCTTGTCGATGCCGGCCCGCTGGAGCGGCTCGAAGAGCGCATCGGGCTGGGACCAGCCGGCGTTGCCCGCGTCCAGGTACACCTTCGTGTTCGGCTGCCGCTTCAGCCGCTCGACCGCGCCCTTGAGCAGGTCGAAGCGCTCCTCGTGGAACTCCTGCGGCGTACAGCTGTCGACCAGGTGCAGCACCGCGTCCGGCTCCAGGATCACCGTGGCCCGCCGGTCGCCGATACCTCGCGCGACCTTGTCCACCCATGCCCGGTAGGCGTCGCCGTCTGCCGCGCCGCCCTTGGAGAACTGGCCGCAGTCACGGTGCGGAATGTTGTAGAGGACCAGCAGCGCGTCCCGGTCGGTCTTGGCGGCCGCCTCGGTGAAGCCCTTCGCCTCGGACTCCGGATTGTCCGGACCGATCCACTCACCGACCGGCTGACCCGCGATCTTCGTGATCAGCTCGGCGTTCTTGTCGTCGCCGTCCTTACGGTAGGAGGCGACCTGCTTGGCGGCCTTCCCGTCGGGATTGACCCAGTACGGATCCTTCTCCTTGGGCTGCTGGCTCACCACCGGCTTCTTGTCCTCGTCCCCGTCGGACGAGCAGCCCGCCAGCAGCAGCACCGCCCCCGCCACGGCCACGCACAGCCGGGCACGCCCGGTGCAACTCCCGTACATCCACTCCCCCTTGGGTGCACTGATTCCAGGCCGTCTCCAGGCGCCCCGTCCCGGACAAGACCGGTCGAATCCATCCTGGCACACCCGCCGTGAGCGCCACGAGGCCGGCTTCGCTTCGTGGACATCCTGTGACCGGGCAGCGGGGATATCATGTGCCAGCTGTTTCGTCACACTCCCTGGAGGAGGGCTTGGTCAGTGCTCGCATGGCTGCCCTGCTGGACGAGCTGGCATTGCAGCGGACCGACGGACTCGACGCGTCCTTCGCGCGTCGGTGCGCCGATGTCCTCGGCGTCGACGGACTGGCGGTCACACTCTCCGGCGACGATTCCTTCGGCGAACTGGTGTGGGCGAGCGACCCGGTGAGCGCCCGGCTGGACGACCTCCAGTTCACTCTCGGTGAAGGACCTGGCGCGGACGCGGCGGACGGCGGCGTGCTGGTACTCGACGCCGATCTCCGCCTGGTCCCACGTTCACGCTGGCCCGGTTTCGTCTCCCCCGCCGAAACACTGGGCCTGCGCGCGGTCTTCGCCTTTCCCCTGCAGATCGGAGCCATTCAGGTGGGCGTACTCACCTGCCGGCGGTCCACGCCGGGACCGCTCGACGCGACCGAACTGACCGATGCCCTGGTGCTCGCGGACGCACTGACCCTGACCCTGCTGGGGGACGTGGCACACGGATTCGCCGAGCATGCCTCGCTGCACCGTGCCGAAGTCCACCAGGCGACTGGGATGATCGCAGCGCGGCTGGGTGTCACACCCGCCGTGGCGCTCGTACGACTGCGAGCGCACGCATACGCGACAGAACGTCCCATCGTGGATGTGGCCAGGGACATCGTGGCGCGGAGGCTTCGGCTTCCCGCCGATGGGGTAGAGCGGGACGGCGACGACACCGGCACGCGAAACCCCGACGGAGTTGGGTGACAAGGATGGACAGCACCTTGCGCGAACAACGGATCGCCTCGGCCTTCGTGGAGCTCGCCGACACTCTCGTCGCCGACTTCGACGTGATCGAATTACTGCACCGGCTGTCGAGCCACTGCGTCGACCTGCTGGACGTCGAGGCCGCCGGACTGATGCTCGTGAACCAGCGCGGCCAACTGCAGACCGCCGCGTCCTCCGACGAACGGTCCTGGCTGCTCGATCTGTTGGAGCTCCAGCACAGCGAGGGCCCCTGCCTGGACACATACGGCAGTGGTACGGCGGTACCGCCGATCTCGCTCGACAGCCGCGAAGCGAAGCTCCGCTGGCCGCAGTTCGCCGCACAGGCCCGGCAGTACGGCTTCGAGGCCACCTACGCCGTACCCCTGCGGCTGCGCGAGCACGTGATCGGCGCACTGAACTTCTTCCTGATGAATCACCAGGAGCAGCAGTCACGGGGGCAGTTGACACTGGCGCAGGCACTCGCGGACGCCGCCACGATCGGCATTCTGCAGCAGCGGACCATACAACAGGGTGAACTCCTCGTAGAGCAGCTGCAGTCGGCGCTCACCAGCCGGATCCGGGTGGAGCAGGCCAAGGGCATGCTCGCGGAGCGGTGGGGGGTCTCCGTGGACGAAGCGTTCGAGTCGATGCGCCGGTACGCGCGGTCGAAGCGGGAACCGCTCTCGCGCCTTGCGCAGCAGATCGCCAACGGCACACTGCCTTCCGAGGCGCTGCGGTGGGCCGGCGACGGGAACTGAGGGCGACGACGTCACGACAAGGCGTCATCCGGCCTCTAGGCCGGACCAGTTCCCCGCCCTAGGGTGTGGGGCAACGGCCCGGCTCACGTGAACCGGACCACAAGACCTCCTGCGCCGGCCCGGGCTTCTCCCGCAGCCCGGGCACCCGCGGTAGAGGACCGGCTCGGCCGGCGGCTCCGGGGGGAGCGCGTCGCCGGTCGAGCCAGGTTGCCGGTCGGGCCGGGTTGCCGGTCGGGCCAGGTTGCGGGTCGGGCCGGGTTGCCGCACTCCGGAGCGGCTCTCCGCGGCATTCGCTTCCCGGTTCACCGCCCGGTTCACTTCCCGGTCCGCTTCTTGATTCACTTCTCGGCGACACCGGTCAGATATGCCGACACCACCACATTGGCGCTGTACGTGCGCGTCGCCCGGTCGAAGGTGCCGCCGCAGGTGATCAGCCTCAGTTCCGCGCGCCCGTCCTTGCGCGGCCCGTAGACCTTCTTCGCATCGAACCGGTCCCGGCCGAAGACCTGGACGTCGTCGATGGTGAATTCGGCGACCGAGCCGTCGGTCCTGGTCACCCGTACCTTCTCGCCGGGCTTGGCGGCACTGAGACCGTAGAAGACGGCCGGTTTCGTCTCGGTGTCGACATGGCCGACGAGCAGCGCGGCACCCACCGCGCCCGGCTGCGTACCCCTGCCGTACCAGCCGACCGTGCGCGGCATCGCGTACGGAGGCGGGTCTATCGCACCCGTGACATCCAGGCCACGCGGGACCACCGCGGCGGTGATGCCTATCGACGGGATGTCCACCTGGTGCGGCTTCGCCGGCTGCATCGGGTCGTGGGCGGGCGGCAGGGGCACGCCGAGCGGGCGGCCGACCGCGGCCACATCGCCTGTGGTGGGGGCGGAGCTGCCGCCGGGGCCGCCGGTGACCTCGCGGCCCCACAGCCACAGCCCGAGCAGCAGTACCGCCCAGGCCACCCCGATGAGCAGCCGGCCGGTGCCGGCCGGACGTTCGGCGGACATGTCAGTCTCGGCGGACATGTCAGTCAGCGTCCGTGCGCCGGCGCCGCGAGGTGCGGGAGGCCACGGCGACCGCCGCCACGCCCGCGAGGACCAGGCCGATCACGGTGTGCGGGGTTCCGGGGCCGGCGTCCTGCGGGTCCGCGTCGCGGGCGGCGAGCTCGGCGGCAGCGCCGCCGCCG